>NZ_NTGM02000001.1:1651623-1981948 GCF_002289235.2 Streptococcus sp. FDAARGOS_256
CGGTTATGAAATACCTCTTGGCAAATGGTTTCCTTCATGGAGACCGCATCACATGTACTGGTAAGACTGTTGCTGAGAACTTAGCTGACTTTGCAGACCTTACCCCAGGTCAAAAAGTCATCATGCCACTTGAAAATCCAAAACGTGCAGATGGTCCGCTTATCATCTTGAACGGGAACCTCGCTCCTGATGGCGCGGTTGCTAAAGTATCAGGTGTGAAAGTGCGTCGCCACATTGGACCGGCTAAGGTCTTTGACTCAGAAGAAGATGCTATTCAGGCAGTTCTGACAGACGAAATCGTTGATGGCGATGTTGTCGTTGTTCGTTTCGTGGGACCTAAGGGCGGTCCTGGTATGCCTGAGATGCTGTCACTTTCATCCATGATTGTTGGTAAAGGTCAAGGAGACAAGGTTGCCCTCTTGACAGACGGACGCTTCTCTGGTGGTACTTATGGTCTGGTTGTTGGACATATCGCCCCTGAAGCTCAGGATGGTGGACCGATTGCCTACCTCCGTACAGGCGATATCGTTACAGTTGACCAAGATACCAAAGAAATTTCCATGGCCGTATCCGAAGAAGAACTTGAAAAACGCAAGGCAGAAACAACCTTGCCACCACTTTATAGCCGTGGTGTACTCGGTAAATATGCCCACATCGTATCATCTGCTTCTCGCGGAGCTGTGACAGACTTCTGGAATATGGACAAGTCAGGTAAAAAATAAACTCATACTCTTCGAAAATCTCTTCAAACCACATCAACATCGCCTTGCCGTACTCAAGTACAGCCTGCGGCTAGTTTCCTAGTTTGCTCTTTGATTTTCATTGAGTATCAAAAAGCAAGCCATCTTCGGCTTGCTTCTTTTTATCTTCAAAAGTGATTTGCCTGCTTAACGAGGTGGCAGTCCAAGGGCAATACGGCCGTAGCGACTGATTCGTGTGATCTTCCAGGCAGGCGACCAGGTAACTTCAACCTTGACATCTTCGATACCCTCGATTTGTTTCAGACCGGCCACGATTTCGATAGGCAGGCTTTCGGCGCAATCGCAGGCAGTGTCGGTAAAGGTCATGACAATCTTACAGAGACCTGTTTCATCCAGATTAATTTCATAAATCAAGCCCAGATTGTACACATCCAATTCCACATCTGTATCAAAAACCTTCTCTAGTTTTTCGATAATTTGGTCTTGTAAGGCCAAAGCGCGGTCATTGATTTTGATATCGTCTCTCATAACAGTCCCTCCACGTGATAAATATCCTCTATTTTCTCATAATTCTGACAATTTGGCAAGTTTTTGATGAATTTTCTGAAAAGACTCTCTTGAGATTTTCTCCTCTCACTGTTTTAATCCCTCTATTTATGGTAAAATAAGACTATTAAGTTTAAAGAGGATTCCCTATGAAATTACAAAAACCAAAAGGAACGCAGGATATTTTACCGGCTGAGTCTGCCAAGTGGCAGTATGTTGAGGGCTTTGCCCGTGAAATTTTCAAGCGCTATAACTATGCAGAAGTGCGCACGCCTATTTTTGAGCATTACGAGGTCATCAGTCGCTCTGTCGGAGATACAACGGATATCGTAACCAAGGAAATGTACGATTTTTATGACAAGGGTGACCGCCATATTACCCTCCGTCCAGAAGGAACTGCGCCCGTTGTCCGCTCTTATGTGGAAAATAAACTCTTCGCCCCAGAAGTGCAAAAGCCAAGTAAGTTCTATTACATGGGTCCTATGTTCCGTTATGAGCGTCCACAAGCAGGTCGTTTGCGCCAGTTCCACCAGATTGGTGTCGAGTGCTTTGGCTCTAGTAATCCAGCTACCGATGTGGAAACCATCGCTATGGCGGCTCATTTCTTGAAAGAAATCGGCATCCAAGGTGTCAAATTGCACCTCAATACGCTTGGAAATCCTGAGAGCCGTGCAGCCTACCGTCAGGCCTTGATCGACTATTTAACACCGCTCAAGGAGACCTTGTCGAAGGATAGCCAACGTCGTTTGGAGGAAAATCCTCTCCGTGTCTTGGACTCTAAGGAAAAAGAAGACAAGGTGGCAGTAGAAAATGCGCCGTCTATCTTGGACTTCCTTGATGAAGAAAGCCAATCCCACTTTGATGCTGTGCGTCAGATGTTGGAAAATCTGGGTGTAGACTATATCATCGATACCAATATGGTGCGCGGTCTGGACTATTACAACCACACGATTTTCGAGTTCATCACTGAGATTGAGGGCAATGACTTGACGGTCTGTGCGGGTGGTCGCTACGATGGTTTGGTTGCCTACTTTGGTGGTCCTGAAACTGCTGGATTTGGATTTGGCCTTGGTGTAGAGCGCCTGCTTCTCATCCTTGAAAAACAAGGGGTGGCCCTCCCTATCGAAAACGCTCTAGATGTTTATATCGCAGTCTTGGGTGAAGGAGCAAATGTTAAGGCCTTGGAATTGGTACAAGCCCTTCGCCAACAAGGATTCAAAGCAGAGCGTGATTACCTTAACCGTAAACTCAAAGCTCAGTTCAAGTCCGCCGATGTCTTTGCTGCTAAGACCCTCATCACTCTCGGAGAGAGCGAAGTCGAAAGCGGACAAGTGACAGTTAAGAACAACCAAACTCGAGAAGAAGTTCAAGTATCACTTGAGACCATTAGCCAAAACTTTTCAGAAATATTTGAAAAATTAGGCTTTTAATAGTAGAAAAACTGGTCAGGATCTTATTCCTGACCTTTTTCTTTTGCAAAATGACAAAAATCTTAAACTTTTTGACAAATATGCTTGTCAAAAAGAAAAAGATGTGTTACAATGTAAGCAAGTTAAGAGTAAAGGAGAAGGGAATGCTTAAAAATCGTTTAAAAGAGCTTCGGGCTCGCGATGGTCTCAATCAGACCGAACTTGCCAAGCTAGCAGGAGTTTCCAGACAGACCATCAGTTTGTTAGAACGGGATGAGTACACCCCATCCATCGTTATTGCCCTGAAGATTGCTCAGATATTCCATGAGCCAGTCGAGTCAGTCTTTCGTATAGAGGAGGATGAGGAATGAATAAGTATAAAGTAATTTATTATATGAGTGTTTTTGCCTTTATTGTGAATGCTTTTGCTATGATTGGAACATTACTGGGTTGGTTCTATTTTGTTGAAAGTAAGTATTTGTTTTGGATTAATTTAGTCCTCTTGTCCATTTTCAATCGGTTGAAGAAAAAGGAGAAAAATGATGAACAAGTATAAAGTAATCTATTATGTAGTTGCCATAGCTCTATTAGTCAGCGTATTTCTACTGATTGGGATGGACCTAGGCTGGTTTAATCCATATCAAAGCGACCAATTTGTTTGGACCTACTTTGCTCTCATCCCAGTAGTTGACTGGATTGAAAAGAAATCCAAAAATCTAGCAAGTGAAAAAGGAGAATGAATATGAAAAAGTTTTTAGCAGGTTTTCAAGTCGATACTGAGCACAAAGAACTTGCGGGTGTTTGTGCAGGTTTAGGAAATTATTTTAACATTCAAGCCAATATCGTTCGTTTGGTGACAGTCTTGCTGTTTCTCTCTTCGACAGAGATTGGGATTATAACAGTAACTCTCTATGCCTATCTAGCAGGTTGGCTTGGCAATGAACCCTTGGGAGATGGAGCAAAAAAAGCTAGAAACCAAGCTATTCTCTTGTTTGCTGTTTGTTTGATTTTGGTGTCACTTGGAACAGAAGGTTTGGTCGCTATCTTTGAGTCAGGTAAGGACTTTGGTCAATGGTTGGTTGGATTAGTTTAGAAAGAGGATGAATATGAAAAAGAAACGTGGATTGTTATTTTTAATGGCTTTGATCTTGGGAGGCTTCTTGGGCATGTTTGCAGGGATGTTTAAGGCCTATACCGAAAACTATGGAACCATTTTAGATGTCAAAATCGTGATTCCATGGATATCATCTATTTGTTTACTGTTAGGTTTCATTAGTATGTTTTTGACTTTCGATTTCTTAAAGAAAAGCAGAAAATTTCACTCCTTGTATCAAGAGGAAATGGATGATGATCTGAATGAAACCTATTATGTACAAATGTATCGTAATCTCGAGTTTGGAACTATTGCTTTTAATAGTGCAGGCGTAGCGATTTTTTTGGCTCTTTTCATCTCAGGTAGTGAAGTAATTGTACTAAATATCAGCTATATAACCTTATCTCTTTCTTTTTTGGCATTAGTGATGATTTTCAGTGCTCAAAAATATCTCTATAAGACCATTGCGATCGTTCGTCAGTTTGATTTGGAATTCTTCTCTACACCAAAAGATGTCTTGGACTATATAAACTCCTACGATGAAGGGGAGCGCAAGGCTAATTTAGAACAGAGTTTTCGAATTTTATTCCAATTAAACCAGTATGTCTTGCCAACTCTCTATTTTCTAATCGTTCTCTTTT
Organism: Streptococcus sp. FDAARGOS_256; assembly: GCF_002289235.2. GTDB lineage: Bacteria > Bacillota > Bacilli > Lactobacillales > Streptococcaceae > Streptococcus. Next base: position 1,656,014 of record NZ_NTGM02000001.1, read on the forward strand.
CCTTACTGACAGGAGAAATTCAGTTACTAGCCTTCTTGCTTGTAGGAGCGATCCATATTTATATCAATGTGATGCAATTACCTATGGTAAAACGTTATTTCAAATAGGAGTCTTTTATGAAATTACTTAAAAATCTTGGCTGGTTTCTTCTAGCTGTCCTATCCTTTTACTTTGGCTATGGTCTGATTCAGAGTATGGCTTTATCAGCGCTTGACCTAGGGGCTTCGATCTTTGGAGTCTTGCCACTCTATATCGCTCTGTCAGGGGCCTATGTTTATGGAGTTTACAGATGGTATCAGACAGAAAAGGTTAGCATCCAGACGACAGCTTTTAATCGTTATATCTGGTTGCCTACTCTGGTTTTGCTAGTGGCGATTACAGCTCAGTTCTTTTTGCCAGAAGATCCGTCAGTCAATCAACAAATCGTATCACAATTGACAGTTGCTCAGCCTGTATTTGGTTTCTTTATGGTGGTAGTCTTTGCTCCTCTGACGGAAGAACTCATCTTTAGAGGGATGCTGGCGCGCTATCTCTTTCCTAAGCAGAACAACAGCAAACAGACAGCTCTGTTTCTCCTCGTATCAAGTGTGCTTTTTGCCTTGATTCATTTTCCAGGGACTTTGCAACAGTTTTTAGTTTATGCTAGTCTGGGATTGAGTTTGGGACTGGCTTATGTAAGCCGAAAAGGTCTTCTTTACAGCATTTCTCTCCACGCTTTGAATAATTTAATCGGCTTTTTGATGATACTCATGCTATAATAGAGTCAGGAGGTCACATGAAACGAGTAATTTTATTAGCAGTGATACAGGCGGTCGTTCTCTTCTTTATCATCGGGGCACTTGCCTATGCCTTTAAAGGCGACTTCTTTTACAACTATCTAGCGGTTGTCTTTGCGCCTATTGCAGGTGTCTTGCGTTTTGCGACAGCTTATGCGACGGAGATTGTTCTACCTAAAAAGGCAGCTGAGATTGCTGAAAAGCGTAAAAAAGGTTAAGAATCATAATCAGAGAATCCGATGACGTTTTCATCGGATTTTTTGTCTGTTCGTTTTGATTTCTAAAGACAATCAAACTTTTCTGCTGATTTTCATGAAGAGCCTGCGCTTTTATGGTAAAATAGTAACAGAATAAAAGAGGAGAGAAAACATGAAACGTAGTATGTATGCTGGTCGTGTTCGTGAGGAACATATCGGACAAGAAATTACTTTGAAAGGATGGGTTGGCCGTCGTCGTGACTTGGGTGGTTTAATCTTTATCGACCTTCGTGACCGTGAAGGAATCATGCAGTTGGTTATCAACCCTGAAAAAGTATCTGCAGAGGTCATGGCAACAGCTGAAAGTCTTCGCAGTGAGTTTGTCATCGAGGTGACGGGTCAGGTCGCTGCGCGTGAGCAAGCTAATGATAAATTGCCGACTGGTGCAGTTGAGTTGAACGTGACAGCTTTGACGGTGCTTAATACAGCCAAAACAACACCTTTTGAGATTAAAGATGGGATTGAGGCCAATGACGATACACGTTTGCGTTACCGTTACCTTGACCTTCGTCGTCCAGAAATGCTAGAAAACCTTAAGCTTCGTGCCAAGGTGACCCACTCTATCCGTAATTACTTGGATGAGTTGGAGTTTATCGATGTGGAGACGCCATTCCTTTCGAAGTCAACGCCAGAAGGGGCGCGTGACTATTTGGTGCCATCTCGTGTCAATAAAGGGCATTTCTACGCTCTTCCTCAAAGTCCACAAATCACTAAGCAATTGTTGATGAATGCTGGTTTCGACCGCTATTACCAAATCGTCAAATGTTTCCGTGATGAGGACTTGCGTGGTGATCGTCAGCCTGAGTTCACCCAGGTCGACTTGGAAACATCCTTCCTTACGGAGCAAGAAATCCAAGATATTACAGAAGGATTGATTGCGCGCGTGATGAAAGAAACCAAAGGCATCGAAGTAACTCTTCCATTTCCTCGTATGAAGTATGATGATGCTATGGCCTTTTACGGTTCTGATAAGCCAGATACTCGTTTTGATATGTTGCTTCAGGACTTGACAGAAGTGGTTAGAGGTGTTGATTTCAAAGTCTTTTCAGAAGCACCTGCCGTTAAAGCTATTGTGGTCAAAGGAGCTGCGGATAACTACTCACGTAAAGACATTGACAAGATGACTGAAGTAGCTAAACAGTACGGTGCTAAAGGTCTTGCTTGGGTCAAGGTTGTGGATGGAGAATTAAACGGACCAGTTGCCAAGTTCTTGACTGGGATCCAAGCAGAATTGACTGCAGCACTTGGTCTTGAAGATAAGGACTTGGTTCTCTTTGTGGCGGATACGCTTGAGGTAGCCAATGCAACACTAGGCGCCCTTCGTGGACGTATCGCCAAAGAGCTTGGCTTGATTGATAACGATAAATTCAACTTCCTTTGGGTGGTTGATTGGCCAATGTTTGAATGGTCTGAAGAAGAAGGTCGCTACATGAGCGCCCACCATCCGTTCACTCTTCCACAGGAAGAAACAGCTCACGAATTAGAAGGTGATTTGGCTAAGGTTCGTGCCATTGCTTATGATATCGTCTTGAACGGTTATGAGCTTGGTGGTGGTAGCCTTCGTATCAACCAAAAAGACCTTCAAGAACGCATGTTCAAGGCTCTTGGTTTCTCAGCTGAAGAAGCCAATGACCAGTTTGGTTTCCTTCTTGAAGCCATGGACTATGGTTTCCCACCACACGGTGGTTTGGCTATCGGTCTTGACCGTTTTGTGATGCTCTTAGCAGGAGAAGAAAATATCCGTGAAGTCATTGCCTTTCCTAAGAACAATAAGGCAACCGACCCAATGACACAAGCTCCATCAACAGTCGCTCTCAAACAACTAGAGGAACTCAGCTTACAAGTAGAAGAAGATGAAACAAGCAAAACGAATTAAGCGGTGGCGCTATTATTTGCGCCGCTTTGCTTATCAGATAAAAATCTTACGAGTTTTACAAAGTATCTCTCGGGAAAAATATGATGAGAAAGTATCGGCTTCTCTGGTTTATGGCTTTCTGTCAGCAGTAGCAGTCAATTTCTTTTTTCAACCAGGGCACGTTTACTCCAGTGGTGCGACAGGTCTGGCACAGATTATCTCTGCCTTGAGTAATCACTGGTTTGGTTTTTACATTCCGATATCGCTAACCTTTTATGCTATCAATTTTCCGTTGATGATTTTGGCTTGGTATCAGATTGGGCATAAGTTTACAATCTTTACCTTCATCACAGTATCCATGAGTTCCCTCTTTATCCAGCTTGTACCAGTTGTGACCTTGACAGAGGATCCCATTATCAACGCCCTTTTTGGGGGTGTTGTCATGGGCTTGGGGATTGGTTTTGCGCTCCGTAACAATATTTCTAGCGGAGGTACAGATATCGTCAGTCTGACCATTCGAAAGAAAACAGGGAGAAATGTCGGTAGTATTTCTTTCTTAGTGAATGGGACGATTATGCTGATAGCAGGATTGACCTTTGGTTGGAAATACGCCCTCTACTCCATGATTACTATCTTTGTCTCCAGTCGTGTCACAGACGCGGTCTTTACCAAGCAAAAACGCATGCAGGCCATGATTGTGACCAATAATCCTGACAAGGTAATCGCAAAAATCCATAAAAAATTGCACCGCGGAGCAACCATGATCCACGATGCAGAAGGGACCTATAATCATGAGAGAAAAGCAGTCTTGATTACGGTTATCACACGAGCAGAGTTTAATGATTTTAAACACATCATGAAACAGGTCGATCCGACAGCCTTTGTCTCTGTATCCGAAAATGTCCACATCCTCGGACGATTCGTAGAAACAGACAATTAATAATACTCAAAAGACCAGCCTTGGGGCTGGTCTTTATTTTTCGATAATTTTGTGTCCAATCAACTGGCGGTAACAAATCTGTTTATTGTTTTTGGCATCGTTAATAATCTGGAGAATGGTTTCAAAGGAAACGCGCCCGAGTTCTAAGCTATTGATATCCACATAGGCTGCCAAGTTCAGTTTAGGGTTGACCGAGTCAAAGCTGAGGACAGGGACATCCAGTTGGTGTTTTGCGATGTAATCACAGACCCCTGCAGCAAGAAGGCTATCAATAGTAATAATAGCATCAATATTTGGATCATGCTCGAAGAGAAGTTTACTAAAGCGATAACCATTATCTTCAAGAAATTCGGTCGCAAAGTAGGTCAGATTTGGATCAATAGGAAGTTGGTATCGTTTAAGAGCTAACTCATAACCCATTAGACGATCTTGTGTTACGAAAAGTTTTTTGGTTCCTCCTATGAAGGCAATTCGCTTGCATCCTTTTTTGATGAAATATTCTGTTGCATCAAAACCTGCCTGGACATTGTCATTATCGACGAGCGGAATGAAGGGAGATAGAGATTTACCTAAGATAAGGAAAGGAAATTGCTCATCTGCTACTAGCTTAACCAAAGGATCCTCTTCTTGGGCATAGAGGAAAATCAAACCATCTACACGCTTACCATAGACCATCTGGGAAATAGCTTTGAGCCGCTCTTTTGCATCTTTCCCTGTTGCAATCTGAATAGCGTAGTGGTTTTCAGACGCGACTTGGGCGATACCACGAAGGACAGATGGGAAGAAAGGATTTTGGTAAAAGGCATCCGAGTCATCAGGAAGCACCAGGCCGATAACCTGAGTATAGCTGCTAACTAGACTGCGAGCATTGAGGTTGGGATGGTAGTTGAGTTCCTTCATCGCCTTGCGAACTCGTTTTTTGGTTTCATCACTAATCGTTGATTTATTTTGAATGACGCGGGTAACAGTGGAAGGTGAGACACCTGCTGCCTTAGCCACATCTTTAATCGTCACGGGCATAAAAATCTCCTATTTATGGTAATCTGGATCACGGAAATGTGTCTTGTAAAAAATAGTGACCAGATAAAGAACAAAAAGAATGTTTTGTACAGTGATAAGGGTTGACATATTTTGGCCAAAAAGTCCCAAAATAAGCGTAATCAGAGTGGGTAATCCTAAACAGTTCAAGATAAAATGGTAGCACTCTTTAAAAGTCCTAAATGAAAAGAGGCGTGATTTTTTGGTGATATAAAGGAGAAGACTAGCTCCAAGAGAGACAATGAAGAAATTCAATCCAAAGAGGAAGCTTGCACCAAGAACGAGAAAGAGACTGATATAGACCCGATTTTGTTGGTACCAATCTTTAGAAATGGCTTGGGTTAAATCTTCCTTGCTCTGGAAACTCTCCGTTTGAATGGCGTGGTAGCGAATGCGAGTTAGTTCCTTACTTTCCTTACTGATGACGAGTTCTTCGGTATCAAAATGAAGTTGCAAGTCCTTTGGCAATTCCTTGCTTTGGCTCGGGCCAATCAAAAGAGAAGGCTGCTGATTCTTCGTACCTGAGTAGTTCAGCTTTCCATCTACGATTTGTGCATTCTCTGACAAGTCCATGATGGCTTCATCTGTAAGTGGAGTATAGACATTATCGATAAAGGTATCCAGTGGATACGTTTCCTGTGAGCTGTTTTGAATGGCAATCGGAACCATAGACAAACTGATGAGGAAAATGCTCGTAAAGAGAAGCTGAAACCAGTTGAGACCGAAACGTTTTGATAGGGGCTTACGAAATCCCCAAATACTTGAAAAATATGAAAATGGATATGGAAGCATTTGTATCTTTCTAAAAGGTGTTTTCTATATGAGTATTATTATATAGAGAAATGTGCTTTATTTCAAGTCTAGTAGATAAATTGCTTACTGAAAAGCTGATTTTGCTACTATTTGCAGTCTTGTGTCTAATCTTTCAACTTTAGAAACAAGATCAAAATGAAAAAGGGTGGCGGGGATAAATTATCCCTTGTCGCCACCACTTGTAAGTCCTGAAACAAAGTTCTTTTGTAGGAAGAAGAAGAGAATACAGATTGGAAGGGCGATGAGGATAGCACCTGCTGAGAAGTAGGCAATCTTCAAGTTTTTCACATTGCTGACAAAGGTCTGTAGACCAACGGCAACTGTAAAGTATTCTTTCTCACGAAGCAAGAAACTAGAGAGGATATAGTCTCCGAAAGGTCCCATGAAGGCCCAGAGCGCTTGTACTGCAACCATTGGACGAACGAGTGGGAGAACAATTTGCCAGAAGCGACGGAAGTGTCCTGCACCATCTAGTTTTGCTGATTCATCAAGAGACATTGGTACTGTGTCGAAGTAACCTTTCATCAACCAAGCGTTCATTGGGATACCACCACCGACATATAGGAAGATGAGGAACCAGCTATGGTTAAGGGCGTTCAACATAAGGGCCATAACGAAGAAGGCTGTCAAAGCGGCCATAGTTGGCACCATTTGGATGATCAAGAAGAAGACCAAACTTTGTTTACGAGCCAAGAAGTTGTAACGGCTGTAGGCGTAACCAGCAAGTACGATGATACTTGTTTGAACAGCCATTGTAATCAAAGCGATAATCAAAGTGTTGAGGTACCAAGTGCCGTACAAGGTTTCAGTGAAGAGCCCTTGGAAGTTGGCAAAGCTAAAGTCGACATTAGCATCTAGTTTAAAAGCTACGACGTTACCAGTCTTGAAGGCTGACATAATAGTAATCAAAAGTGGATAGATAATCACGATTGAAAGACCAATCAAGTAGAGGTAAGTGAGGGTTTGAGTCAGTCTACGTTTGAGTTTGATTGAGTTATTCATCTTAGACGTCCTCCATATCAAATGCGTGTAGTTTCTTGAATGCGATCATAGAGATAGAGATGACAATGATAGAGATGATCAAGGTAACAGCTGCCGCCATAGAGTATTGAGGAGATGTACCTGTTGTCAAACGATAAATCCATGAGATCAAGATATCAGTTGAACCGGCTCCACCACCAACGCTACCAGGACCTCCGCCGTTGAAGAGGTACATGATAGAGAAGTTGTTAAAGTTGAAGGTGTATTGGCTGATCAATGTTGGTGCTGCAACAGCCAAAATCATAGGGAAAGTGATGTTGCGGAATTTTTGCCAAGCATTGGCACCATCGATATAAGCCGCTTCGTAGAGGTCGTTAGGAATTGACTGCAAGATACCCAAAGTCAAAACGTAGATGTATGGGAATCCTAGCCAACCTTGCATCATAATCAAGGCAATCTTGGTCCAAGTTGGGTCTGTTTTCCAAGGGATAAGAGCACCGTCAAGGAAAGGAAGAACCTTAGCCAAGATAGGCAATACTTGAGTGTTGATCGCTCCGACACTATCGTTAAACATGTTTGAGAATGTCAAGATAGTGATGAAGGCTGGAACAGCCCAAGGAAGAAGGAAAATAACACCAAAGATACGTTTTCCTTTGATAAATGGTTGGTTAGCAATGATAGCGGTGAAGATACCAATCACAATCTGCAAAGTAGAAGCAGACAAGGCCCAGATGATGGTCCAAGAAAGAACCGCACCGAAGGCTGAACGGAAGGTACTTAAACTCCAGATGTTTGTAAAGTTAGTCAAACCAACCCAGTCCAACAATTTGTTTGGTGGCAAGTGTTGGAAGTCATAGTTGGTAAAGGCAATCATCAAGGTTACGATAACTGGGAAGATAATCGCAAATGTCATAGCGACGTAAGATGGGATGATCAAGAGGTAAGGGAAACCATTCTCATAAATACCTTTGATCATATCTTTAAAAGTACGTGGGACAGGAATTCCATTGTTAATACGTTTTGCGATTGTATGTGCATCTTTAATATTTGAGAAATAAAAGAGCACATAAACGACTACAAAGATTAAATGGAAGGCACCACGAATCAGCATAAAGAGGGAATTATCACGACCTGGCTTGTCACCAAGAGTGATCAAATTGTGCAATTCAGGGGCTGCAAGTGCTAGGAAATAAAGAACAAATACGATAGTTACACCAAGGAAGATAAAACCTTTTGCCTTTTGTTTATTGTAAATCTGTCCTAACCCAGGAATCACTGAAAGCAAGGCTGCTTTGCTAGGTTGTTGGTTTTCCATGAATACTCCTTTCATAGGATACGAGATTGAAGTTTGTCTCCAATCACTAGATAGGCAACTGCAATCATTCGTAAATTTATAAAATCAAAGGGGGATTTGTATTCTCCCCCCTTGTAACGAATTCAATTATTCACCAAATTTTTGTTTGATTGTTTCTTTGATCAATGTTACAGCATCGTTAGCAGCTGTCTTAGCATCTTTTTTACCACTTACAGCATCAAAGAGCATAGTTTTAGCTGGATCCCAAACTGCTGACATTTGAGAAATGTTTGGCATTGGTTGAGCGTTCTTGAACTGTTTGATAACAGCTGTTGTCAACTCATCGTTTTTACCTTCAGCGTATGAACGAGCTTCAGTGTTAGCTGGGATTTCGTTAGTTGCATCGTAGAATGCTTTTTGTTGTTCAGTTGAAACAAGGAAGTCTACAAATTTTTGTGCAGCTTCAAGGTTCTTAGTGCTTGATGGGATGATCCAAGCTTTACCACCACCGAATGGTGTGTATTCTTTACCATTTGGAAGAGTTGGAATAGTAGCAACACCGTAGTTTACTTTAGCATCTTTGAATGCTTGAGCTTTCCAAGGACCGTCGATGATAGCAGCTGTTTTACCTTCTTGGAATTGAGTTTGGATCAAGTTTGCAGCACCTTCAGTATCTTGCATACCTTTAGGCCATTTTTCATACCAAGATTTAGCGTAGTTGACACCAGTGATAGAACCGTCGTTTGCAAGACCGATGTCTTTAGCGTCTTTACCGTTTTGTCCGAATACGTAACCACCGTTACCAGCAAGAAGTCCATATGCGTAGTAGAAGTTTGTCCAGTCAGCTAGGAAGGCAGTAGTTTTGCCATCTTCACCAGCGAAAGCGTATTTGCTGTCTTTAGCAAGTTCTTCTAATTCAGCAAAAGTTTTTGGAGCTTCTTTTAGCAAGTCTTTGTTGTAGTACATAACAAGTGACTCGATAACGGCAGGAGCACCGTAAACTTTACCGTCAGCAGCTGTTACAAGAGATTTAGTTTTATCATCTGTTTTAGCGCCGTCGCTCAAAGTAACTTCTGAAAGTTGTCCGTCAGTACCAAGGCTACCTACACGGTCGTATGGAGCCATCATAACGTCAGCAGCTTGACCTGATTGGTTGTCAAGTGAAAGTTTGTCAAGTCCACCAAGTTGGTCACCTGATTTGATGTTAACTTTTGTACCTGATTCTTTTTCATAAGCTGCAGCAACTTTTTCAGCGTAGGCTTTGTATTGGTCTTCAACGTAGAAAGTGATTTCTTTTGCTTCAGATGAGCTAGTATCAGCTGCTTTATCAGCAGTTTTGCTTCCGCAAGCTACCAAAAGTAAGCTAGCAAGAGTAGCAGTTCCGAGCACAGCAGCGCTCTTCATGAATTTAGATGACATAGTGTATTCCTCCTAAAGAATAACAAAAATAATTTAATGAGAAAACGCAAACGTTTTCTTTTACGAACTTAGTATAGCACAAATAGAAAACGGTTGCAAGTTTTTTTAGCAAAAATTTTAAAAAAATTTTAAGGTTTCAAACATTTATTAAAGCCTATATATAGGAAAGAACTTAAAATGTTTGTTTTTTTGAATTGAAAATATATTAGGAAAACGATTGCGTAAATTCGGCTCGGTTTTTCAGAAAATAGAGCAGATATTGGGAATGAATTATCTTAAATCAGAAAATCTATAAAATTTTTTCGCTTATTTCATAAAATATCAGTGGCAACAAGTTTTGTTTGATTAAAATAATTCAAAAAAATTTTTTAAAAACGCTTGCATTTGTTTTTGAAATGCGTTATACTTAAATTAACGCAAACGTTTGCGCCTTGATTGCGCAACGTTTTATAACAAACACATGAGGTGCTATTATGAAAAAACGTCAAAGTGGTGTGTTGATGCACATCTCTTCTCTGCCAGGAGCATACGGGATTGGATCATTTGGCCAAACTGCCTATGATTTCGTCGATTTCTTGGTTCGTACGAAGCAACGTTATTGGCAGATTCTCCCTCTTGGGACAACAAGCTATGGAGATTCTCCATACCAATCATTCTCGGCCTTTGCTGGAAATACGCATTTTATCGACCTTGATATCTTGGTAGAGCAAGGCTTGCTCGAAGCCAGTGATCTTAAAGGTGTTGACTTTGGTAGCGATGCATCTGAAGTTGACTATGCGAAGATTTATTATGCACGTCGTCCGCTTTTAGAAAAAGCAGTTAAACGCTTCTTGGAAGTAGGAGATGTCAAAGATTTTGAGAAGTTCGCTAAAGACAACCAATCATGGCTTGAACTCTTCGCAGAATATATGGCGATTAAAGAGCATTTTGACAATCTTACTTGGACAGAATGGCCAGATGCAGATGCTCGTGCCCGTAAAGCTTCAGCGCTTGAAAGCTACCGTGAGAAATTGGCAGACAAGTTGGTTTACCACCGTGTGACTCAATACTTCTTCTTCCAACAATGGTTGAAATTGAAAGCCTACGCTAACGACAACCACATCGAAATCGTTGGGGACATGCCTATCTACGTAGCGGAAGATTCAAGCGATATGTGGGCAAATCCACATCTCTTTAAGACAGATGCCACTGGTAAAGCAACTTGCATCGCAGGATGTCCACCAGATGAGTTTTCTGCTACTGGTCAGCTTTGGGGGAACCCAATCTATGACTGGGAAGCCATGGACAAAGACGGTTACAAATGGTGGATTGAACGCTTGCGCGAAAGCTTCAAGATCTACGATATCGTTCGTATCGACCACTTCCGCGGTTTCGAATCTTACTGGGAAATTCCTGCTGGTTCCGATACAGCAGCACCTGGTAAATGGGTGAAAGGTCCAGGCTACAAACTCTTTGCAGCCGTTAAGGAAGAGCTTGGTGAGCTAAACATCATCGCAGAAGACCTTGGTTTCATGACAGATGAAGTCATCGAGTTGCGTGAACGTACTGGCTTCCCAGGAATGAAGATTCTTCAATTCGCCTTCAACCCAGAAGATGAAAGTATCGATAGCCCACACTTGGCACCTGCCAACTCTGTTATGTACACAGGAACACACGATAATAACACTGTTCTTGGTTGGTACCGTAATGAAATCGACGATCCAACTCGTGAATACATGGCTCGTTACACGAACCGTAAAGAGTACGAAACAGTGCCACACGCAATGCTTCGCACAGTCTTTTCATCTGTTAGCTTCATGGCTATTGCAACTATGCAAGACTTGCTAGAACTAGATGAGTCAGCTCGTATGAACTTCCCATCTACTCTTGGCGGAAACTGGTCATGGCGTATGACAGCAGACCAACTCACACCAGCTGTTGAAGAAACTTTGCTTGACTTGACTACAATTTATCGCCGAATCAATGAAAATTTGGTAGAATTAAAGAAATAAGACATTATCAGGAGACACATAAACATGTTACCATTAAACGAATTTGTACAAAAACGTTACAATAAAACCATTGCAGAATGTAGCAATGAAGAGCTTTACCTTGCTCTTCTTAACTACAGCAAGCTTGCAAGCAGCCAAAAACCAGTTAACACTGGTAAGAAAAAGGTTTACTACATCTCAGCTGAGTTCTTGATCGGTAAACTCTTGTCAAACAACTTGATTAACCTTGGTCTTTATGACGAAGTTAAAAAAGAGCTTGCAGCTGCAGGTAAAGAGTTGATCGAAATCGAAGAAGTAGAATTGGAACCATCACTTGGTAACGGTGGTTTGGGACGTTTGGCAGCCTGCTTTATCGACTCAATCGCTACACTTGGTTTGAATGGTGACGGTGTTGGATTGAACTACCACTTCGGTCTTTTCCAACAAGTTCTTAAAAACAACCAACAAGAAACAATTCCTAACGCTTGGTTGACAGAGCAAAACTGGTTGGTACGCTCAAGCCGTAGCTACCAAGTGCCATTTGCACACTTCACATTGACATCTACCCTTTATGATATTGATGTACCTGGTTACAAGACAGCTACTAAAAACCGCTTGCGTTTGTTTGACTTGGATTCAGTTGATTCTTCTATCATCGAAGATGGTATCAACTTTGACAAGACAGATATCGCTCGCAACTTGACTCTCTTCCTTTACCCAGACGATAGCGACAAGCAAGGTGAATTGCTCCGTATCTTCCAACAATACTTCATGGTTTCAAACGGTGCGCAATTGATCATCGACGAAGCAATCGAAAAAGGAAGCAACTTGCATGACCTTGCAGACTACGCTGTTGTACAAATCAACGATACTCACCCATCAATGGTGATTCCTGAATTGATCCGTCTCTTGACTGCGCGAGGTATCGAGCTTGATGAAGCAATCTCAATCGTACGAAGCATGACTGCCTACACTAACCACACAATCCTTGCTGAAGCCCTTGAAAAATGGCCTCTTGAATTCTTGGAAGAAGTGGTTCCTCACTTGGTACCAATCATCAAAGAATTGGACCGTCGTGTGAAAGCAGAATACAAAGACCCAGCTGTTCAAATCATTGATGAAAACGACCGTGTACACATGGCTCACATGGATATCCACTATGGATACAGCGTAAACGGGGTGGCAGCACTCCACACTGAGATCTTGAAGAATTCAGAGTTGAAAGCTTTCTACGACATCTACCCAGAAAAATTCAACAACAAAACAAACGGTATCACATTCCGTCGTTGGCTCATGCATGCCAACCCAAGACTATCTCACTACTTGGATGAGATTATTGGAGAGGGATGGCACCATGAAGCAGATGAGCTTGAAAAACTCTTGTCTTACGAAGACAAAGCAGCTGTCAAAGAAAAATTGGAAAGCATCAAGGCTCACAACAAACGTAAATTGGCTCGTCACTTGAAAGATCACCAAGGTGTGGAAATCAATACAAACTCTATCTTTGATATCCAAATCAAACGTCTTCACGAGTACAAACGCCAACAAATGAACGCTTTGTATGTCATCCACAAATACCTTGATATCAAGGCTGGTAACATCCCTGCTCGTCCAATCACAGTCTTCTTTGGTGGTAAAGCAGCTCCTGCCTACACAATCGCCCAAGACATCATTCACTTGATCCTTTGCTTGTCAGAAGTGATTGCAAATGATCCAGAAGTAGCTCCACACTTGCAAGTGGTTATGGTTGAAAACTACAACGTTACTGCAGCAAGCTTCCTTATCCCAGCATGTGATATCTCAGAACAAATCTCACTTGCTTCTAAAGAAGCTTCAGGTACTGGTAACATGAAATTCATGTTGAACGGTGCTTTGACTCTTGGTACTATGGACGGTGCTAACGTGGAAATCGCTGAGTTGGTTGGCGACGAAAACATCTATATCTTTGGTGAAGATTCAGAAACTGTTATCGACCTTTACGCAAAAGCAGCTTACAAATCAAGCGAATTCTATGCTCGTGAAGCTATCAAACCTTTGGTTGACTTCATTGTGAGCGATGCTGTTCTTGCAGTAGGTAAGAAAGAACGCTTGGAACGTCTTTACAACGAATTGATCAACAAAGACTGGTTCATGACTCTCCTTGACTTGGAAGACTACATTAAAGTCAAAGAGCAAATGCTTGCTGACTACGAAGACCGCGACGCATGGTTGGATAAAGTCATCGTTAACATTGCCAAAGCAGGATTCTTCTCATCTGACCGTACAATCGCTCAGTACAACGAAGATATCTGGCACTTGAACTAAGATACAAATTTATACTAATACATTTTGTAAAAAAGCGAGTTTCGATTGAAATTCGCTTTTTTTGAATAATGTTGATTTGAATCAATCTGGTCTAAAAAGAGAGAAATCATAGACGTATTGAAGGTTTAACACTCTCTTTCAACCTCATGCTTCTTCTTAGTTGATTACCTCACATTTCTTGTATCCGCTTACACGAAGTGTTATAATATGATTGCAGGAAAGAAGGTGTTCTTATGTGGAAAAAATATTTTTCAAAATATAAATGGACTGATTTATTTTGGATACTATTTGTGATTTGGTCATGCCTTTATATGGGTAATAGTAGTTCCTTTCCACTGACTCATCAAGAAATCTCTTTTCATGGATGTTGTTATGGGGCATCACTTGCCTCATTTCACTTGCTATTTATTGATAAATTTGTTATTTCGAATCGAAAATAAATGGAGAGGTTAAAATTTTTTCCACTTTTCGGATAGACAGTTGAAAAATCGCGATTTATACCCACACCTCAAGAGGAGGTGCGGGTTTTGTCTTATCTGAAAGTTTTATTTACAGTGCTTTCCCAACCAAAATCTCTGCCTCAATGGTAATCTCTGTCAGTTGACTCCAGTCAATTTTGGTCTGGTCAACATGAAAGAGAAGGGGGGTCATGCTAAGTAAAGCTTGGCGTTGCTCGGCTGTGATGGGTTTGGTTAGGGAAGCTATTTGGCTAGATTGGATGCTGAAGTATTCCTGGAAATGTTCCTTGATATCTTGGTTGGAATAGTCCTTGTTTGTCAGCTGGTCTTGTACCCTTTGACGGATTTCTTTGAGGTGATTTTCAGTCGGGATGACCTTGATCAAGATGCCATCTTTGGATAAAACGCGACGGAATTCCCCATAGTTGGCAGGTGAAAAGATGTCGAGCAGGATATCCATACTGGCGTCTTTTATAGGAAGTCGAGCCAGGTCACCGACAAACCAATTAACTGACCAGTTGAGTTCACTTTTAGCTGCGATTTGGACCGAGTCTTTTGAAATGTCAAAGGCATAGAAGGTTTTATCAGAGTGACTTTCTTGGAGTTTACGAGAGTAGAAACCTTCGCCACAACCGATATCCAAGACTGTTTTTGCGGATGGATTAGTTGTTAGTAAGTCCGAGATACCTTCTAAAATAGCCTGATAAAAACCAGCTTCAAGAATTTGCTGGCGGTTTTGGAAGTTTTCCTTGTCGTAGTTGGCAGATTGCTTGATTTGCGGAGCCAAGTTGACATAGCCGAATTTTGCCAGATCAAAAGAATGGCGGTTGCTACACTTGAGGCTAGACTCTACCAAGGCCAGATTTTCTTGGCAGATAGGGCAGGAAAAGGCAGTCGCAGAAGCAAAACGCTGAAGTTTGGGTTTGAGGTTTGTATTCATAGTTTAAGTGTATCAAAAGAGGCAAATGAAAGCAACTTTAGAAATAAGTAGATGGGAGATTCAGTAGAAATAAAACTAATTCTCCAATTTATAGAATAAAATTGCTTTTATATCTAAATTTCTATATAATAATGATAAGGAGGAAATAAGTATGTTAAAAGAAGTATTAACCGTTGCAAAAGTTGCGAAAAAATCATCACTCTTTTTGGGTGGTGTCGCATTTGGTACCCTTGGTTTGAAAATCTTGGCAAGTAAGGAAGCTAAAAAAGGTTATTCTAAAGCTTTGGCTAAGGCTTACAAGTTGAAAGACGGGCTAGATGCATCTGTTTCTGTTGTGAAACAACATGGAGACGATGTCTTGCAAGATGCCAAATATTTGTACGAGCAAGAGAAAAAAGAAGAGCAATTAGATAGCCTTATAGGAGAATAATATGTCTTTTAAAGTGCTACATAGAGGATACCAACATATCCGACTATCATCTTCTTTTTCACTCACCTTGGATATTCAAGACTATCTTCGTTCCTTGGCGAGAGATGAAAAGGGGATTGAGTCTATCCAGTTTTACATGGATCAACAGCACTTTACTCTACGCATAAAAGAAGGCTTTTCTGTATTAGATAATGCAGAAGCCTTTTTAAAAAGAATTGATAAAGGGAAAGTTTCTGAGTTGATGACTCTTCCCATTCGTAGAGAAGAGAGTGCTTATTCTATTGTTTCAGGTGCAGCGATTAAGCGTGTACTTTTTCGTAGTTTTGTGCCGTATCCTATTCGCTATATATGGACTTGTTATCAGGCTTTGGGTTATATTAGAGAAGCCTATCAAACACTAGCGCGTAAGGAACTAACGATGGAAGTCTTGGACTGTTCGGCGATTTTATTGTCCTTGTTTATGAACCAATCCAAGACAGCTAGCAATATCATGTTTATGCTTGATTTGGGGAATCATTTAGATCAGTGGTCTTTGAAAAAAACTGCAACAGATTTAGAACAAAGCCTTCTTGCAAAAGAGAGCGACGTATTCTTAGTACAGGGCGATACGGTTGTTAGTATCAAGAGTTCCGATGTTCAAATAGGAGATGTCTTGGTCCTATCTCAAGGAAATGAAATTCTGTTTGATGGACAAGTAGTTTCAGGTTTAGGTATGGTCAACGAAAGTTCCTTGACGGGAGAGAGTTTTCCAGTTGAAAAAAGAGAGTCTGATTTGGTTTGTGCAAATACAGTATTAGAAACTGGAGAGTTACGCATTCGTGTAACCGATAATCAGATGAACAGCCGGATTTTACAACTGATTGAGTTAATGAAGAAATCTGAAGAAAACAAGAAAACGAAACAACGCTATTTCATCAAGATGGCGGATAAGGTCGTCAAATATAATTTCTTGGGGGCTGGGCTAACTTACCTATTAACAGGTTCTTTTTCTAAGGCTATTTCTTTCCTATTAGTCGATTTCTCCTGCGCTTTGAAAATCTCTACTCCTGTAGCTTATTTGACAGCTATCAAGGAGGGGTTGAACCGTGAAATGGTGATTAAGGATGGGGATGTTCTGGAGAAATATCTGGAAGTTGATACTTTCTTGTTTGATAAGACGGGAACAATCACAACTAGTTATCCTATAGTTGAAAAGGTGTTACCTTTTGGGGACTATAGTGAGGAAGATATTCTCAGAATCAGTGCCTGTCTTGAGGAACACATTTATCATCCTATTGCTAATGCCATCGTCAAGCAAGCTGAGATAGAGGGAATTGAACATGAGGAAATGCATGGGAAACTCCAATATATTGCAAGCAAGGGGATCAAATCTCATATAGATGGCCAACCAGTTCTTATTGGGAATTATGTCTTGATGCAGGATGAGCAGATTCATATCAGTTCAGAACAAAATGCTTTAATTGAAGAGTACAAGAGTCACTACAATCTCTTATTCTTGGCTTATCAGAATGAATTGATTGGAATGTTCTGCATTCATACTCCTTTGAGAAAAGAAGCAAAAGCAGCCTTGGAGAAACTTAAGGCACAAGGGAAAAAATTGATTCTGGCAACAGGGGACACCTTGGTTAGGACAGAGGAATTAGTCAAAGATTTGCCCTTTGATCAGGTCTATACAGACTTGAAACCTGATGGGAAATTTGAGTTAGTAGAGGAACTGCAGAAAGCAGGTCACACGATTTTGATGGTTGGAGATGGATTGAATGACTCAGCGGCTCTAACCCTATCAGATATCGGTGTGGTGATGAATGAGAGTGCAGATATTTCTAAGCAGATGAGCGATATCTTATTGTTAGATAATCGTTTGGATTTCTTCCAAGAGTTGGATTGGCTATCATCATCTTTGCAAACACTCATCAAGAAGAATATTCAAGATACCGTTGTCGTAAATAGTAGTTTGATTGGCTTTGGCTTGTTTAATTGGCTCAGTCCTTCAAACCTCTCTATCCTACATAATCTAACAACCTTACGCATAGTCCTGCGTAGCCTGTCTATTAAGGGATAGGTGGGGACTATTCACAGCAAAAAGGAGTTACCTTTCTCGAGGGTAACTCCTTTGTTTATAGGTAAATGTTTAACAATTTAGTAAGTCAACACAAAGTATTTCTTCTTCCCGCGGCGGATAACAGTGAGTTCGTTTTCTAACTTATCTGCGTCACTCAAGACATAGTCAAGGTCTTGGATACGGTCGCCGTTGACGTAGATAGCTCCGTTTTGGACGTCTTCACGGGCTTGGCGTTTTGAATTCACCACACCAGATGACACGAGGAGTTCCACGATATTGTGGTTTTCGTCTGCTTTTACTTGGTAGTTTGGCACTCCACGAAGTCCTTGTTTGAGTTCTTTGACAGAAAGGTTTTTGATGTTTCCAGCAAAGAGTTGCTCGGTGATGTTAAGGGCTTCTTTGTAAGCTTCTTCTCCGTGAACAAGAGTCACGACTTCACGAGCGAGGACCTTTTGTGCCAAGCGTTCGTGTGGAGCCGCTTCAAACTCTTTGCGGATGTCTTCAATCTCATCGAGTGACAAGAAGGTAAAGATTTTCAAGAAGCGAACAGCGTCAGCATCCATCACGTTCATCCAGAATTGGTACATTTCGTATGGAGAAGTCTTTTCAGGGTTAAGCCAAACTGCGTTTCCTTCTGACTTACCAAATTTCTTACCAGTTGCGTCTGTGATGAGTGGAACAGTGATCACGTGACCAGTCTTGTCAGCCTTACGACGAAGCAATTCGGTACCAGCTGTCATATTTCCCCACTGGTCAGAACCACCGATTTGCAGGGTAACATTGTGCTCTTGGTTAAGGACGTAGAAGTCATATCCTTGCATGATTTGGTAAGCGAACTCAGTGTAAGAAATTCCAGTTTCAATCCGTTTTTTCACAGATTCCTTACTCATCATGTAGTTGACAGTGAAGTATTTTCCGACATCACGGAGGAAGTCGATGAAGCTGATGCTGCCAAACCAGTCGTAGTTATTGACCATGACAGCTTTGTTTTCACCATTTTCAAAGTCAAGAAAACGAGAAAGTTGTCCTTGGATAGACTTGACCCAGCCATCTACTGTGTCTTTTGTTTGGAGACTACGCTCAGCATCTTTGAAGGACGGATCTCCGATGAGACCTGTAGCACCGCCAACGAGCGCATAAGGTTTGTGACCTGCTAATTGCAAACGACGACTGGTCAAGATTGCGACAAGGTGGCCTAGGTGAAGGCTGTCAGCAGTTGGATCGTAGCCAGTATAATAAGAAACTTGACCTTCTTCTAGGGCTTTGCGCAAAGCTTCTTCATCAGTCGTTTGAAAAATCAAACCACGCTCTTTTAGCTCATCAAAAATGTGCATGTGTCTTTTCTCCTTTATAAAATATTGTTTCTACCTATTGTATCACAAACTTGATTAATAGCCTAGTAGAATAGGGAAGAAAGTGGCTATTTTATTGAAAGTTTCCCTTTTATGGTATAATAGAGAAAGCGAGGACATTCATGAAAGAAAGAATTAATGAATTAAAAACAAAAATGCTGCATTTTTTCCAGCAGCTAATGCAACGAATTGCAAAATGGAAGAAAAGACTAGCAGAAAAACTGGCTAATAAGAAAACCGGTAAAAAGGGGACCTCTTCTAACAAAGTTAGAAGGGCAGGGTCTATTTTTGCTAAGATTTTAAGTGGGTTTAAAATAGTCTTTAATACTCTCTTTATCTTAGGCTTTATCGGTGGACTGTTTGGCGCTGGTGTGGCTATGGGTTATGGAGTCGCTCTATTTGACAAGGCCCAGGTCCCTCAAGCAGAAGAGTTGGTCAAGCAAGTGAAGGATATTGCCTCCATCTCAGAAATCACTTATTCTGACGGCAGTACCATTGCCTCGATCGAGGGCGATTTATTGCGCACTTCAGTCGCTTCAGATGCTATCTCAGACAACCTTAAGAAAGCCATTGTTGCGACAGAGGACGAGCATTTCAATGAGCACAAGGGAGTTGTGCCTAAGGCCGTTATTCGTGCGACCTTGGGAACCTTTGTCGGTCTAGGCTCGTCTAGTGGTGGTTCGACCTTGACCCAGCAGGTCATCAAGCAGCAAGTGGTGGGGGATGCTCCAACTCTAGCTCGTAAGGCTAAAGAGATTATTGATGCTCTAGCTTTAGAACGGGCTATGGGTAAGGATGAGATTTTGACAACCTACCTTAACATAGCTCCTTTTGGTCGCAATCATAAAGGTCAAAATATTGCAGGTGCCCAGCAGGCTGCAGAAGGAATCTTTGGGGTCAATGCTTCGGATTTAACGATCCCTCAAGCTGCCTTTATCGCAGGGTTGCCACAGAGTCCAATCAGTTATTCTCCTTATGAATCTGATGGTAGTATGAAGAGTGATGAGGACATGGCTTTGGGAATTAAGCGTGCCAAGGATGTCCTCTACAATATGTACCGGACAGGGGCTCTAAGTCAGGAAGACTACGATAAGTACAAAGATTATGACTTTAAGAAAGACTTCCTACCATCCGGTAGTGTTAGTGGTACTTCGCGTGACTATCTCTACTATGCAACCTTGGCAGAAGCTACGGACCGCATGTACGACTACCTCATCCAACGAGATAATGTCTCTGCGCAAGAATTAAAGAATGAGTCCATTCAGAAATCCTATCGCGATTTAGCCACTAAGGAAATTGAAAATGGTGGATATAAGATTACGACAACTATCAATAAAAATGTTCATGCTGCGATGCAAAATGCGGTTGCGACCTACGGCTATTTGCTAGATGATTCGACAGGCCAGCCTGAGGTGGGGAATGTCCTCATGGACAATCAAACGGGAGCTATCCTTGGATTTGTTGGTGGTCGTAACTATCAAGAAAATCAGAACAATCACGCTATCGATACCAAGCGTTCTCCAGCTTCAACCACAAAACCTATATTGGCCTATGGTATCGCTATTGACCAAGGTTTGATGGGAAGTGCAAGTATCTTGTCAAACTATCCTACCAACTTCTCAAATGGGAATCCCATCATGTATGTCAATAGTCCTGGTACGGGCATGATGACATTGGGAGAAGCCCTTAACTACTCATGGAATATCCCAGCCTACTGGACGTATCGTACGCTTCGAGAGAAGGGTGTTGATGTCAAAGGCTATATGGAAAAAATGGGTTACGAAATCCCAGAATATGGTATTGAAAGTTTACCGATGGGTGGGGGGATTGACGTTACAGTTGCCCAGCATACCAACGGGTATCAAACTCTGGCCAACAATGGAGTTTACCATAAGAAACATATGATCGCGAAGATCGAGTCAACGGATGGCCGATTGGTATACGAGCACAAGGATGAGCCTGTCCAAGTTTATTCAAAAGCGACAGCAACCATTATGCAAAGTCTCCTTCGGGATGTTATCTCGTCTCGGATTACCTCGAGTTTCCAGACGGACTTGACGACTATCAATCCATCCCTCGCTCGTGCTGACTGGATCGGAAAAACTGGTACGACCAATGAAGATGAAAATATGTGGCTCATGCTTTCTACACCTCGCTTGACTTTGGGTGGCTGGTTAGGTCACGACGACAACCGACCACTAGCCAAAGGAGCAGGTCACTACCGCAATGCCAACTATATGGCCCACTTGGTCAATGCCATTCAGCAAGCTGAACCTGGAATATGGGGGAATGAACGCTTTAATCTGGATCCAAGTGTGACCAAGTCGCAAGTTCTCCGATCTACAGGACAAAAACCAGGCAAGGTTTCCATCAATGGAAAAGAAATAGAAGTTTCTGGATCAACAGTAACGAGCTACTGGGCGACTAAAGAAGGCGCGCCAGTGACCACCTATCGCTTTGCTATTGGAGGAAGCGATGCAGATTATCTGAACGCATGGAAGAATATTCTAGGAAGCATTCCAGCAGTGACTCCTCCAAGCTCAAGTTCAAGCAGTAGCTCTGGAAGTTCAAGTTCGAGTGGCAATACTCAAAGTGGTTCTTCAGGACGTTCACGTCTATTTAATCGTTAAGAAAGAGTAGTAGCAAGGTTAGTAATTTCTCCTTGTTGCTACTTTTTTCTTTGTTGGTTTCGTGTTACAATAATAATATGAATCATTATCAGAAAAAGATTGTTAAGGGAACAGTATACTCGCTACTCTCAGGCCTAATCTGGGGGATTTGTGGGATTTTAGGAGAGTATTTTTTCACTCATTATCCAGTGTCTTCTGGATGGATTACTTCTATGCGTTTACTAGTGGCAGGGAGTTTGGTTTTAGGTTTACCTGCTTTTCAGTTGCGTAGCCGCTTGTTGGACATCTGGCGTGATAAGAAAAATTATCTACCTTTTTTAGCCTATGCTATTCTAGGTATTTTTTCTGTGCAGTTTTTCTTCTATCTCTGCGTTGAGTATTCCAATGCGACGACAGCGACCATTTTGCAATTTATCAGCCCTGTTTTTATCCTGTTTTATAATCGCCTCGTTTACCAGAAGAAGGCTTCGATTACAGCTGTGTTCTATGTTTTGACTGCCATGCTAGGTGTTTTTTTGATGGCTACAAAAGGAGATTTGTCCCAATTATCCATGACTCCTTTGGCTCTAGTGACAGGTTTGCTCAGTGCAGTAGGGGTCATGTTTAATGTTATCCTTCCCCAACGCTTTGCACGGCGCTACGGTTTCATTCCAACTGTTGGTTGGGGGATGATTCTGGCAGGGCTATTTAGTAATTTTCTTTACCCTATTTATCGGATAAGTTTTCAAGTGGATCTGGTAAGTGTGCTGATTTGTCTGACGATTGCCGTGTTTGGTACTGCTTTTGCCTTCTTTCTATCTATGAAGGCCGTGTCACTCGTTTCTCCGCTGGTTGTATCGGTGGTGAGTGCTAGCGAACCGCTCTCTTCAGCTTTATTAAGTGTTCTTTTTTTGGGATTGGTCATGGATGGTTTTTTGGCTTTAGCTATGGTGTTGATTATCGTTCCGATGATTTTCTTATCTGTAGAAGAAGCAAAACAAGCCAGGTAAAGATGATTATTTGATAGTTGAGGCTTCAAATTTGAGGCCTTTTTTGGTAGAATAGGTATCATTATAACGAACTAGGAGGCACCTATGACTGCTACAAAAATGAACGCTCAAGAAATTATCCAATTTATCGCCAATGCTGAAAAGAAAACCAGTGTCAAAGTAACCTTTGAAGGAGAACTTGCAACTGCTGTACCTAGCTCTGTTGTCAAACTAGGAAATGTTTTATTCGGAGACTGGAAGGACGTCGCTCCGCTTCTTGAAGGTTTGGTAGAAAATCAAGATTATGTTGTCGAGCAAGATGCTCGTAATTCTGCAGTTCCTTTGCTAGACAAACGTGCGATCAATGCTCGTATCGAGCCAGGTGCTATTATCCGTGACCAGGTGGAAATTGGTGACAATGCTGTTATCATGATGGGAGCTGTTATCAATATCGGTGCTGAAATCGGTGCTGGAACCATGATTGACATGGGTGCCATCCTTGGAGGTCGTGCTATCGTTGGGAAAAACAGCCACGTTGGTGCAGGAGCAGTTTTGGCGGGTGTGATTGAGCCAGCTAGCGCTGAACCAGTCCGTGTCGGAGACAATGTTCTTATCGGTGCCAATGCAGTGGTTATCGAAGGAGTTCAAATCGGCAGTGGTTCAGTTGTTGCAGCAGGAGCTATCGTTACCCAAGATGTTCCAGAAAATGTGGTAGTAGCAGGTGTTCCGGCTCGTATCATCAAAGAAATTGATGCCCAAACCCAACAAAAAACAGCGCTAGAGGATGCGCTTCGTACCTTGTAATTGTAAAAGTAAAAAAGAGGCGGAACCCTTTTTCCAGCCTCTTTCTTCTATCAAAAGGAGGATCTATAGATGTTAGATTTGATTCAGACTAGACGAGATTTACACCAGATTCCAGAGATTGGCTTGGAGGAATTCAAGACTCAGGCTTATTTGCTGGATGTGATTGAAAAATTGACTACGGGCAAGGATTTTGTTCAAATTCGTACTTGGCGGACAGGTATTCTGGTTTATTTGCAGGGAAGTCAGCCGGAACGCACCATTGGTTGGCGAACAGACATTGATGGCCTGCCTATCGTCGAACAAACAGGTCTATCTTTTGCCTCTCAGCACCAAGGTCGCATGCATGCTTGTGGCCATGATTTTCATATGACCATTGCCTTAGGATGCCTCGAACGCGCCCTTGAGGAGCAACCCAAGAATAATTTGCTCTTCCTATTTCAGCCTGCTGAAGAAAATGAAGCCGGTGGGATGCTTATGTATGAGGATGGTGCTTTTGGAAATTGGTTGCCAGACCAATTTTATGGTCTCCATGTTCGTCCGGATCTGAAGGTTGGACAGATTGCGACCAATACACACACTCTCTTTGCAGGGACCTGTGAGGTGAAGATTCGTTTCAAAGGAAAAGGAGGGCATGCAGCTTTTCCGCATGAAGCCAATGACGCCTTGGTGGCTGCTAGTTACTTTGTAACCCAAGTACAGTCAGTTGTCAGCCGCAATGTCAACCCAATCGAGGGAGCGGTGGTGACCTTTGGCCTTTTCCAAGCTGGAACAACCAACAATGTCATTACAGACACAGCATTTTTACACGGAACCATTCGCGCTTTGACTCAAGACATGAGCCTCTTGGTGCAAAAAAGAGTCAAGACTGTCGCAGAAGGGGTTGCAGCAGCCTTTGATATGGAAGTCGAAGTAGAACTCAAGCAAGGAGGCTACCTACCTGTTGAGAACAATCCAGCCTTGGCGCGTGAACTGATGGACTTTTTTGAAGAGAAAGACGGAATCGAGTTGATTGATATCGAGCCTGCTATGACTGGTGAGGACTTTGGTTATCTCCTTTCGAAGGTAGATGGCGTTATGTTCTGGCTAGGTATCGATAGTCCCTACGCCCTTCATCACCCTCAGATGAGTCCTGAGGAAGAAGCCATAGCCATTGGGGTAGATGTAGTCTCTAGTTTCTTAAAAAAGAAGGCAGCAG
The DNA here is from genome assembly GCF_002289235.2 of Streptococcus sp. FDAARGOS_256. Lineage (GTDB taxonomy): Bacteria > Bacillota > Bacilli > Lactobacillales > Streptococcaceae > Streptococcus. The sequence goes on from NZ_NTGM02000001.1 coordinate 1,680,500, forward strand.
AGTAGAGGAATTGTCTATGAAAGCAGAACTACGCAAGAAAATTTTGCAAGAAATGAAGACTCTATCTCAGGAGCAAAAACAGGCTATGGATCGAGTTTTAACTGAACGATTTTTAAAGCATCCCTTTTACCAAGAAGCTAAGGTCATCGCAACCTATCTCTCCTTCCCTCATGAATTTCAAACGCAGGAACTGATTGAGCAGGCGCTGAAGGACGGCAAGAAGGTTTTGATACCCAAAACCTATCCCAAGGGGCGCATGGAGTTTGTGGTCTATAATCCGCAGCAGTTGGCAAAAACTTCCTTTGGTTTACTGGAACCGCAAGGAGACTTGGAAGTGGTGGAACCGTCTCAGATTGATTTAATTCATGTTCCGGGTTTGGCTTTTACAACAGAGGGCTATCGGATCGGATATGGTGGAGGATATTATGACCGCTATCTGGAACATTTTGCTGGGCATACCATGAGTACAATCTATCCTTGTCAAGTTCAGGAGTTTAACTTTGAAAACCATGATATACCCGTCCAGGAGGTGCTAATCTATGAAGGAAATCTTTGATAAACGTTATCCTGTGACTAGCTTCTTCCTCCTAGTAACAGCATTGGTATTTCTCTTGATGTTGGTTTTTACAGGTTTAAATTTTGAACGAGCAGATACCTTGCTTCAGTTTGGAGCCATGTATGGACCGATCATTCGCCTGTTCCCTGAGCAGATTTGGCGCCTTTTTTCGGCTATATTTGTGCATATTGGATGGGAGCATTTCATTGTCAATATGATTTCGCTCTACTTTCTTGGACGACAGGTTGAGGAGATTTTCGGCTCCAAGCAGTTCTTCCTTCTCTATCTCTTATCAGGAATGATGGGGAATCTCTTTGTGTTTGCATTTACACCGAAAGTTGTCGCAGCTGGAGCATCCACTTCTCTCTACGGGTTATTTGCTGCGATTATCGTCCTGCGTTACGCAACTCGCAACCCCTATATTCAGCAGTTGGGGCAATCCTATCTGACACTTTTCGTGATAAATATCATTGGAAGTGTTCTGATTCCAGGAATCAGCCTAGCAGGCCATATCGGAGGTGCAGTAGGCGGTGCCTTTCTAGCAGTCATCTTTCCAGTCAAATGGGAGAGAAGGATGTACAGTACCAGCCAGCGAATCGGAGCAACTGTACTTTTTATCGCACTAGCCATTTTCCTTTGCTATAAGGGAATGACCTATGTGTAGGGGGGATAGTTAAATGCGAGCACCGATTCGGTTGCTAATAAGTCATCTGCAAAGATGGCTTTTTTGTTGCAATCGTCAACAAAAAACAAAGCCCTTATTTAAGAGCTTTGTTTTTCTTCTATTCTCCCTCAGCTAACTCTTTTCCGAGTTGGATGAGGTAGTCTTTCAAGTCGTCTTTGACTTGTGGGTGTTTGAGAGCGTAGTCGATGGATGTTTTCATAAAGCCAAACTTATCTCCGACATCGTAACGAGCTCCTTTGAACTCACGAGCAAATACACGTTGTGTTTTATTGAGGGTGTCGATTGCATCTGTCAGCTGAATTTCATTTCCTGCACCTGGAGCTTGGTTTTCGAGGATTTGGAAAATTTCAGGCGTGAGGAGGTAGCGTCCGATGATAGCAAGGTCGCTAGGAGCATCCTCTGGCGCAGGTTTTTCGACGAAGGTTTCAACGCTGTAAAGACCGTCTTTTCCTTCGCCTTGCGGAGCAATAACCCCATAAGCAGATACTTCGTCATGAGGGACTGGCATAACAGCGATAGTAGACGCGTGGGTACGTTCGTAGTCATCCATGAGTTGTTTGGTAAGTGGAACAGCCTTTTCGTCCGTGATATCCATCAAGTCATCACCAAGCATAACGACAAAAGGTTCATTTCCAACGAAAGCTTTGGCTTGCAAAACAGCATCGCCGAGACCACGTGGATGTGTTTGGCGGATAAAATGCAGGCGCATGCCGGTTGTCTCATCAACCAGCTTCAAAAGATCGGTTTTCCCTTTTTCTTTAAGGTTATATTCCAATTCGAAGTTTGAATCGAAGTGGTCCTCGATGGAACGTTTTGACTTACCAGTAACAACCAAGATGTCTTCGATTCCAGATTTGAGGGCTTCTTCAACGATAAACTGGATAGTTGGCTTGTCTACGATTGGCAACATTTCCTTGGCCAAGGCCTTAGTTGCTGGGAGGAAGCGAGTTCCCAATCCAGCTGCAGGGATGACTGCTTTTCTGACTTTTTGTTTCATGATGTTCCTTTCTATAAGGGTCTACGACCATTCGTTTTCTGCTTTAAATTCATTGCTCATGATGTCAGTGATTGCTTCTTTGATGTTGACACCTTCGTAGATGACTCGGTAAATAGCCTGTGTGATTGGCATGTAGACACCCAATTCCTGAGCCAGCTCGTAAGCTGCTCGAGTTGTTGAAATGCCTTCGATGACCATGCCCATGTTTGCTTCGATGTCTGCGAGGGATTCTCCACGACCGAGAGCATCACCGGCCCTCCAGTTACGAGAGTGGACAGATGTCCCCGTTACGATCAAATCCCCAACTCCAGAAAGCCCGCTATAAGTCAGAGGATTGGCTCCAAGAGCGACCCCTAGACGGGTGATTTCAGCCAAGCCACGGGCAATGATAGCCGCCTTGGCATTGTCGCCAAATCCTAGACCATGTAGTGCTCCAGCGCCAACTGCGATGATGTTTTTGAGAGCACCAGCGGTTTCAACTCCGATAACATCCGTATTAGTATAGAGACGGAAGTAGTGATTGCTAAAGAGATTTTGGACGTACTGGGCAGTTTCAAGATCTTTGGAGGCTGCAGTGATCAAAGTAATATCCCGCACAATCGTTTCCTCAGCATGGCTAGGTCCTGAAACAACAACGACTTCACTACGAAGGTCAGCTGGAATTTCCTCTTCAAGAATAGTTGATAGACGTTTGTGGCTATCTGGTTCCAATCCTTTGGAGGCATGCATGATGACAACCTTGTGATTGAGCACCTTTGCTACTTGTTGGGCAACCAGTCTCGTTACTTTTGTTGGGACTACAAATAAAACAGCATCCACATCCTTGAGTGTTTCTTCCAAGTCATGATAGGCTTTGATTTTTTCGTCGAGTAGGATATCTTTGAAGTAGCGTTTGTTTGTATGTTGGTTATTGATTTCATCAATTTGGTCAGAAATATTTCCCCAAATTCGAACCTCGTGTCCATTGTCGTTTAGGACCTGCGAAAGGGCAGTTCCCCAAGAACCAGGACCCAAGACAGCGATGGTTTGTTTCTTCATCTTTTCCTCCTTGTAAGAGTTCTTCCTTTCATTTTACCATAAAAAGCCTTTTCATGCATCACCTGTAGATGAAAGCGCACTAATTTATAATAAGGAGACTTCTTTGACAAGATGTCTCTTTTTTGCTAGAATAGCATCAATATGAACGAATGAGAAGGAGCTGACGCAGGATGTCGCTCCCTTTATCTATTTTATTAGGAGGAAATATGCTCATTAAAAAAATAAAAACCTATAAATGGCAAGCCTTGGCATCCTTAATGATGACAGGCTTGATGGTTGCGAGTTCGCTCTTGCAACCGCGCTATTTGCAAGAGGTGTTAGAGGCTTTGTTGGCCGGACAAAATGAGGCTATTTATAGTATTGGCGCTTGGTTGATAGGAGTAGCCCTAGTCGGTCTGGTTGCAGGTGGGGTCAATGTAACGCTTGCAGCCTACATTGCTCAAGGAGTGTCTTCGGACCTTCGTGAAGACGCTTTTCGCAAGATCCAGACTTTTTCTTATGCCAATATCGAGCAATTCAATGCGGGTAACCTTGTCGTCCGTATGACCAATGATATCAACCAAATTCAGAACGTGGTGATGATGGCTTTTCAAATTCTTTTCCGTCTCCCTCTTCTCTTTATCGGTTCCTTTATCTTGGCGGTTCACACTCTTCCGTCACTTTGGTGGGTGATTGTCCTCATGGTGCTCCTAATCTTTGCACTAACTGCTATCATGATGGGAATGATGGGGCCACGATTTGCTAAGTTTCAAACCCTTCTTGAACGGATCAATGCTATCGCCAAGGAAAATCTACGTGGTGTGCGCGTGGTCAAATCCTTTGTACAAGAAAAAGCACAATTTGACAAATTTACCGATGTTTCTGATGAACTTCTCGGCCAAAATCTTTATATCGGTTATGCCTTCTCAGTTATAGAACCCGTTATGATGCTAGTCGGCTATGGAGCGGTCTTCCTCTCTATCTGGTTGGTGGCTGGAATGGCTCAGTCAGATCCGTCTGTAGTGGGCTCGATTGCTTCCTTTATCAACTATCTCAGCCAGATTATCTTTACCATCATCATGGTTGGATTTTTAGGGAATTCTGTCAGTCGTGCCATGATTTCCTTGCGTCGTATCCGCGAAATTCTAGATACCGAGCCAGCGATGACCTTTAAAGATCTCCCAGATGAAGAGTTAGAAGGAAGTCTCTCTTTTAAAAATGTGACCTTTACCTATCCCAATGATGACGAGCCTATGCTGAAGAATGTAAGCTTTGATATTGCGCCCGGTCAGATGGTCGGTGTGGTTGGGGCTACTGGAGCAGGGAAGTCTACCTTGGCTCAGTTAATTCCACGACTGTTTGATCCACAGGAGGGATCTATTAAGATTGGTGGCAAGGATATTCGAGACGTCAGCGAGGGAACCTTACGTAAAACAGTTTCCATCGTCTTGCAACGTGCTATTCTCTTTAGCGGGACCATTGCAGATAATCTTCGTCAAGGAAAAGGCAATGCCAGCGTGTCAGAAATGGAACGTGCAGCACGAATTGCTCAAGCCAGCGAATTTATTGGGCGTATGGAAAACAAATTTGAGAGTCAGGTCGAAGAACGTGGCACCAACTTTTCTGGTGGACAAAAGCAACGGATGTCGATTGCCCGTGGGATTGTCAGCAATCCCCGTATCCTGATTTTTGACGATTCGACTTCGGCCTTGGATGCCAAGTCAGAGAGACTCGTGCAGGAAGCTTTGAATAAAGACCTGAAAGGGACGACAACCATTATCATCGCTCAAAAGATTAGTTCAGTCGTCCATGCAGACAAGATTTTGGTCTTGGACCAAGGACGCTTGATTGGAGAAGGACGGCATGCAGACTTGGTAGCTAACAATGCCGTCTACCGCGAAATCTACGAAACACAAAAGGGAAAGGAGGAATAAAATGAAAACCGTTCGATTTTTCTGGAATTATTTTAAAGTTTACAAGTTCTCCTTTGTCATTGTGGTTCTGATGGTTGCAGTTGCGACGATTGCCCAAGCCCTCTTTCCAGTTTTTTCAGGTCAAGCAGTGACGGAGCTCGCTAACCTAGTTCTGGCTTATCAAAATGGAACTTCCGAACTAGCCTGGCAGAGTTTGTCAGCTCTGATGCTGAATTTAGCTCTGGTTGTTCTCGCCCTAGTGGTATCCAGTTTGATTTACATGACCTTGATGACCCGTGTGATTGCTGAGTCAACAAATGAGATGCGTAAGGGCCTCTTTGGCAAACTCTCTCGTTTGACGGTTTCTTTCTTTGACCGCCATCAGGATGGCGACATCCTTTCTCACTTCACGAGTGACTTGGATAACATCCTTCAAGCCTTCAATGAAAGCCTAGTTCAGGTCATGAGCAATATTGCTCTTTACATCGGTTTGATTTTTGTCATGTTTTCAAGAAATGTGACGCTAGCCCTGATAACAGTAGCCAGCACCCCAGTGGCCTTTCTCATGTTGGTTTTCATCGTGAAGATGGCCCGCAAGTACACCAATCTCCAGCAAAAAGAGGTTGGGAAACTCAACGCCTACATGGATGAGAGTATTTCTGGACAGAAAGCTGTTATCGTACAAGGAATTCAAGACGACATCGTAGCAGGCTTTGTGGAGCAAAATGAGCGCGTGCGCAAGGCAACCTTTAAAGGGAGAATGTTCTCAGGCATCCTCTTTCCTGTTATGAATGGGATGAGCTTGGTCAATACGGCCATCGTTATTTTTGCAGGTTCTGCGGTCTTGCTGAACGATCCAAGTATCGAAACAACGACAGCCCTAGGTTTGATCGTCATGTTTACCCAATTTTCTCAGCAGTACTACCAGCCGATTATCCAGGTGGCTGCGAGTTGGGGGAGCCTCCAGTTGGCCTTTACTGGGGCGGATCGTATCCAAGAAATGTTCGATGCAGAAGAAGAGATTCGTCCGCAAAATGCGCCTGCCTTTACGGAATTGCGAGAAGGTGTTGAAATCAGTCACATTGATTTCTCTTATGTGCCAGACAAGCCGATTTTAAAAGATGTTAGCATTTCAGCTCCTAAGGGGCAGATGATAGCAGTTGTAGGCCCGACTGGTTCGGGGAAAACAACCATCATGAACCTCATCAATCGTTTCTACGATGTGGATGCAGGTAGCATTTCTTTTGATGGCAAAGACATTCGTGACTACGACTTGGACAGCCTGCGGAGCAAGGTCGGGATTGTCTTGCAGGATTCGGTCTTGTTTAGTGGAACGATTCGGGATAATATCCGCTTCGGTGTGCCAGATGCTAGTCAGGAGATGGTAGAAGCAGCTGCTAAGGCTACGCATATCCATGAATATATCGAAAGTCTACCAGATAAGTACGATACTCTGATTAATGATGACCAGAGCGTCTTCTCAACCGGTCAGAAGCAGTTGATTTCCATCGCTCGAACCTTAATGACGGATCCCCAGGTCTTAATCTTGGATGAGGCAACATCAAACGTGGATACTGTAACAGAGAGCAAGATTCAAAATGCTATGGAGGCAATTGTGGCAGGAAGAACGAGCTTTGTGATTGCCCATCGCTTGAAAACTATTCTCAATGCCGATCAGATTATTGTCCTTAAGGATGGTGAGGTTATCGAACAAGGAAATCATCACGAATTACTCAAGCTTGGAGGCTTTTACTCCGAACTGTACCATAATCAATTTGTCTTTGAATAAGCAAAAAAGTTGTCCTAATTTTGGGCAACTTTTTCTGATAAAAAAATTTTATCACGGACTTAAAAAATACATATTAGACAGGAGTGGGTAAGGGTGATAAGATAAGATTATCAATGGAGAACGAAAGGAAGTCAGTAATGGTAAGAACAGTTGTTGGAGTAGCGGCAAACCTATGTCCTGTAGACGCAGAAGGAAAAAACATCCACTCATCTGTATCCTGTAAATTTGCTGAAAGTATTCGTCAGGTTGGCGGACTTCCTTTGGTCATTCCGGTTGGTGATGAGACACTTGTCCATGACTATGTAGAAATGATTGATAAGCTCATCTTGACTGGGGGACAAAATGTTCATCCTCAGTTTTATGGTGAGGAAAAAACAATTGATAGCGACGACTATAACCTAGCTCGCGACGAGTTTGAGCTAGCTCTTCTACAAGAAGCCTTGCGTCAGAACAAACCAATCTTAGCCATTTGCCGTGGCGTTCAGCTTGTCAACGTTGCTTTTGGTGGGACACTCAATCAGGATATTGAAGGTCATTGGCAAGGTCTACCTTTTGGGACTTCACATTCTATTGAGACAGTGGATGGCAGTGTAGTGTCTAAATTATTTGGTAAAGAAAGTCAGGTTAACTCAGTACATCGTCAGAGTATTAAAGACTTGGCACCCAATTTCCGCGTGACGGCTGTGGATCCACGTGATCAAACTGTTGAAGCAATCGAATCTATTGATGAGCACCGTATTATTGGTCTCCAGTGGCATCCAGAATTTTTGGTCAATGAAGAAGATGGCAACTTAGAATTATTTGAGTATTTATTGAATGAATTATAACGACTGGAAACCTAGTCGTTTTTTTGTCTTATTTCGTTCAAATTTTAATATTGTAACATTTTTTACGCAAATGTTTAAATTATGATAAAATTTGGAAAAATTCAGTATAAAAACTTGAAAAAATCTAAGGTAAGGGTTATGATAGAAGAGAAGAAATTTTGGAGGAATATTATGTCACATATTAAATTTGATTATTCAAAAGTATTAGATAAATTTGTTGCACCACATGAACTAGATTATATGCAGCCTCAAGTGACTGCAGCAGATTCTGCTCTGCGAAATGGTACAGGTCCTGGGGCAGAAATGACTGGCTGGTTGAACTTACCTGAAGAATATGACAAAGATGAATTTGCTCGTATTCAAAAGGCTGCTGCTAAAATCCAATCTGATAGTGAGGTATTGATCGTAATCGGTATTGGTGGTTCCTATTTAGGAGCTCGTGCAGCTATTGATTTCTTGAATAATTCATTTGTAAACTTGCAAAGAAAGGAAGAACGCAAGGCACCTCAGATCCTCTATGCTGGAAACTCTATCTCTTCAAGCTATTTGGCTGATTTGGTAGACTATGTATCAGACAAAGATTTCTCAGTAAACGTGATTTCTAAATCAGGTACAACAACTGAACCGGCTATTGCTTTCCGTGTCTTCAAAGAACTCTTGGTTAAGAAGTACGGTCAAGAAGAAGCTAACCAACGTATCTACGCAACTACAGACCGCGCTAAAGGTGCAGTTAAGGTTGAAGCAGATGCTAATGGCTGGGATACTTTTGTAGTGCCTGATAGTGTAGGTGGTCGTTTTACAGTATTGACAGCAGTGGGGCTCTTGCCAATCGCAGCTGCAGGAGCTGATATCAGCAAGTTAATGGAGGGAGCAAATGCTGCTCGCAAGGCTTATGCTTCTGATAAGTTGGCTGAAAATGAAGCATATCAATATGCAGTTGTACGCAATATCTTGTACCGTAAAGGTTATCTGACAGAAGTTCTAGCTAACTATGAACCATCTCTGCAATACTTCTCTGAGTGGTGGAAGCAACTGGCTGGTGAGTCAGAAGGGAAAGACCAAAAAGGGATTTATCCAACTTCAGCTAACTTCTCAACAGACTTGCACTCTCTGGGACAATTTATCCAGGAAGGTACCCGTATCCTCTTTGAAACAGTTATCCGTGTAGATAAACCTCGCAAAAATGTGCTGATTCCTGAATTGGCAGAAGACTTGGACGGTCTTGGCTACTTGCAAGGAAAAGATGTTGACTTTGTCAATAAAAAAGCTACAGATGGAGTGCTGTTAGCACACACTGATGGTGGAGTTCCAAATATGTTTGTGACACTGCCTGAGCAAGATGAGTTCACTTTGGGCTACACTATTTACTTCTTTGAGTTGGCTATTGCTCTTTCTGGCTACCTGAATGGTATCAATCCATTTGACCAGCCTGGAGTTGAAGCTTATAAGAAAAACATGTTTGCTCTTCTTGGGAAACCAGGCTTTGAAGAGCTGGGTGCTGAGTTGAATGCACGCCTTTGATTCTCATATGCTTTGAGTTCATTTAGAATATAAAAAGATCCACAAGTTCATTTCTTGTGGATTTTTAGTACAAGCCTCTTAATTAGTTTATTATTTTTTTTAAAAGTGTAAAAAAGAGTGTCTTAATTCTTTTATGAAAGCGCTGTATAATTGCCTTGTAAATAAAATTTGAGAGGTATCAAAATGAATGATTGGTTAAACATAAAAGGCAAAACAGTTCTTGTGACTGGCGCGTCATCTGGGATCGGTAAGGCAATCGTTGAAGAATTGCTGGAATTAGGAGTCAATGTAGCGAATTTTGATCTTAGCGACAACGATTTGCGTCACCCGAATCTATTATTTGTAAAAGTTGATGTAACTTCTCGCTCTGAAGTAGAAGAGGGTGTTGCCAAAATAGTTGAAAGATTTGGCAATATTGATGCGGTAGTCAATAATGCAGGGATTAATGTTCCCAGATTATTAATTGATGCAGAAAATCCTAAAGGTCCTTACGAGTTAGACGATGAAACGTTTGAAAAAGTAACAATGATTAATCAAAAAGGTTTGTATTTGGTTAGTCAGGCAGTAGGACGTATTTTAGTGAAAAATAGAAAAGGTGTAATTGTGAACATGGCTTCAGAAGCAGGTTTGGAAGGTTCTGAAGGACAAAGTGCCTATGCTGCAACAAAAGCAGCAGTCTATAGTTACACTCGTTCATGGGCGAAAGAGCTGGGTAAGCATGGTGTACGTGTGGTTGGAATTGCTCCAGGAATTATGGAAGCTACGGGGCTTCGAACTCTTTCTTATGAGGAAGCTCTTGCTTATACCCGTGGAAAGACGGTAGAAGATATTCGAGCTGGTTATGCTTCAACTTCAACAACTCCTTTGGGACGAAGTGGTAAACTACGGGAAGTAGCTGATCTTGTAGCATTCTATATTTCAGATCGTTCTAGCTATATAACTGGAGTCACTACAAATATTGCTGGAGGGAAAACTCGCGGTTAAAAAAATGAAGGTGAGGAAGAGAGTTGACCTTAGTAAATCGATGGTATAACATTTTAGAAAAAATGGTCTCACAGCCAACTTATTCCTTGGTAGATATGCGCTCAGAACTGGATATTAGCTTGCAAACCTTGCAAAAGAGTATCCAACAATTAAATGATGTTTTGGCTCCTAATATCCAGATTATCGCACAAGATGATCAGTTAATGTTAGAAGTGTATGACTATACAGAGTTGGAAAGGATTTTATCTGGTAGTTTAAAACAGGAGAGTGACTTCAATTCTTCCAGTAAAAGAATTGCCTATTTGCTAAAACGTTTAATTGAGTCAACCTCCCCTCTTCTTATTGACGACTTGGCTGAGGAAGTAGGTGTTAGTAGAAGTACCCTTAATAAGGATTTAAAACAAGTAAAATCTTTGGCAGAGAGTTACTCTATCACTATTTCAGGAAAGCCCAACCGTGGGCTGGAGGTCTTGGGGAGCGAGCTGAATTTGCGCTTGCTCTATATTCACCAAGTGGCTCCTTACTTTGAAGGAAGGACACTCACTGAGGCAACATCTTCTTTTCTGGAGACGCTAGTCCAGGACTATAAAATCCCTAAAGAAACACAGGAACTCCTTCGAAAGACCATTTCAATTATGGTGGAGCGTATTCATACATCTAGAGTGTTGAATTGTCCTATTCCTTACTATAGGAATGATTTAACAGAGACACCTTTAGCTGAGAAATTAATCTATCATATTGAGATGACTTATAAGATTTCTCTCAGTCAGTTTGAGATAGACTTTTTGTGTTTTCCGTTTAATGTCCGTTTTATTGACACTTTAAGCAAGACATCTTATCAATCTGAACAGCTTGCAAATATTTTTCAAGGGATTGTCAAGAAAGTCAAAGAAACAATGTTGGTTCACTTTGATGATGAAGAATTATTTGAAGAAATCAAATCTCATCTAGGCCCCTTAATCAATCGACTGATTTTCCATGTGCAAGCTAATGATATATTTCATGGCGAGGTTCAAACTCAATATCCTTTTGCTTTTGAAATGGCAAAAATAGCTGGAGAAGAACTATCTGCAATTTTTGGTTCTGAAATGGAATTATCTGAAATCGGATATCTGGCTTTGTATTTTGAAATGATTTTAAGAAAGCAAAATTCTGCTGTTAAGGGTTATCGCAAGCAGATAGCTGTAGTTTGCACAACAGGAAGAGGAACTGCTGCGATGATTATTCAGCAACTCAGACGAGTCCTTGGAAATGATGTAGACATTACTCAGTATTCTGAAGAGGATTTTAATGTGGATTTAAATCAGGACTATTTCGCGATTTTTACGACAGTTCCTCTAAAATATAAAGATTCTAAATCTCCAGTCATTCAAGTTAATCATCTTTTTGATGATCAATGGCTGCAGGAAGAATGGCAGAGGGCCAATGCTTTTCATCAAAAAAATCTAGAAACAGTCAGCTTACGTTTTCTTCGGTTGAGCCCCCAAAAAACCTATCAGCAATACTTGCTAAATATGATTTCAGAGTTAGAGAAACTTCAGATGATTGATGAAGGTTTTAGAAATCGGATAATTGATAGGGAGAAAAAGCAATCAACCATTTTTGGTGGAGGAATTGCCTTCCCCCATACAATTAACCAGGGTTATGCAAAGACTATTTTAATGTTTGGAAAACTAGAAGAGCCTTATCAAAAAGGAGATGAATGGATTGAATTTATCTTTCTAGTCGCCATACCCTCAGAAATTGAAAGAAAAATGGAAAGTGAATTGCTGGAATTGTATGACGACATTTTTCGAATTGCAGGAGAGCCTTCTCTAAAAGAAGCATTGAGGGCTGTAGAAACAGAGACAGAGTTTCTATCATTTTCTAAGAGCAAAGGAGTATTTTAATGAATTCGCTAATAATTTTCGCTGTATTTGTCATGGCAGCTTATATATTTCAAATGTTCCTCGGCTGGCAGCAACTCAAAGACTTCAATAAGACCTATACGATGCTCCGAAAACTGGGGCGCGTAGCGATTGGCAGAAAGTCCGGAAGAATAAAATCCGGTACGATTGTCATGTTCGCGGTTGATGAAAACGGTCGGGTTCTTAAAGCTAGCAAAATGCAAGGAGTCACAATCTTAGCGCGTTTTCAAAATATGGACGATTATGTTGGAGAAGACATCCATTATTTTGACAAGTATAATCCTCTTGTGAGAAAAGAAAATAAGTTGATGCAATCAGCCATAGAAGATGCTAGAAAAGTCTATCTTTGGCATGAGGCAGGTATTGAGAAAGAGACAAGTTCATCTGATTCTTTTCTGGGATTCGGCTTTTATGCGAATTACTTACAATTATCTATTAAACAGTTATTTAAAAAAAATAAGAAAAGGAGTTCCTTATGAATCACATTACAAAATTTGCAGAGAGTTTTATGAAACTCTTCCAATTAGGTGGAGAAACCTTTATTAGCTGGATGACAAATATTGTACCTCTTGTCTTGATGCTATTGATTGCAATGAATACCCTTATCGCTTTCTTGGGAGAAGAGAAGGTCAATTCCTTGGCTAAGATTTCTGCCAAAAATCCTGTTAGCCGGTATATGATTTTACCTTTCATTTCAGCTTTTATGCTGGGAAATCCGATGGCAATCAGTATGGGACGTTTCTTACCAGAATATTATAAACCTAGTTTTGTAGCAGCTCAGATGCAGTTTTGCCATACTTCAAATGGTGTATTTCCACATATCAATCCTGGGGAATTATTTGTATGGATGGGAATTGCGACAGGAATTCAAACTTTAGGTTTAAGTCAAATGGACTTAGCCATTCGTTACATGCTTGTTGGGCTTGTCATGAACTTTGTAGGTGGTTGGGTAACCGATTTTACAACTGCTTATGTAGCAAAACAGCAAGGTGTTACCTTGAGTAAAACATTTGATTTATAGAAAGAGTGAAATTATGTCATATAAGAGTATAAAAGTTGTTAAAGGAAATGGCGGTTTCGGAGGACCTTTGGTCATTACACCTAGTGAAGCTAAGCATAAATTCATCTATATTACTGGCGGCGGAGAAAAGCCAGATATTGTAGATAAAATTGCTGATTTGACCGGTATGGAAGCTGTTAATGGGTTTAAAACTTCTATCCCAGATGAGGAAATTGCTTTAGCAATCGTGGATTGTGGCGGTACTCTTCGCTGTGGTATTTATCCTAAAAAGGGAATCCCTACAATAAATATTGTTGCTACAGGGAAAAGTGGGCCTCTAGCTCAATATATAACCGAGGAAATCTATGTGTCAGCAGTTGGCCTTAATCAAATTTCTGCTGCTAATGAAGACGAAAAAGCGACAACTGTGGTAACTGAAAAGCCAACTTACGATACTAGTAAAAAAATTACAGAGCAAAAAGCTGAAACAAGTATTGTAGCACGAATTGGGATGGGGGCTGGTAAGGTCGTTGCAACTTTCAACCAGGCTGCTCGTGAAGCCATCCAAACAATGCTCAATACAATAATTCCTTTCATGGCCTTTGTTTCCTTGCTGATTGGGGTTATTCAAGGATCTGGTGTTGGAAATTGGCTGGCAAAATTAATGGTTCCCCTAGCGGGGAACATCTGGGGACTCGTTTTAATTGGCTTTATCTGTTCCTTACCATTCCTATCTCCTTTGTTAGGTCCCGGAGCTGTTATTAGTCAGATTATTGGAACTTTAATTGGAGTCGAAATCGGAAAAGGGACTATTCCGCCCCAAATGGCTCTGCCAGCTTTATTTGCTATCAACACTCAAAACGGTTGTGATTTCATTCCTGTAGCACTCGGCCTATCTGAAGCCAAGGCTGAAACAGTTGAGGTTGGTGTCCCTTCGGTACTTTATTCACGCTTTCTCAATGGTGTTCCGCGGGTGCTAGTTGCTTGGATAGCTAGTATTGGTCTTTATCAGTAGACCTTTGATAGATGCCTGAAAACAGAGAACTATTATGTTAAACTTATCTATAAGCCTAAGTTTATGACAAATTAGAGAAAGTATGAATAGAAATCAGATGAAGAAAATTTTTGAAACTAAAGTAATTCAAGTAGGGTCTGAAGCTCAGAATATGATTCAAGATGCCAATATGCTCATTTTATTTGGAGAAGAAGCACCAGAAGATTTATCAGAGTATTGTTTTAAGATTGATAACAAAAATCTGCTAGGTTCAATACTAGAAGGTGGCAAGCTGGTGGTAGATAATCAGGAATATTCGATTAGTTCCGTAGGAAATGTAGTAGAAAAAAATTTAACTGGACTGGGACATATCACGATTTCTTTTGATGGTTCAAAAGAGGGGAGCCTTCCTGGTACACTCCATGTTGTAGCAGATCAAGCGGTAGTAATTGATAAAGATTCTACCATTCAGATTTTTGAAACTGCTTAACCATAATAAAATTTCAAATCAAGCAATTTAGAAAAATAAAAGTCTAAAAAATTGATTCAGAGCCTGGACCAAAAGTCCAGGCTTCTGGGTCTAAATTAGAAAAAATAGATGACGCAGTGGTTGATTGGCAAGTCAATCAAACTAGCCAGTCAGTGCAAGGGAATTTCCAGCAGATGCATCCACAAGGGGTGCCTGAACAGAAGGAAAAGACCAAAAAGGGATTTACCCAACTTCAGCTAATTTCTCAACAGACCTACACTCATTGGGTCAATTTATCCAAGAAGGAACTCGTATCATGTTTGAAACAGTTGTCCGTGTTGACAAACCACGTAAGAACGTGATTATCCCTACTTTGGAAGAAGATCTTGATGGACTTGGTTACCTTCAGGGAAAAGACGTTGACTTCGTTAACAAAAAAGCAACTGACGGTGTTCTTCTTGCCCACACTGACGGTGACGTACCAAACATGTACGTAACTCTTCCTGAGCAAGATGCCTTCACTCTTGGATACACTATCTACTTCTTCGAATTGGCTATCGCCCTTTCAGGTTACTTGAATGCCATCAACCCATTTGACCAACCAGGTGTTGAAGCTTACAAACGCAACATGTTTGCCCTTCTTGGAAAACCAGGATTTGAAGAATTGAGCAAAGAGCTTAACGCACGTCTATAATAAAAGAAAAGAGTGGCTTGTCCACTCTTTTTTACTCTCTTTATTCGTAGACATTGGACTCAGGCGAGACTTGTGATATAATATAGAAAGCAAAAAGGCAGACGCCTAGAGACTTTATAGGAGAAACTATGTCAAAAGATATCCGCGTACGCTACGCACCAAGTCCAACAGGACTACTACACATCGGAAATGCCCGTACAGCATTGTTTAACTACCTTTACGCACGCCATCATGGTGGAACTTTTATCATTCGTATCGAAGATACTGACCGTAAACGCCATGTCGAAGATGGGGAACGTTCACAGCTTGAAAATCTTCGCTGGTTGGGGATTGACTGGGATGAAAGTCCAGAAACTCATGAAAACTATCGCCAATCAGAGCGTTTGGAACTCTATCAAAAATACATCGACCAATTGCTAGCCGAAGGAAAAGCCTACAAATCTTACGTTACAGAAGAAGAGTTGGCAGCTGAGCGCGAACGCCAAGAAGCAGCTGGCGAAACACCACGTTACATCAATGAATATCTTGGCATGAGCGAAGAAGAAAAAGCAGCTTACGTCGCAGAACGTGAAGCAGCTGGTATCATCCCAACTGTTCGTTTGGCTGTTAACGAGTCTGGTATCTACAAATGGCATGATATGGTCAAAGGTGATATCGAGTTTGAAGGTGGCAACATCGGTGGTGACTGGGTTATCCAAAAGAAAGATGGTTACCCAACATACAATTTTGCCGTTGTGATCGATGACCACGATATGCAAATCTCTCACGTTATCCGCGGTGATGACCATATTGCTAATACTCCAAAACAACTCATGGTCTATGAAGCGCTTGGTTGGGAAGCACCAGAGTTTGGTCACATGACTTTGATCATCAACTCTGAAACGGGTAAAAAATTGTCTAAACGTGACACCAATACCCTTCAGTTTATAGAAGACTACCGTAAAAAAGGCTATTTGCCAGAAGCAGTCTTTAACTTTATCGCCCTTCTTGGTTGGAATCCAGGTGGCGAAGATGAAATTTTCTCTCGTGAGGAATTGATTAAACTCTTTGATGAAAATCGTCTCAGCAAGTCACCAGCTGCATTTGATCAGAAGAAACTAGACTGGATGAGCAACGACTACATCAAGAAAGCAGAACTTGCTACTATCTTTGAAATGGCTAAACCTTACTTAGAAGAAGCAGGGCGTTTGACTGACAAGTCTGAAAAAATGGTGGAACTATACAAACCACAAATGAAGTCAGTGGATGAAATCGTTCCATTGACAGATCTTTTCTTCTCAGATTTCCCAGAGTTGACAGACGCTGAGCGTGAGGTCATGGCAGGAGAAACCGTTCCGGTTGTTCTAGAAGCCTTCAAAGCGAAACTAGAAGCGATGACAGATGAGGAATTTGTGACAGAAAACATCTTCCCACAAATCAAAGCAGTCCAAAAAGAAACAGGTATTAAAGGGAAAAACCTCTTCATGCCGATTCGTATTGCTGTATCAGGTGAAATGCATGGACCAGAATTACCAGACACCATTTTCTTACTCGGACGTGAAAAGTCAATTCAGCATATCGATAATATGCTGAAAGAGATCTCCAAATAAAAAGGACTTCCGATGGATACATGGGAAAAGATGTATGAAGAAGCACGAACCTTATTCAATCCCCATGAAGTTTCTGACTTTGTTTATGCTAACCATGTTGTTGCTGCGGTAGAAGCAGAAGATGGTCAGATCTTCACAGGATTTTGTATGGAGGGCACTTGTGGCGTTTTTCATCTCTGTGCAGAACGAGCGGCTCTCTTCAATATATATCAATTTTCAGGACAGACCAAAGTTAAGAAAATCCTCGCCTTTCGAGACAAACCTCCCTACGGCGAAGGATCAGGTATGCCCTGTGGCGCTTGCAGAGAATTTCTCTTAGAATTGAATGCTAAAAATAAAGAAGCAGAGTTCATGATGAACTACGAAACAAGAAAAACAATTAAGGTTGCTGAATTAATCCCTTACTTGTGGGGAGAAGAACGTGCGACTAATTGGCAAGATAAATAGAAGGAGTCAGTTTAACTGGCTCTTTTCCCTAATCTTTTCAGAATTTCGGTAAAGAGGAAAAAAGTCCTTGACAAAGGTAAAAAAGTAGGTATAATAGAAAGAGTTGAAAAGCTCAAGGTCCGTTGGTCAAGGGGTTAAGACACCGCCTTTTCACGGCGGTAACACGGGTTCGAATCCCGTACGGACTATGGTGTATTGCGGTTAGAAAAAACTTGAAAAAAGTTTAAAAAATCTGTTGACAGAGGCAGGTAGCTGTGATATACTAATATAGTTGTCGCTCGAGAGAATGAGTGACAAAGACCTTTGAAAACTGAACAAGACGAACCAATGTGCAGGGCACTATAACTAAGGTTATAGTACTGAACAATGAAAAAACAATAAATCTGTCAGTGACAGAAATGAGTGAGAACTCAAACTTTTAATGAGAGTTTGATCCTGGCTCAGGACGAACGCTGGCGGCGTGCCTAATACATGCAAGTAGAACGCTGAAGGAGGAGCTTGCTTCTCTGGATGAGTTGCGAACGGGTGAGTAACGCGTAGGTAACCTGCCTGGTAGCGGGGGATAACTATTGGAAACGATAGCTAATACCGCATAATAGTAGATGTTGCATGACATTTGCTTAAAAGGTGCAATTGCATCACTACCAGATGGACCTGCGTTGTATTAGCTAGTTGGTGAGGTAACGGCTCACCAAGGCGACGATACATAGCCGACCTGAGAGGGTGATCGGCCACACTGGGACTGAGACACGGCCCAGACTCCTACGGGAGGCAGCAGTAGGGAATCTTCGGCAATGGACGGAAGTCTGACCGAGCAACGCCGCGTGAGTGAAGAAGGTTTTCGGATCGTAAAGCTCTGTTGTAAGAGAAGAACGAGTGTGAGAGTGGAAAGTTCACACTGTGACGGTATCTTACCAGAAAGGGACGGCTAACTACGTGCCAGCAGCCGCGGTAATACGTAGGTCCCGAGCGTTGTCCGGATTTATTGGGCGTAAAGCGAGCGCAGGCGGTTAGATAAGTCTGAAGTTAAAGGCTGTGGCTTAACCATAGTACGCTTTGGAAACTGTTTAACTTGAGTGCAAGAGGGGAGAGTGGAATTCCATGTGTAGCGGTGAAATGCGTAGATATATGGAGGAACACCGGTGGCGAAAGCGGCTCTCTGGCTTGTAACTGACGCTGAGGCTCGAAAGCGTGGGGAGCAAACAGGATTAGATACCCTGGTAGTCCACGCCGTAAACGATGAGTGCTAGGTGTTAGACCCTTTCCGGGGTTTAGTGCCGCAGCTAACGCATTAAGCACTCCGCCTGGGGAGTACGACCGCAAGGTTGAAACTCAAAGGAATTGACGGGGGCCCGCACAAGCGGTGGAGCATGTGGTTTAATTCGAAGCAACGCGAAGAACCTTACCAGGTCTTGACATCCCTCTGACCGCTCTAGAGATAGAGTTTTCCTTCGGGACAG
Source organism: Streptococcus sp. FDAARGOS_256 (assembly GCF_002289235.2). Lineage (GTDB taxonomy): Bacteria > Bacillota > Bacilli > Lactobacillales > Streptococcaceae > Streptococcus. The sequence goes on from NZ_NTGM02000001.1 coordinate 1,699,349, forward strand.
AGGTGACAGGTGGTGCATGGTTGTCGTCAGCTCGTGTCGTGAGATGTTGGGTTAAGTCCCGCAACGAGCGCAACCCCTATTGTTAGTTGCCATCATTCAGTTGGGCACTCTAGCGAGACTGCCGGTAATAAACCGGAGGAAGGTGGGGATGACGTCAAATCATCATGCCCCTTATGACCTGGGCTACACACGTGCTACAATGGCTGGTACAACGAGTCGCAAGCCGGTGACGGCAAGCTAATCTCTTAAAGCCAGTCTCAGTTCGGATTGTAGGCTGCAACTCGCCTACATGAAGTCGGAATCGCTAGTAATCGCGGATCAGCACGCCGCGGTGAATACGTTCCCGGGCCTTGTACACACCGCCCGTCACACCACGAGAGTTTGTAACACCCGAAGTCGGTGAGGTAACCATTTGGAGCCAGCCGCCTAAGGTGGGATAGATGATTGGGGTGAAGTCGTAACAAGGTAGCCGTATCGGAAGGTGCGGCTGGATCACCTCCTTTCTAAGGATAAGGAACTGCACATTGGTCTTGTTTAGTCTTGAGAGGTCTTGTGGGGCCTTAGCTCAGCTGGGAGAGCGCCTGCTTTGCACGCAGGAGGTCAGCGGTTCGATCCCGCTAGGCTCCATTGGTGAGAGATCACCAAGTAATGCACATTGAAAATTGAATATCTATATCAAATAGTAACAAGAAAATAAACCGAAACGCTGTAGTATTAAAAGAGTTTATGACTGAAAGGTCAAAAAATAAGGTTAAGTTAATAAGGGCGCACGGTGGATGCCTTGGCACTAGGAGCCGAAGAAGGACGTGACAAACGACGATATGCCTTGGGTAGCTGTAAGTAAGCGATGATCCAGGGATTTCCGAATGGGGGAACCCAACAGGTACTACCTGTTACCCGCATCTGTTAAGGATGTGAGGAGGAAGACGCAGTGAACTGAAACATCTAAGTAGCTGCAGGAAGAGAAAGCAAAAGCGATTGCCTTAGTAGCGGCGAGCGAAACGGCAGGAGGGCAAACCGAAGAGTTTACTCTTCGGGGTTGTAGGACTGCAATGTGGACTCAAAGATTATAGAAGAATGATTTGGGAAGATCAGCCAAAGAGAGTAATAGCCTCGTATTTAAAATAGTCTTTGTACCTAGCAGTATCCTGAGTACGGCGGGACACGTGAAATCCCGTCGGAATCTGGGAGGACCATCTCCCAACCCTAAATACTCCCTAGTGACCGATAGTGAACCAGTACCGTGAGGGAAAGGTGAAAAGCACCCCGGGAGGGGAGTGAAATAGAACCTGAAACCGTGTGCCTACAACAAGTTCGAGCCCGTTAATGGGTGAGAGCGTGCCTTTTGTAGAATGAACCGGCGAGTTACGATATGATGCGAGGTTAAGTTGAAGAGACGGAGCCGCAGGGAAACCGAGTCTGAATAGGGCGAATTAGTATCATGTCGTAGACCCGAAACCATGTGACCTACCCATGAGCAGGTTGAAGGTGCGGTAAGACGCACTGGAGGACCGAACCAGGGCACGTTGAAAAGTGCTTGGATGACTTGTGGGTAGCGGAGAAATTCCAAACGAACTTGGAGATAGCTGGTTCTCTCCGAAATAGCTTTAGGGCTAGCGTCGACATAAAGATTCTTGGAGGTAGAGCACTGTTTGGGTGAGGGGTCCATCCCGGATTACCAATCTCAGATAAACTCCGAATGCCAATGAATTATGGTCGGCAGTCAGACTGCGAGTGCTAAGATCCGTAGTCGAAAGGGAAACAGCCCAGACCACCAGCTAAGGTCCCAAAATAATTGTTAAGTGGAAAAGGATGTGGGGTTGCACAGACAACTAGGATGTTAGCTTAGAAGCAGCTATTCATTCAAAGAGTGCGTAATAGCTCACTAGTCGAGTGACCCTGCGCCGAAAATGTACCGGGGCTAAAACAATTTACCGAAGCTGTGGATACCTTTATAGGTATGGTAGGAGAGCGTTCTATGTGTGAAGAAGGTATACCGTGAGGAGTGCTGGAACGCATAGAAGTGAGAATGCCGGTATGAGTAGCGAAAGACAGGTGAGAATCCTGTCCACCGTAAGACTAAGGTTTCCAGGGGAAGGCTCGTCCGCCCTGGGTTAGTCGGGACCTAAGGAGAGACCGAAAGGTGTATCCGATGGACAACAGGTTGATATTCCTGTACTAGAGTATGTAGTGATGGAGGGACGCAGTAGGCTAACTAAAGCAGACGAATGGAAGTGTCTGTCTAAGCAGTGAGGTGTGATATGAGTCAAATGCTTATATCTATAACATTGAGCTGTGATGGGGAGCGAAGTTTAGTAGCGAAGTTAGTGACGTCACACTGCCAAGAAAAGCTTCTAGCGTTTAAACATACTCTACCCGTACCGCAAACCGACACAGGTAGTCGAGGCGAGTAGCCTCAGGTGAGCGAGAGAACTCTCGTTAAGGAACTCGGCAAAATGACCCCGTAACTTCGGGAGAAGGGGTGCTGACTTTACGTCAGCCGCAGTGAATAGGCCCAAGCAACTGTTTATCAAAAACACAGCTCTCTGCTAAATCGTAAGATGATGTATAGGGGGTGACGCCTGCCCGGTGCTGGAAGGTTAAGAGGAGTGCTTAGCGTAAGCGAAGGTATGAATTGAAGCCCCAGTAAACGGCGGCCGTAACTATAACGGTCCTAAGGTAGCGAAATTCCTTGTCGGGTAAGTTCCGACCCGCACGAAAGGCGTAATGATTTGGGCACTGTCTCAACGAGAGACTCGGTGAAATTTTAGTACCTGTGAAGATGCAGGTTACCCGCGACAGGACGGAAAGACCCCATGGAGCTTTACTGCAGTTTGATATTGAGTGTCTGTACCACATGTACAGGATAGGTAGGAGTCTATGAGATCGGGACGCCAGTTTCGAAGGAGACGTTGTTGGGATACTACCCTTGTGTTATGGCCACTCTAACCCGGATAGGTTATCCCTATCGGAGACAGTGTCTGACGGGCAGTTTGACTGGGGCGGTCGCCTCCTAAAAGGTAACGGAGGCGCCCAAAGGTTCCCTCAGAATGGTTGGAAATCATTCGCAGAGTGTAAAGGTATAAGGGAGCTTGACTGCGAGAGCTACAACTCGAGCAGGGACGAAAGTCGGGCTTAGTGATCCGGTGGTTCCGTATGGAAGGGCCATCGCTCAACGGATAAAAGCTACCCTGGGGATAACAGGCTTATCTCCCCCAAGAGTTCACATCGACGGGGAGGTTTGGCACCTCGATGTCGGCTCGTCGCATCCTGGGGCTGTAGTCGGTCCCAAGGGTTGGGCTGTTCGCCCATTAAAGCGGCACGCGAGCTGGGTTCAGAACGTCGTGAGACAGTTCGGTCCCTATCCGTCGCGGGCGTAGGAAATTTGAGAGGATCTGCTCCTAGTACGAGAGGACCAGAGTGGACTTACCGCTGGTGTACCAGTTGTCTTGCCAAAGGCATCGCTGGGTAGCTATGTAGGGAAGGGATAAACGCTGAAAGCATCTAAGTGTGAAACCCACCTCAAGATGAGATTTCCCATGATTTTATATCAGTAAGAGCCCTGAGAGATGATCAGGTAGATAGGTTAGAAGTGGAAGTGTGGCGACACATGTAGCGGACTAATACTAATAGCTCGAGGACTTATCCAAAGTAACTGAGAATACGAAGTGTGAGGTTTTCTTGGTATTTGATAGATATTCAATTTTGAGTAGGTATTACTCAGAGTTAAGTGACGATAGCCTAGGAGATACACCTGTACCCATGCCGAACACAGCAGTTAAGCCCTAGAACGCCGGAAGTAGTTGGGGGTTGCCCCCTGTGAGATATGGAAGTCGCTTAGCTCGAGGGAGTTTAGCTCAGTTGTAATTGAGAGGAAATCGAAATTACAATCGGCGGATGAGAGAAACGAAGTTTCTTACCGTTGGCTGAGCTAGACTCCGCCCTTTGGGAGTTTAGCTCAGCTGGGAGAGCATCTGCCTTACAAGCAGAGGGTCAGCGGTTCGATCCCGTTAACTCCCATTTTAGCGGGTGTAGTTTAGTGGTAAAACTACAGCCTTCCAAGCTGTTGTCGCGAGTTCGATTCTCGTCACCCGCTTTGAACTTTGTTCAATTACCAAGTTTTTTAAACTTGGGCGCGTAGCTCAGGTGGTTAGAGCGCACGCCTGATAAGCGTGAGGTCGGTGGTTCGAGTCCACTCGTGCCCATTTATAAATATGGTCCGTTGGTCAAGGGGTTAAGACACCGCCTTTTCACGGCGGTAACACGGGTTCGAATCCCGTACGGACTATTTATTGGAGGATTACCCAAGTCCGGCTGAAGGGAACGGTCTTGAAAACCGTCAGGCGTGTAAAAGCGTGCGTGGGTTCGAATCCCACATCCTCCTTTTTATATTAACGCGGGATGGAGCAGCTCGGTAGCTCGTCGGGCTCATAACCCGAAGGTCGTAGGTTCAAATCCTGCTCCCGCAATTTGGCTCGGTAGCTCAGTTGGTAGAGCAATGGATTGAAGCTCCATGTGTCGGCGGTTCGATTCCGTCTCGCGCCATATTTTATTTATAACTTGGAAGGGTAGCGAAGAGGCTAAACGCGGCGGACTGTAAATCCGCTCCTTCGGGTTCGGGGGTTCGAATCCCTCCCCTTCCATTACTTTAGTTACGGGCATAGTTTAAAGGTAGAACTAAGGTCTCCAAAACCTTCAGTGTGGGTTCAATTCCTACTGCCCGTGTTAATATGATTATGGCGGGTGTGGTGAAGTGGTTAACACACCAGATTGTGGCTCTGGCATGCGTGGGTTCGATCCCCATCACTCGCCTATTTTATATTATTGGGGTATAGCCAAGCGGTAAGGCAAGGGACTTTGACTCCCTCATGCGTTGGTTCGAATCCAGCTACCCCAGTTACTATTTGCCGGCGTGGCGGAATTGGCAGACGCGCTGGACTCAAAATCCAGTGTCCGCAAGGACGTGCCGGTTCGACCCCGGCCGCCGGTATAGTAATAAAGACAAGGTTTTCGGACCTTGTTTTTTGATTTGGTGAAGATTTTGATATTTTTCTTTAAGTACAGATAACTGATGAATCATCTTTTTCTTCTTATTCTAATCATTTTTAGTGTATTTTTGGTATAATATTACTTATTCACAATTTATTTTGATTATGAAAGAGTTTGGTGATTAATGTCTCGGTCTGTTGAATTACTAAAGAAACGTTACTTAAAGAATATAAAAGAGAACCCAGATTTATTTATTGGGATTGAGTTAGAATATCCTATTGTAAATTTAGAGGGTGAAGCTACAGATGGTGAAGTTGTTAAGGATCTCTTTCGGTATTTACCATCAGTATTGGGCTTCACTATCGAAAAAGTGGATGATTTTGGGAATCCAATTCAGTTGCTTGATCCAGTCAGCCAAGATACGATCTTGTTTGAGGTTGCTTATACGACGATTGAGTTTGCATTCGGAAAGGCCGAATCTATCCAAGAGGTAGAAGAACGCTTTAACTTCTATATGGCTACGATTCAGAATAAGTTGGGTGAAGCTAACCATGCTATTGTTGGCTGCGGCATTCATCCCAACTGGGATAAAAATGAGAATTGTCCAGTGGCTTATCCCCGCTATCAGATGTTGATGGATTATCTGAATTTGAGTAGAAATGTAACTAAATCAGATTTACATCATTTCCCTGAGTATGGTGCCTTTATCTGTGGAAGTCAGGTTCAACTGGACGTTTCAAAGTCCAACTACTTGCGGGTTATCAATGCTTTTACGCAAATTGAAGCTGCAAAAGCCTTTTTATTTGCCAATTCTGAGTTTTCAGGGGAAGATTGGGATACTAAGATTTCAAGGGATATTTTTTGGGAAGAATCCATGCACGGGATTTATCCTGAAAATGTAGGCGTCAATGCCAGACTCTTCAAAGATGAGAATGATTTTTTTGATTATCTAGATCATTCTGCGATTTTTACTGCGGAGCGTGGTGGGCAGACCTATTATTTTTATCCGATTCAGGCTAGGGACTATTTGGCTACACCTGAAATCCAAGCATTTACCCTTAATGGGGATGAGGTGTTAATTCATCCTCAGGAGGAGGATTTCCAAACTCATCGTAGTTACCAGTACCAAGACTTAACGACTCGAGGAACAGTTGAGTTTCGTAGTGTCTGTACGCAACCCTTGAATCGTACCTTTGCTGCGGCGGCTTTTCATTTGGGTTTGTTGCTCAATTTAGACAAGTTAGAAGCTTACTTGCAATCTGCACCATTTTTTACCACATTTGGTCGTGATTATAAGCTTTTAAGACGACAATTTTCTAAAAAACAACTCACAGATGAAGAAGAAGCTGCGGTTCTCGAGTTTTCTAAAGACTTACTCATCCTAGCTGAGGAAGGACTGGAGAAAAGAGATAAGCAAGAAATGGTTTATTTAGAGCCTTTGAAGAAAGAATTGGGATTATAATTTCTCTTATAAAGGGAGAATTTTCTGAAAAATCGTGATATAATGGAAGAGACTATAGATAAAGGATAGAGATTCATGACATTAGTTTATCAATCAACGCGTGATGCCAATAATACAGTAACTGCCAGCCAAGCTATTTTGCAAGGTTTGGCGACGGATGGTGGTCTGTTTACTCCGCTTACTTATCCAAAGGTGGATTTGGACTTTGACACATTAAAAGATGCTTCTTACCAAGAAGTGGCTAAATTAGTTTTATCAGCATTTTTAGATGACTTTACGGCTGAGGAGTTGGACTACTGTATCAACAATGCCTACGATAGCAAGTTTGATACTCCAGCTATTGCGCCATTGGTGAAACTGGATGGGCAATACAACTTGGAATTGTTCCATGGTTCAACGATTGCCTTTAAAGATATGGCCTTGTCTATCTTGCCATACTTTATGACGACAGCCGCTAAAAAGCATGGTTTGGAGAACAAGATTGTCATTTTGACAGCGACATCTGGTGATACTGGAAAAGCTGCTATGGCAGGGTTTGCGGATGTGCCTGGAACTGAGATTATCGTCTTTTATCCAAAAGATGGTGTCAGCAAGGTACAAGAGTTGCAAATGACTACTCAGACTGGCGACAATACTCATGTTATCGCTATTGATGGAAACTTTGATGATGCACAAACAAATGTGAAACATATGTTTAACGATGTAGCTCTTCGTGAAAAATTGGCTGCCAATAAACTGCAATTTTCATCAGCTAACTCTATGAACATTGGTCGTTTGGTACCACAGATTGTTTATTATGTTTATGCCTACGCTCAGTTGGTCAAGTCTGGTGAGATTGTGGCTGGTGAAAAGGTCAACTTCACAGTACCAACTGGAAACTTTGGAAATATCTTGGCTGCCTTTTATGCCAAGCAAATTGGTCTGCCAGTTGGTAAATTAGTCTGTGCTTCAAATGACAACAATGTCTTGACAGACTTCTTCAAAACACGTGTTTACGATAAGAAACGTGAGTTTAAGGTAACGACTAGCCCATCTATGGATATCCTAGTATCTTCAAACTTAGAGCGTTTAATTTTCCATCTTTTGGGGAATGATGCGGTTAAGACAGCTGAACTCATGAATGCTTTGAGTACACAAGGACAATATGAATTGACAGACTTTGATGCAGCGATTCTGGAACTCTTTGCAGCTGAATATGCGACTGAGGAAGAAACTGCGGCAGAAATTAAACGTGTTTATGATACAGATGCCTATATCGAGGATCCACATACGGCGGTTGCCTCAGCTGTTTATAGAAAATACCAAGCGGCTACTGGGGATGCGACTAAGACAGTGATTGCTTCAACTGCTAGTCCCTACAAGTTCCCAGTGGTTGCCGTAGAAGCGGTAACAGGAAAAGCAGGCTTGACTGACTTTGAAGCCTTGGCTCAATTACATGACATTTCAGGAGTGGCAGTGCCACCAGCGGTTGATGGCCTTGAAACAGCTCCGGTTCGTCATAAAACAACAGTGGCAGCTGCTGACATGCAAGCAGCGGTGGAGACTTATCTAGGACTTTAAGACAGAGGGAGTAAACTCGGTTGGGAAACCAACTGAGTTTCTTTTCATCAGGAGGAGAGATTGTTTAAGAAAAATAAAGACATTCTTAATATTGCATTGCCAGCTATGGGTGAAAACTTTTTGCAGATGCTCATGGGAATGGTGGACAGTTATTTGGTCGCTCACTTGGGCTTAATCGCCATTTCAGGTGTTTCAGTTGCTGGCAATATTATCACCATTTATCAGGCGATTTTTATCGCTCTAGGAGCTGCTATTTCCAGCGTTATTTCAAAAAGTTTGGGGCAGAAAGATCAGTCCAAGTTGGCTTATCACGTGACAGAGGCTCTCAAGATAACCCTATTGCTGAGTGCACTTTTAGGCGCCTTATCGCTCTTTGCTGGGCAAGAGATGATAGGGCTCTTGGGAACTGAGCAGGATGTGGCCGAGAGTGGTGGGCTCTACCTATCTTTGGTGGGTGGATCGATTGTTCTCTTGGGCTTGATGACGAGTCTAGGTGCCTTGATTCGTGCAACGCATAATCCGCGTCTACCTCTCTATGTTAGTCTTTTATCCAATGCCTTGAATATTCTTTTTTCAAGTCTAGCTATTTTTGTCCTTGATATGGGGATAGCTGGTGTTGCTTGGGGGACTATCTTGTCTCGCTTAGTCGGTCTTGTGATTTTGTGGTCGCAATTAAAGCTTCCTTTTGAGAAACCGACTTTTGGACTCGATAAAGACTTACTGACCTTGGCATTGCCAGCAGCAGGAGAACGTCTCATGATGCGGGCTGGAGATGTAGTGATCATTGCCTTGGTTGTTTCTTTTGGGACGGAGGCAGTAGCGGGGAATGCAGTCGGAGAAGTCTTGACCCAGTTTAACTATATGCCTGCCTTTGGCGTCGCTACGGCGACGGTCATGCAGGTAGCTCGAGCAGTTGGAGAGGATAACTGGGAAAGAGTAGATGATTTGAGCAAGCAAACCTTTTGGCTTTCCCTGCTTCTTATGTTGCCCTTAACACTCAGTATCTATGCCTTGGGGACACCATTGACTCATCTCTATACGACCGATCCTGTAGCGGTCGAAGCGAGCGTTTTGGTGGCACTGTTCTCCCTACTAGGAACCCCCATGGCGACAGGGACAGTTATATATACGGCAGTTTGGCAGGGATTGGGAAATGCTCGCCTCCCCTTTTATGCGACAAGTATTGGGATGTGGTGTATCCGAATTGGCACAGCTTATCTGATGGGTATTGTTCTTGGTTGGGGCTTACCTGGTATTTGGACAGGGACTCTCTTGGATAATGGTTTCCGTTGGTTATTTCTACATTACCGTTACCAGCGTTATATGAGCTTGAAAGGATAGGAGATGCAAAAAACAGCTTTTATTTGGGATTTAGACGGGACTTTATTGGACTCTTACGAAGCGATTTTGTCAGGGATTGAGGAGACCTTTGCTCAGTTTTCTATTCCTTATGATAAGGAAAAAGTGAGAGAGTTTATCCTCAGGTACTCTGTGCAGGATTTGCTGGAGCAGGTGGCAGAAGAGAGAAACCTGGATGCGGAAGTGCTCAATCAGGTGCGCGCCCAAAGTCTGGCTGAGAAAAATGCCCAGGTAATTTTGATGCCAGGTGCGGGTGAAGTGCTAGCTTGGGCAGACCAAGCAGGGATTCAGCAGTTTGTCTATACTCATAAGGGAGACAATGCGCTTACTATTTTAAGAGACTTGGGGTTAGAGTTCTATTTCACAGAAATTTTAACTAATCAGAGTGGTTTTGCACGCAAGCCCAGTCCAGAAGCGGCGACATATCTGCTAGACAAATATGAGTTGGATCCTAGGACTACCTATTATCTAGGGGACCGGACTTTGGATGTGAAATTTGCCCAGAATAGCGGTATTCAAAGCATTAACTTTTTAGAGTCAACTTATGAAGGGAATCAGAGGATTCAAGCATTGGCAGATATTCCCTACATTTTTGAGGATGAGCAATAAAAAGATTGTGTCAGTTTTATGACAGAAGGCTAACAAACTATTTCAACTGATCTAGTTTGTTACAAGGAATAGACAGTTCTGTTAAATAGGCCCGAGAGGGCTTTTTTTCTGTTTTTTTTGTGTTATGATAGACAGGTACTCATTTGAAAGGAATATGAACGAATGAAGAAAAGAATTATTTTAGCCTCAACAGTAGCCCTGTCTCTTGCTCCCGCATTAGGAGCTAAAGCTCAAGAAATCTCTTGGACAGCACGTAGCGTTGAGCAAATCCAAAATGATGTGACGAAAAACGAGAACAAAAACAGCTATACAGTTCAGTATGGTGATACCCTGAGCACGATTGCAGAAGCTTTGGGAGTAGATGTAACCGTTCTTGCTAATTTGAACAAAATCACTAATATGGACTTGATTTTCCCAGATACTGTCCTCACTACAACTGTCAATGAGGAAGAAGAGGTGACGGAAGTTGAAATCCAAACTCCTCAAGCGGATTCTAGTGAAGAAGTGACGACTGCGACAGCTGATTTGACGACGAATCAAGTGACAGTTGATGAACAAACAGTTCAAGTAGAAGATCTTTCTCAACCAATTGAGGATGCTCCAACTGTAACAGAGACTGAAAAACCAACAGAAGTAGCGCCAAATTCAGAAGTTTCTGAGACAGCGACAGTTGCTGAAGAGACACCATCTACAGAAACACCTGTAGCAGCAGAAACAACTAGTCCAGTTGAAGAAGAAGCTCCTCAAGCAGCGACTCCAGCTACTGAAGAAACGGCAGCAACAACTCCAGCAGAAGCACCAGTAGCAGCTGCTCCAGCAACTGAAACACCTGCTGATACAACAGGAACAAGTGCAACAGAAGAAGCAGCATCAACAGCAACTTCTGACACTGCAACTTCGACTTATCAAGCAGAGCAAAGCCAAACTCCTTCAAGAACGTATGCTGCTCCAGCGGCTCCTGACTATGCAGGACTTGCTGTAGCTAAGTCTGAGAATGCTGGTCTTCAACCACAAACGGCGGCCTTTAAAGAAGAAGTAGCCAACTTGTTTGGAATTACATCTTTTAGTGGCTACCGTCCTGGTGACAGTGGGGACCATGGTAAAGGTTTGGCCATCGACTTTATGGTTCCAGTGAGTTCAGCACTCGGAGATCAAATTGCAGAATATGCAGTCAAAAATATGGCTAGCCGTGGTATCAACTATATCATTTGGAAACAACGTTTCTACGCTCCATACGATAGTAAATATGGACCAGCCTATACGTGGAATCCAATGCCAGACCGTGGTAGCGTAACCGAAAATCACTATGACCACGTTCACGTTTCAATGAACTAATCATTAAAATGGAAGTTGGGAACTGATTGAGTTCCCGCTTCTTTTTTTGTGTCATTCCTTCAGGATAAAAGGGATAAATATGAGGAAGTGAGTAATATTTCAAGAGAATGTAAGCATATTACTTGATTTATTTTTTGGATTACATTATACTTGATAAGTCAATCGTTGATAAATCAACTTTAAAGGAGAAAGATTTATGGTAGCAATCCAAGATTTACTGTATCAGCTACGGTTGGCAGATCAGTCTATGACACAACTATTCGAACGACAATTGGGAATTAGTCTGACTCGTTATCAAATCTTATGTTTCTTAGTCGATCAGTCACCATGTAATCAAATTGCGGTTCAGGAGCGTTTGAAGATTGATCAGGCTGCCTTGACACGGCACTTTAAAATTCTGGAAAAAGAAGGTTTGGTTAAGCGACATCGGAATCCTGAAAACCAGAGGGAGGTTTTGGTGGAAGTGACAGACTTTGCGAGAGAGCAACTCGTAACCAACTCTCCCCAACAACATATAAAGGTAAAGAGTCAGATGGAAAGTGTACTTACAAAAGGAGAGCGAGAAGAGTTCAGTCGCTTGTTAGAAAAGTTGCAATCTGGCTTAGAAGAGATAGAGATTTAAGGAGAAGAATATGTCTATTTTTACAATTGTTTTAGCAACTATCGTTGCTTTGGAGCATTTTTACATTTTTTATTTGGAAAGTGTGGCTACGCAATCAGATACTACTAGTCGAGTGTTTAATGTGGATAAGGAAGAACTGGCTCGTCCTTCAGTGAGTTCATTATTTAAAAATCAAGGAATTTATAATGCTTTGATAGGTGTGTTTCTCTTGTACGGGATTTATTTCTCACAAAGTTTGGAAATTGTGACCATCTTTGTTTTATTTGTGCTTGGTGCAGTGACCTACGGTTCTCTGACAGCAGACAAGAAGATTATTCTGAAGCAAGGTGGGCCTGCTATTTTGACTCTGCTGAGTATTTTGCTTTTTAAATTAGAAAACCAGCGTCCTGAACGATGCTGGTTTTTGTATGCTCTTATCCATTTCGACGTTTACGGGCTAGTAGGGCTCTGTAAAAGAAGATATGATTGTTCTGGATATAGGGAAGGATTGAAAAACTAGCAATTCCAAAAGTGAGCCAGTTGAGGAAGTACCAAGGGAGTAGTTGTAGGTCGAGGACAAAGCACTGGAATTTGTAACCCTTCATCAAGAAACGGCTGGTTTTCAGGATTTGACGGGGTTTAGCCTGTCCTAAATCTAGAGTATCGCAGAGGAGAAATTCTACCTGCGAGTAGGCATAATGTTGCGGAACGTAGAGGGTGTTCCCTACAATCATCAAGATGAGACTCGCGAAAAAGTAGAGGCCAAAGGTCAGAAGGAATTGCTCGGTTTCAACGGATGAGAGGTCTAATTTTGGAAATTCAGGATGTAGGGCGACAAATCTCCGAGCCAAGAGATTGCTATAAAAGAGAAAATAAACGCCTACTAAGTTTGGAATGCTCCATAAAAAGAGGTAGAAACGTTTGAGGAGCAGAGTTAGGAAGGTTTGCGAGAAGCGCTCTTCAGCAAAGAGGGCCAGGCTTGATTTTACTGAGAGTTCTGTATCAGGATCCTTGAGGAGTCGGAGTGTCGCAAAAGCAGCACCTGCTAGAAAAATCGTGCTCACAAAAGAAACCACTAGTGGGAAGAGATAGGCTTGGAGCACTTGTGCCAGCATGCTGAAAAAGGATTGCTCTAAAACACTGTCTTGGAGACGAGCCAAGGGGTTGAGAAAGCCTGATAAGATGACCAGCATGCTAGGTAAGAGATAGACCAGAAAGAGGCGGGGATTTTCAGCCTGAAACTGCCTCGTCTGCAGACGAATAGTTTTTAAATCAATTTTTGGGTATTTCATTCTCTCATTATACCATAGTTCGTGACAGTTCCTGGTTTTTTTGATAAAATCATACAGTATGCCTTTGGGCACAAAGTATGAACTGGGACTGTCTTTCCCAGCTTCGGAGGTAGAAAATGTCAGATTCACCAATCAAATACCGTTTGATTAAGAAAGAAAAACACACGGGAGCTCGTCTGGGAGAAATTATCACCCCGCACGGTACCTTTCCAACGCCTATGTTTATGCCAGTTGGGACCCAAGCTACTGTAAAAACCCAGTCACCAGAGGAGTTGAAGGAGATGGGATCAGGGATTATCCTCTCTAATACCTATCATCTGTGGCTTCGTCCTGGAGATGAACTCATCGCACGCGCAGGTGGTCTCCACAAATTTATGAACTGGGACCAACCAATCTTGACAGATAGTGGTGGCTTCCAGGTTTATTCCCTAGCAGATAGCCGCAATATCACCGAAGAAGGAGTAACCTTTAAAAACCATCTCAATGGCTCCAAGATGTTCCTATCACCAGAGAAAGCCATCTCTATTCAGAACAATCTGGGCTCAGACATCATGATGTCTTTTGATGAATGTCCTCAGTTTTACCAACCTTATGACTACGTTAAGAAATCAATCGAGCGTACTAGCCGTTGGGCTGAGCGTGGTTTGAAGGCTCACCGTCGCCCACATGACCAAGGTTTGTTTGGAATTGTACAGGGGGCAGGATTTGAAGACCTTCGCCGTCAGTCAGCTCATGACCTTGTCAGCATGGCCTTCCCTGGCTACTCTATCGGTGGTTTGGCAGTGGGAGAAACGCACGAAGAAATGAATGCCGTCTTGGACTTTACAACCCAACTTCTTCCTGAAAACAAACCTCGCTATTTGATGGGAGTGGGAGCGCCAGATAGCTTGATTGATGGGGTTATTCGTGGTGTGGATATGTTTGACTGTGTCTTGCCGACTCGTATCGCTCGTAATGGAACTTGTATGACTAGTCAGGGACGTTTGGTTGTCAAAAATGCCCAATTCGCTGAAGACTTTACGCCACTGGATCCTGAGTGTGATTGCTACACATGTAAGAACTACACACGCGCCTACCTTCGTCATTTGCTCAAGGCTGATGAAACCTTTGGTATCCGCTTGACTAGCTACCACAATCTCTACTTCTTGCTCAATCTGATGAAGCAAGTCCGCCAAGCCATCATGGATGACAATCTCTTGGAATTTCGTGAGTATTTTGTAGAAAAATATGGCTACAACAAGTCAGGGCGCAATTTCTAAAGTGTAAAAATAGAATGCCAAAATCCTAAGTTTTCTCTTAGGATTTTTCCTATTTTTTTGATAGAATAGGGAGTATAATGGAATGGAAATTAGGTGGTGTTTTACTTCCTAATTTAATGGAGAATAGACTCGTATGCGTATTAAATGGTTTTCCTTGATTAGGATTACAGGTTTACTTTTGGTGCTTTTGTACCACTTCTTTCAAACGATCTTTCCTGGAGGTTTCTTTGGGGTAGATGTCTTTTTCACTTTTTCAGGATTTTTGATCACTTCCCTCCTTTTAGAAGAATTTGGGAAGGCACGCCAGATTGATTTGCTGAGCTTTTTTAAGAGACGGTTTTACCGCATCGTGCCACCTGTGGTGCTGATGGTTTTGGTGACCATGCCTTTTACTTTCTTGGTTCGTCAAGACTATGTTGCTGGAATTGGTGGCCAGATAGCTGGAGTTCTCGGTTTTATGACCAACTTCTACGAAATGTTAACAGGGGGAAGTTATGAATCCCAGTTCATTCCGCATCTCTTTGTTCACAACTGGAGCCTAGCTGTTGAGGTTCACTACTATATCCTTTGGGGCTTAGCGGTTTGGTTTTTATCGAAACGTTCAAAATCTAGTAGTCAATTGAGAGGGATGGTCTTTCTCCTTTCTGCTGGAGCTTTTATCATTAGCTTTTTCTCCATGTTTATTGGTAGTCTAATGGCGAGTTCCTATTCATCTGTCTACTTTTCAAGTTTGACCCATGTCTATCCCTTCTTTTTAGGAAGCAATTTGGCGACGGTTGTGGGGGTTCGTCAGACGAGCGATTTAGTCAAGCAGTTTGACCGGACATGGGATATTCGTCAGAATCTACTGGTATTTGCTGCTGGGCTTTTGGTGTTAGTGCTCTTGACCTTCTTTGTCAAGTTCACCTACCTGTTTGCGTACTTATTTGGCTTCTTGCTAGCAAGTTTAGCGGCAGTGACCATGATTTTTGCTGCGCGTGTCTTGCATGAGAAAACGCCTGAGATACAAGAACCTCGGATCATTACATTTTTAGCGGATACTAGCTACGCGGTTTATCTTTTCCACTGGCCTTTTTATATTATCTTTTCTCAGCTGATGAGTAATCTGCCTGCTGTTATTCTGACAATCATCTTTTCTTATTTCTTTGCTATCCTATCCTTCTATATTATTGAGCCGTTGATTGCCGGTAAATCCAATCCTTTAATACGGAAGATTAGTCGATTGCCTCATATTAAACCAATTAGTGCTGCTGGTGCTGGCATTCTTACCTTGATTACCTTGATTATCATAGCTGTGGCTCCTCAAGTTGGAGCTTTTGAGACAGACTTGATGGTCAATGGTTTCAAACAAGCCCAGACCAATATAGGACAAACAAAGACTCTTGCTGAACAAGCTGAACTGAGTCGTCTAGGAATTTCTGAGGGAACAAGCCTGATAGGAGATTCGGTAGCCTTGCGTGCCAATACAGCCTTACAAGAGGCACTTCCTGAAGCAAATATCAATGCTCAGGTTAGTCGAACGACCAAGCAAGCCAATGACATTATGCTCAATAACAGTCAGAACAAGGCGCTGCTAAAAACTGTTGTCATTGCAACGGGAGTCAATAATCCTGAAGGCTATAAGAATGACTTGGACAGCATCGTGAACAATCTACCGAAAGGACACCATCTGATACTGGTGACACCTTATGAGGGAGATAAGAGTAAGGACACTTACACATCAGTGGAGCAGTATGCGGCTTATGCGCGGGAATTAGCTGAAAAGAATCCTTACGTGAGCATCGCTGACTGGAATAAGGTCGCTAAGGAACACCCTGAAATCTGGGCTGGAACCGACCAAGTCCACTTTGGGAATGATAGCAACATGATTGAAGAAGGTGCTAAACTTTACGCAGAGACGATTGCAGCTGCTGTTAAGGCTGCTCAAGAACTGCCTGTAAAATCAAAATAAGATCAAAGAGTTGGAGAAATCCAGCTCTTTTAAAATATCCACGAAAAATAGGTCTATACCATTTACAAATGAAAAAGAAAGGTTTATAATGTAATTGACATAATAAATTCTAGAATCAATCTATCAAGGAGGTTATCATTATGCCTAATTATATTAAAGCGGATCAGTTTTTCTACCCACACGGAGTTCGTCGTGGCGGTTACTTGGAACTTGTGGATGGCAAGTTTGGTAAACATGTAGAACAGATTCCTGAAGGAGCTGAGGTGATTGACTATACCGGTTATAGCATTGCCCCAGGACTTGTGGATACCCATATTCATGGATTTGGTGGTGTCGATGTCATGGATAATAACATCGAAGGAACCCTTCATACTATGAGTGAAGGATTGCTTAGCACAGGTGTTACTAGCTTCTTGCCAACGACGTTGACTTCTTCTTACGAGCAGTTGCTTGCGGTAACTGAAAATATCGGTGCTCGTTACCAGGAAGCAAGTGGAGCCAAGATTCGTGGAATCTATTTTGAAGGGCCTTATTTCACAGAGAAATACAAGGGAGCTCAAAACCCTGCTTACATGAAAGATCCTCGTATGGATGAGTTTCGTGCTTGGCAAAAAGCAGCTAATGGCCTGCTCAATAAAATTGCCCTTGCGCCAGAACGTGAAGGTGTAGAAGACTTTGTTCGTACAATTACGGGTGAAGGAGTGACTGTTGCTCTTGGACACTCAAATGCGACTTTTGATGAAGCTAAAAAAGCAGTGGATGCTGGAGCAAGCGTTTGGGTACATGCCTACAATGGAATGCGTGGGTTGACTCACCGTGAGCTCGGTATGGTGGGAGCCATGTATGAGTTGCCACATACCTATGCAGAGTTGATCTGTGACGGTCACCATGTGGATCCAAAGGCCTGTGATATCTTGCTCAAACAAAAGGGAACTGAAAATATCGCCCTTATCACAGACTGTATGACAGCTGGTGGCTTGGAAGATGGCGACTACATGTTGGGAGAATTCCCAGTAGTAGTTGCTAATGGAACTGCTCGCCTCAAATCTACAGGCAATTTGGCAGGTTCTATCCTTAAACTCAAAGATGGTTTGAAGAATGTGGTCGAATGGGGCATTGCGAATCCGCATGAAGCAGTCATGATGGCCAGCCTCAACCCAGCAAAATCTGTTCACATCGATGATGTCTGTGGTCAAATCCGTGAAGGTTATGATGCCGACTTTATCGTACTGGATAAAGATTTGGAATTGGTAGCAACCTACCTAGATGGTGTGAAACGTTATCAAGCCTAAGATGATAAAAATAGGGGTCAATAAAGGACTCCTATTTTTATTATCAGATGAAAATAATAGGATTAAAGAAATTGCTAATGGGGGAAACAAGCAAAATCCTTTTCTTGTAATAAAAAATTAGATATAATATACGATACAAAGGAAGTAGTAAGAATGTATCGTGTTATAGAAATGTATGGGGATTTTGAACCGTGGTGGTTCATAGAAGGTTGGGAAGAAGATGTCATCATGAGTCAATCTTTTGACAAGTATTATGATGCTCTAAAATATTATAAATCATGCTGGTTTGAGCTGGAAAAGAAGAATCCTCTTTATAAAAGTCGGAGTGATTTGATGACTATTTTTTGGGATCCTGCCGACCAACGCTGGTGTGATGAGTGCGATGAGTATTTGCAGCAGTACCATTCTTTGGCACTTTTACAGGATGAGCAAGTCATCCCCGATGAAAAGCTACGTCCAGGCTACGAAAAACAAACAGGTCAAGAAAAACACCGTTCTTGCCGCATGAAATGGAGATAAAAAAGTAACTTTTTAAGTTGCTTTTTTTATTTTTTTGCGAATAGTTAGATAAGGAGGGCGGTATGGTACAAGAAATTGCACAGAAAATTATTGCTACTGCGAAAGAAAAGAAGGCTCAGGATATCTATTTCATTCCCAAGGAAAAGTCCTACGAGCTTCACATGCGGGTTGGAGACGAACGGTGTCTAGTTGACTCCTATGAGTTTGATGTTTTAGCTGCTGTGATTAGTCATTTTAAGTTTGTGGCAGGTATGAACGTAGGAGAGAAGAGACGTAGTCAGCTGGGCTCTTGCGACTATCAGCATGGGGAGAAGCTGTCTTCTCTGCGTTTGTCTACCGTGGGAGATTATCGGGGACATGAGAGTTTGGTCATTCGTTTGTTGCACGATGAGGAGCAGGACCTGCATTTCTGGTTTCAGGATATGAACGAACTGGGCGAGCAGTACAGGCAACGGGGCCTCTACCTTTTTGCGGGTCCGGTCGGCAGTGGCAAGACGACTCTGATGCACGAATTGGCAAAATCCCTTTTTAAGGGACAACAAGTTATGTCTATCGAAGACCCAGTAGAAATCAAGCAGGAAGACATGCTCCAGTTGCAGTTGAATGAGGCGATTGGCTTGACCTATGAAAATCTCATCAAACTGTCTCTCCGGCATCGTCCTGACCTCTTGATTATTGGTGAAATTCGGGATAGCGAGACGGCCCGTGCAGTGGTCAGAGCCAGTTTGACAGGGGCGACAGTCTTTTCAACCATTCATGCCAAGAGTATCCGAGGTGTTTATGAACGCCTTCTGGAGTTGGGTGTGACGGAGGAGGAACTAGCAGTTGTTCTGCAAGGCGTCTGCTACCAGAGATTAATCGGGGGAGGAGGAATCGTTGACTTTGCAAACAAAGACTATCAAGAACACCAGCCAACTAGCTGGAATGAGCAGATTGATCAGCTTCTTAAAGATGGACATATCACAAGTCTTCAGGCTGAAACGGAAAAAATTAGCTACAGCTAAGCAGAAGAAAATCATCACCTTGTTTAACAACCTCTTCTCCAGTGGCTTTCATTTGGTGGAAATTATTTCTTTTTTGGGCAGAAGTGCCCTGCTGGAAAAGGACTATGTGGCCCAGATGCACCAAGGTTTGTCTCAGGGGAAATCCTTTTCAGAAATGATGGAAAGTTTGGGTTTTTCAAGTGCCATTGTGACCCAATTATCTCTAGCTGAAGTTCATGGAAATCTCCACCTGAGTTTGGCAAAGATAGAAGAATATCTGGATAATTTGTCCAAGGTCAAGAAGAAGTTAATCGAAGTGGCGACCTATCCCCTGATTTTGCTGGGATTTCTCCTGCTAATCATGCTGGGGTTGAGAAACTATCTACTTCCCCAACTGGACAGTAGCAATATTGCCACTCAAATCATCGGCAATCTGCCACAAATATTTCTGGGACTAGTGCTGGTTTGCTCTCTATCTTTACTTTTAGCCCTCACTTTCTACAAAAGAAGTTCCAAGATGCGGGTTTTCTCGATGTTGGCACGGGTTCCCTTTCTAGGAATCTTTGTCCAGACCTATCTGACAGCTTATTATGCGCGTGAATGGGGCAATATGATTTCACAGGGGATGGAGCTGACGCAGATTTTTCAGATCATGCAGGAACTGGGTTCTCAGCTCTTTAAAGAAATCGGTCAAGATTTGGCTCAAGCCCTGCAAAATGGCCGCGAATTTTCTCAAACCATAGCGACCTATCCTTTCTTTAAAAAGGAGTTGAGTCTCATCATCGAGTATGGGGAAGTCAAGTCCAAGCTGGGGAGTGAGTTGGAAATCTATGCTGAAAAAACTTGGGAAGCCTTTTTTACCCGAGTTAATCGTACCATGAATCTGGTACAGCCACTGGTTTTTATCTTTGTGGCCCTGATTATCGTTTTACTTTATGCGGCAATGCTTATGCCCATGTATCAAAATATGGAGGTAAATTTTTAAAATGAAAAAACTCATGACAAATTTAAAAAAAGCCAAGGTTAAAGCTTTCACGTTGGTAGAAATGTTGGTGGTTTTGCTTATCATCAGTGTTCTTCTCTTGCTCTTTGTGCCCAATTTGACCAAGCAAAAGGATGCCGTAGATGATAAAGGAAAAGCTGCTGTTGTCAAGGTCGTAGAAAGCCAGGCAGAGCTCTATAGTCTGGACAAGAATGAAGATGCTAGCCTTAGCAAATTACAAGCGGACGGTCGTATCACAGCAGAGCAAGCCAAAGCTTATAAAGACTACCATGCAAAACAAAAAACCAGTCAAACTGTTGCAGATTAAGGCCTTTACTATACTGGAAAGTCTCTTAGTTTTGGGACTTGTGAGTATCCTTGGTTTAGGCTTGTCTGGCTCTGTCCAGTCCAGTTTTGCAGCGGTAGAGGAGCAGATTTTCTTTATGGAGTTTGAAGAACTCTATCGGGAAACGCAAAAACGCAGTGTAGCCAGTCAGCAAAAGACCAGTCTGAACTTAGATGGACAGACGATCAGTAACGGCAGTCAAAACTTGACCGTTCCTAAAGGGATTCAGGCACCATCAGGACAAAGCATTATATTTGACCGAGCTGGGGGCAATTCGTCCCTGGCTAAGGTTGAATTTCAGACCAGCAAAGGAGCGATTCGCTATCAATTATATCTAGGAAATGGAAAAATTAAACGCATTAAGGAAACAAAAAATTAAGGCAGTGATTTTACTGGAAGCGGTAGTTGCTCTAGCCGTTTTTGCCAGCATTGCGACCCTTCTTTTGGGACAAATCCAGAAAAATAGGCAGGAAGAGGCAGAAATCTTGCAAAAGGAAGAAGTCTTACGTGTAGCTAAGATGGCTCTGCAGACAGGTCAAAATCAGGTAAACATAAATGGAGTGGAGATTCAGGTGTTTGCTAGTGAAAAGGGATTGGAGGTCTACCATGGTTCAGAGAAGTTGCTGTATCTTAAAGAGCAGTAAGGTAAGAGCGTTCACTCTATTAGAATCTCTGATTGCCCTTATCGTCATTAGCGGAGGCTTGCTCCTTTTTCAAGCTATGAGTCAGCTCCTCATTTCAGAAGTTCGTTACCAGCAGCAAAGCGAGCAAAAAGAGTGGCTCTTGTTTGTGGATCAACTGGAGGCAGAGTTAGATCGTTCGCAGTTTGAAAAGGTGGAAGCCAATCACCTCTATGTGAAGCAAGATGGCAAGGATATCGCTATGGGCAAGTCCAAATCAGATGATTTTCGGAAAACCGATAGCAGCGGACGGGGCTACCAACCTATGGTTTATGGACTTAAATCAGCACAAATTACAGAGGAAAATCAATTGGTTCGCTTCCGTTTCCAGTTTCAAAAAGGCTTAGAAAGGGAGTTCATCTATCGTGTGGAAAAAACAAAAAGTTAAGGCAGGCGTTCTTTTATATGCAGTCACCATGGCAGCTATTTTTAGCCTTTTGTTGCAGTTTTATTTAAATCGGCAAGTCGCCCATCACAAAGACTTTGCCCTAAACAAAGAAAAGTTGGCAGCTTTTGCCATGGCCAAGCGAAGTAAGGATAAGGCTGAGCAAGAAAGTGGGGAACGAGTCTTTAACCTAGGAAAAGTCAGGTATCAAAATACGAAAACAGGTTTTGCAACAAGTGTTCGTATGAATAAGGGCAACTATGAATTTCTCTTTTCTCCGATGAAAACCCAAGAAAAGAAAACAGCTAAAAAGGAAGAGGTAGCGACTGATTCAAGCAATCAAGCAGGGAAGAAAAGCCTGAAAAGAAAGATAATTCCTAGTCAATTCAACTACTTTGTGCTAAACTAAAAACATGAAACACGATTTTAACCACAAAGCAGAAACCTTTGATTCCCCTAAAAATATCTTCCTTGCAAATTTGGTTTGTCAAGCAGTCGAGAAACAGATTGCTCTTTTATCAGACAAAGAAATACTGGACTTTGGTGGTGGGACGGGTCTATTAGCTTTGCCCCTGGCTCAGCAGGCTAAGTCTGTCACTCTTGTAGACATCTCTGAGAGAATGCTGGAGCAAGCTCGTTTGAAAGCAGATCAGCAAGAAATCAAGAATATCCAGTTTTTGGAGCAGGATTTACTAGTAAATCCCTTGGAGCAGCAATTTGACCTGATTGTTGTCAGTCGGGTTCTTCATCATATGCCTGATATAGATGCGACTCTTGCCATGTTTCACCATCACCTTAGGGAGAATGGACAGGTCTTCATTGCTGATTTTACTAAGATAGAGCCTAACCATCATGGTTTTGATTTAGCTGAACTGGAAACCAAGCTCGCTCAGAATGGTTTTTCAAGCATTGGCAGTCAGATCCTCTATAGTGCAGAAGATCTTTTCCTCGGAAATTACGCAGAACTCTTTTTAACAGTAGCCCAAAAATCACTCGCTGACTAAAGCAGTGATTTTTTCTCTTCAGATGGAAAAAAGGAGGGAAATTTGATAAGATAGTAATATGGATTTTGAAAAAATTGAACAAGCTTATACGTATTTACTAGAGAATGTCCAAGTCATCCAAAGTGATTTGGCGACCAACTTTTATGATGCCTTAGTGGAGCAAAACAGCATCTATCTGGATGGTGAAACTGAGCTAGAGCAGGTCAAAGACAACAATCAAGCCCTTAAGCGTTTAGCACTTCGCAAGGAAGAGTGGCTCAAGACCTACCAGTTTCTCTTGATGAAGGCAGGACAAACGGAACCTTTACAGGCCAATCACCAGTTTACACCAGATGCCATTGCCCTCCTCTTGGTACTTGTTGTAGAAGAGTTGTTTGAACAAGAGGAAATTAGCATCCTCGAAATAGGTTCTGGTATGGGGATTTTGGGGGCTACTTTCTTGACTTCTCTCGCTAAAAAAGTAGATTACTTGGGAGTCGAAGTGGATGATTTGCTGATTGATTTGGCAGCCAGTATGGCAGATGTGATTGGTTTGCAGGCTGGTTTTGTCCAAGGCGATGCCGTTCGTCCGCAAATGCTTAAAGAAAGCGACGTGGTCATTAGCGACTTGCCTGTTGGCTATTACCCAGAAGATGCCATCGCTTCGCGCTATCAAGTGGCTTCTAGTCAAGAGCATACCTATGCCCATCATTTGCTGATGGAGCAAGGGCTCAAGTACCTTAATTCAGATGGCTATGCTATTTTTCTAGCTCCGAGTGATTTATTGACCAGTCCTCAAAGTGACTTATTAAAAGGGTGGCTCAAAGACGAAGTGAGTCTGGCTGCTATCATCGCTCTGCCAGAGGATATTTTCTCAACTGCAAGCCAAGCTAAAAGTATTTTTGTCTTACAGAAGAAAAGAGACAAGGAAATAGAACCCTTTGTTTACCCTCTTACTAGCTTGCAAGATCCGTCAGTATTGTTGACCTTTAAAGAAAATTTTCAAAATTGGAGCAAAGGTACTGAAATATAAAAGAGATTTTGTTATAATAGATGAAAACGCTTAAAAAAAGAGGTATCATCTTATGACAAAAACAATTGCAATCAATGCAGGAAGCTCAAGCTTGAAATGGCAACTTTATCAAATGCCAGAAGAAACAGTATTGGCGAAAGGCTTGATTGAACGTATTGGCTTGAAGGATTCGATCTCAACTGTAAAATTTGACGACCGTTCTGAAAAACAAATTCTTGATATTGAAGATCACACACAAGCCGTTAAAATTTTATTGGATGATTTGATTCGTTTCGATATCATCAAATCTTATGATGAGATTACAGGTGTTGGGCACCGCGTTGTAGCTGGTGGTGAATACTTCAAGGAATCAACGGTCGTTGAGGGCGATGTTTTAGAGAAAGTCGAAGAGTTGGGACTTTTAGCTCCTCTTCACAATCCAGCTAACGCAGCTGGAATTCGCGCATTTAAGGAATTGCTTCCAGATATTACCAGTGTTGTCGTATTTGATACCTCATTCCACACAAGCATGCCAGAGAAGGCTTACCGCTATCCTCTACCAACTAAGTATTACACTGAGAATAAGGTTCGTAAATACGGAGCCCACGGGACAAGTCACCAGTTTGTCGCAGGAGAAGCAGCGAAACTTTTGGGCCGTCCTCTAGAAGATTTGAAATTGATTACCTGCCATATTGGTAACGGGGCTTCTATCACAGCTGTTAAGGGTGGGAAGTCTGTGGATACTTCTATGGGATTCACACCACTCGGCGGTGTGATGATGGGAACTCGTACAGGAGATATTGATCCTGCTATCATCCCTTATCTCATGCAATATACAGAGGATTTCAATACCCCTGAAGATATTAGTCGCGTTCTCAATCGTGAATCAGGGCTCATGGGAGTTTCTGGTCAGTCAAGCGATATGCGTGATGTGATTGCTGCCATGGAAGCAGGAGACCATGATGCGACTTTGGCTTATGAAATGTATGTCGATCGTATTCAAAAACATATCGGTCAATACCTTGCAGTCCTAAATGGAGCAGATGCGATTATCTTCACAGCAGGGATCGGTGAAAATGCAGCTTTGGTTCGTGAGGATGTCATTTCAGGTATCTCTTGGTTTGGTTGTGATGTGGATCCAGAAAAGAACGTCTTTGGCGTAACGGGAGACATCTCAACTGACGCAGCGAAAATCCGTGTCTTGGTTATTCCAACAGATGAAGAATTGGTGATTGCACGCGATGTTGAGCGCTTGAAAAAATAAGTAAATACACGTAAAATTTGATTGTAAAAAGAAGTTGGGAAAGAGATTTTCCAGCTTTTTTTATGTAGAAAATGTCTAAAACCTTGCTGTTATTGGCTTTTTCAAAAAATATGGTATAATAGTAGTAATTTAATAGATGGAGTTGAGTTTTGAAGAAAAGCTTTCGTGTAAAAAGAGAGAAAGATTTTAAGGCGATTTTCAAGGACGGAACAAGTTTTGCCAATCGAAAATTTGTTGTCTACCAATTGGAAAACCAGCAAAACCATTTTCGAGTAGGACTGTCCGTCAGCAAAAAGCTGGGGAATGCAGTTACCAGAAATCAAATTAAAAGACGAATCCGGCACATTCTACAAAGTGTAAAAGGGAGTTTAGTAGAGCATGTTGATTTTGTCGTGATTGCCCGAAAAGGGGTGGAAACCTTGGAATATGCAGAGATGGAGAAAAACCTACTCCACGTATTAAAGTTATCAAAGATTTACCAGGAAGGAAATGGGAGTGAAAAAGAAACTACAGTTGACTAGTTTGTTGGGCTTGTCCTTGGTTATCATGACAGCCTGTGCAACAAATGGTACAGCTAGCGATATAACAGCAGATTCGACAGACTTTTGGAGCAAATTCGTTTATTTTTTTGCTGAAATTATCCGCTTTTTGTCCTTTGACATTAGTATCGGAGTGGGGATTATCCTCTTCACAATCTTGATTCGGACGATTTTATTGCCGGTCTTTCAGACACAGATGGTTGCCTCTAGAAAAATGCAAGAGGCTCAACCACGCATCAAGGCTTTGCGAGAGCAATATCCGGGTCGTGATATGGAAAGTAGAACCAAGCTAGACCAGGAGATGCGTAAGGTTTATAAAGAGTTAGGAATCAAGCATTCATCCTCTCTCTGGCCAATTTTAATACAAATGCCGGTTCTCTTGGCGCTCTTTCAAGCCTTGAGTCGAGTTGACTTTTTGAAAACAGGTCACTTTTTATGGATTAATTTGGGAGGAGTAGATACAAGTTTTGTCCTTCCGATTTTGGCGGCAGTCTTTACCTTCTTGAGTAGCTGGTTATCGAATAAAGCTTTGTCCGAAAAAAGTGGAGCTACGACAGGGATGATGTATGGTATGCCTGTATTGATCTTTATTTTTGCCATTTCCGCCCCAAGTGGTGTAGCCTTGTACTGGGCTGTATCCAATGCTTACCAAGTTTTGCAAACCTATTTCCTGAACAATCCTTTCAAGATTATTGCTGAAAGAGAAGCAGTGGCGCAAGCAGAAAAAGATTTAGAAGGCAAGAAGAGAAGAGCTTTGAAAAAAGCACAGAAAAAGAAAAAATAAGGAGGAATCTGGTAATGGTATTATTTACAGGTTCAACGGTTGAAGAAGCAATCCAAAAAGGATTGAAAGAATTAGACATTCCAAGAATGAAGGCCCACATCAAGGTCGTTTCGAAAGAGAAAAAAGGATTCTTAGGCTTGTTTGGTAAGAAGCCAGCTCAAGTTGATATCGAAGCCATTAGTGAAACGACAGTGATCAAAGCCAACCAGCAGGCCATTAAAGGGGTTCCAAAAGAAGTTAATGAAAAAAATGAACCCGTGAAAACAGTAAGTGAAGCAACTGTTGATTTGGGGCATGTAGTTGAAGCGATTAAGAAGATTGAAGAAGAAGGTCAAGGTGTCTCTGAAGAGGTCAAGGCTGAAATCTTGAAAAATGAAAAACATGCCAGCACGATTTTGGAAGAAACAGGCCATATTTCAATTTTAAATGAATTGGAACCAGAGAATACTACCGAGGAAGTGGAATCTGCTCCAGAAAAAGAAACTGAAACGCAGGAAACAACAAGCCAGTCTTTGGAAGATTTAGGCTTGAAAGTAGAACCAAGTTATGACATCGAACAAGTGGCAACAGAAGTAGCTAGCTACGTTCAAACCATTGTAGATGATATGGATGTTGAAGGGACGATTTCAAGCGACTACAATCGCCGCACCATCAATCTTCAAATTGACACTAATGAACCAGGCCGTATTATCGGCTACCACGGGAAAGTCTTGAAAGCTCTTCAGCTGTTAGCGCAAAATTACCTTTACAATCGCTATTCGAGAACCTTCTATATCACGATCAATGTCAATGATTACGTTGAACACCGTGCAGAAGTCTTGCAAACCTACGCTCAAAAATTGGCGACTCGCGTTTTAGAAGAAGGACGTAGCCAACAAACTGATCCAATGTCAAATAGCGAACGCAAGATTATCCATCGCATTATTTCACGCATGGATGGCGTGACGAGTTACTCTGAAGGCGATGAGCCAAATCGCTATGTTGTCGTAGATGCAGAATAAGCAAAGCAAAATCAGGTTTGTCCTGATTTTTTGCTAGGAAAGGAAAGATTCAGATATGCTGAAAGCAGTTAGAGAATACCTATCATTTGCAGGTGTCCAGTACCGTAATCCTGATAAAGCTGGCGATGAAAGAGAAAAGATGTTGAATTTGCGGCAAAAAGGTCAAGAGGCACGGAAGTCTTTCACAGAATTGGCCAAAACCTTTCAAGCAAGTCATCCAGAATGGCAACTCCAACAGACTAGCCAGTGGATGAACCAAGCGCAACGCTTGCGGCCGCATTTCTGGGCCTATCTTCAGAGAGACGGACAAGTGACAGAACCTATGATGGCCTTGCGTTTATATGGAGCACCTACTGACTTTGGGGTTTCTTTGGAAGTCAGTTTCATCGAGCGTAAGAAAGACGAACAGACCTTGGACAAGCAAGCCAAGGTTTTAGAACTTCCAGCGGTAGAAGGAATTTATTATCTAGTCTACTCAAATGGGGAAAGTTATAAGATGGAGGCTAATGAAGAAAATCGTCGTACTTTACGCGAGAAGCTGAGAAGTCAGGAAGTCCGTAAAGTGTTAGTTAAGGCAGATGTTTCTTTTATAGAAAATCAGTCAGTAGAAGCGATATTAGAGAAGCTAGAAGACGCTTATACGCGCTTGTTGCCTTACTATGAAGTAACGAGGGGATAGACAAATCAAATGTGTTAGATGAGCGCAAATTGTTTTATTGCTATTCTATGCATTTTTTCATATAATAGTAAAATAGGATGTGTGATTTATTAATCACCTCAAAGAGAAAGGAAATTCTATGTCAAATCTATCTGTTAATGCAATTCGTTTTCTAGGTATTGACGCCATCAACAAAGCAAACTCAGGTCACCCAGGGGTGGTTATGGGGGCTGCTCCTATGGCCTATAGCCTCTTTACAAAGCAACTTCGTATCAATCCAGCTCAACCAAACTGGATCAACCGCGATCGCTTTATTCTTTCAGCAGGACACGGCTCAATGCTTCTTTATGCCCTTCTTCACCTCTCTGGTTTTGAAGATGTTAGCATGGATGAAGTCAAGAACTTCCGCCAATGGGGTTCCAAAACACCAGGTCACCCAGAATTTGGTCATACAGCAGGGGTTGACGCTACTACTGGACCTCTAGGACAAGGGATTTCAACTGCCACTGGTTTTGCCCAAGCAGAACGTTTCTTAGCAGCCAAATATAACCGCGAAGGTTTCAATATCTTTGACCACTATACTTATGTGATCTGTGGAGACGGAGATTTGATGGAAGGTGTCTCAAGTGAGGCGGCTTCATACGCAGGCTTGCAAAAACTTGACAAGTTGGTGGTTCTTTATGATTCAAATGACATCAACTTGGATGGTGAGACAAAGGATTCCTTTACAGAAAGTGTTCGTGACCGTTACAATGCCTACGGTTGGTATACAGCCTTGGTTGAAGATGGAACAGACTTGGAAGCTATCCATGCTGCTATCGAAGCTGCTAAAGCTTCAGGCAAACCATCTTTGATTGAAGTGAAGACTGTGATTGGATATGGCTCTCCAAACAAACAAGGAACCAATGCTGTACACGGTGCTCCTCTTGGAGCAGATGAAACTGCGGCTACTCGCCAAGCTCTTGGTTGGGATTATGAACCATTTGAAATTCCAGAACAAGTTTATGCTGATTTCAAGGAAAATGTTGCAGATCGTGGCGCATCAGCTTATCAAGCTTGGACTAAATTAGTTGCTGATTATAAAGAGGCTCATCCAGAACTGGCTGCAGAAGTAGAAGCCATTATCGACGGCCGTGACCCAGTTGAGGTGACTCCAGCAGACTTCCCAGCCTTAGAAAATGGATTTTCTCAAGCAACTCGTAATTCAAGCCAGGATGCTTTGAACGTTGTAGCTGCTAAATTGCCAACTTTCTTAGGTGGTTCAGCTGACCTCGCTCACTCAAACATGACATATATCAAAACGGACGGACTTCAAGACGACGCTAATCGCTTGAACCGCAACATTCAGTTTGGTGTTCGTGAATTTGCTATGGGAACGATCTTGAACGGTATGGCCCTTCATGGTGGACTTCGTGTTTATGGTGGAACCTTCTTCGTCTTCTCTGACTATGTGAAAGCAGCAGTCCGCTTGTCAGCCTTGCAAGGACTTCCTGTGACTTATGTCTTTACCCACGATTCAATCGCAGTTGGTGAAGATGGTCCAACTCACGAACCAGTTGAACACTTAGCAGGTCTCCGTGCTATGCCAAATCTGAATGTTTTCCGCCCAGCAGATGCGCGTGAAACTCAAGCGGCTTGGTACCTTGCCGTGACAAGCGAAAAAACACCAACTGCCCTTGTCTTGACACGTCAAAATTTGACTGTCGAAGAGGGAACAGACTTTGACAAAGTTGCTAAAGGTGCCTATGTCGTCTATGAAAATGCAGCAGACTTTGATACGATTTTGATTGCAACAGGTTCAGAGGTGAATTTGGCGGTCGCAGCTGCCAAAGAATTGGCTAGTCAAGGTGTAAAAGTCCGTGTAGTCAGCATGCCATCAACAGATGTCTTTGACGCACAAGATGCAGCTTACAAGGAAGAAATCCTTCCAAATGCAGTTCGCCGTCGTGTTGCAGTCGAAATGGGTGCAACTCAAAACTGGTACAAGTATGTTGGTCTTGATGGTGCCGTTCTCGGTATTGATACCTTTGGAGCATCTGCCCCAGCACCAAAAGTATTGGCAGAGTACGGATTTACAGTTGAAAATCTAGTCAAAGTCGTTCAAAACTTGAAATAATCACAAAAATCAGAGTGAAAACTCTGATTTTTTATAACCATAAAAACAAGGCACAATCTTGTAAAAGTAGCTGAAATTTGATATAGTAGTCCTATGTAAAACACAAAGGAGAAAACAATGAATCCAAATATTACTTTCTTAATCATGCTTGTAGGTATGTTTGCCTTGATGTTCTTTATGCAACGTTCTCAAAAGAAACAAGCACAAAAGCGTATGGAAAGCTTGAACAAGCTTCAAAAAGGCTATGAAGTCATTACAATTGGTGGACTTTACGGAACAGTGGATGAAGTAGATACTGAGAAAGGTACAATCGTACTGGATGTAGATGGCGTTTATTTGACTTTTGAATTGGCTGCTATCAAGACCGTTTTGCCACTCAAAGAGGCTGTGACACCAGAAGGAACAGTTGTTGACGAAAGCGGAGCAATCGAAGAATAAAACGGGATCTGTCACTCCCGTTTTTCTATGAGATGAGAGGAAAAGGGATGAAAAAAATAGTATTTGTTTGCTTAGGAAATATCTGTCGTAGCCCCATGGCAGAGTTTGTGATGAAATCCATGACGAGCGATTACCACGTCGAAAGCCGGGCAACGTCATCATGGGAACATGGCAATCCGATTCATAAGGGAACGCAAGGGATTTTCCAGCAATATCAGATCCCGTATGATAAAGACAAAACATCGCTTCAGATTGGCAGGGAAGACTTTGAATCGTTTGATTACATTATCGGTATGGATGCTTCAAACGTTTCAGATCTGCGTAAAATGTGCCCTCAGGAACTACAGTACAAGATCTACTCTTTTGCATCTGAAAGTGTCCCAGATCCTTGGTATACAGGAGATTTTGAGGAAACCTATGCTCGTATCACAAGTGGATGTCAAAGCTGGCTAGATCGATTAGAAAATGAGAGTGACAATGGAAAAGCTTAAACAATTTTATGAGAAGTATAGAGTTTACCTAACTCGTCCTAGGTTAGAGCTCATTGCAGTAGTTGTAATAGTACTCTGTGCTCTTTCGGTATTTCTGCTAAATACGCCTAAAAAGGGTGTCCTGACACTTGATGGTGGAGCTCTTGTTTATGATGGCACCTTGGTACGAGGGAAAATGAATGGTCAAGGAACCTTGACCTTTGAAAATGGAGACCAATATACAGGTGATTTCAATAATGGAGCCTTTAATGGAAAAGGGACTTTCCAATCAAAAGCTGGCTGGAAATACGAAGGTGATTTTGTAAATGGCCAGGCTGAAGGTCAAGGGAAGTTGACGACAGAGCAAGAAGTTGTTTATGAAGGGACCTTTAAACAAGGCGTTTTTCAGCAAAAACAGTAGTCTCCAAGTTAGGAGACTATTTTTTAAAACCAGCAAGAAAGCGCTTTCTTTGTTTGGATTTGATAACTAACTATCAACTAGAAAAGCTTTGTGAAATAAAAAAAATTTCTCCATAATTTCACAATCATCCGGCCAAAACTCTATTGCATAGCTATATTGAGAAAAAAATCACAATCTCAGAAAAATTCTTTGTGAAATACTTATGAAACTGTTTACAAAGCATAAAAAAAGAGTTATAATAAACTTGTGAAAAAATTAACAAAGGATAACATCCTTAAAGGCTATGGAGGATAATATGGCTGATAAAAAAACAGTAACACCAGAGGAAAAACAACTTGCTGCTGAAAAGCATGTCGATGGTCTCGTGAAAAAAGCCTTGGTTGCGCTTGATGAAATGCGCAAGTTGAACCAAGAGCAAGTTGACTACATCGTGGCAAAAGCTTCGGTTGCAGCACTTGACGCGCACGGTATCCTTGCACAACATGCAGTTGAAGAAACTGGTCGTGGAGTATTTGAAGACAAGGCAACAAAGAATCTATTTGCCTGTGAGCACGTAGTGAACAATATGCGTGGAGTTAAAACAGTTGGAGTTATCGAAGATGATCCAATTACAGGTTTGACAAAGATTGCGGAGCCTGTCGGTGTAATCTGTGGTGTCACTCCGACAACAAACCCAACTTCAACAGCGATTTTCAAATCCTTGATTGCTTTGAAAACACGTAACCCAATCGTTTTTGCCTTCCACCCATCTGCTCAAGAATCATCAGCTCACGCAGCACAAATCGTTCGTGATGCAGCTATTGCGGCTGGAGCACCTGAAAACTGTGTTCAATGGATTACAGAACCATCTATGGAAGCAACTGGAGCGCTTATGAACCACGAAGGTGTTGCAACTATCCTTGCAACTGGTGGGAATGCCATGGTTAAAGCTGCATACTCATGTGGAAAACCAGCTCTTGGGGTAGGTGCCGGAAACGTTCCTGCCTATGTAGAAAAATCTGCTGACCTTCGTCAAGCTGCTCATGATATTGTTATGTCTAAGTCATTTGATAATGGGATGGTCTGTGCATCAGAACAAGCCGTTATCATTGATAAAGAAGTATATGACGAATTTGTAGAAGAATTCAAATCATATCACACTTACTTTGTAAACAAAAAAGAAAAAGCCCTTCTTGAAGAATTCTGTTTCGGTGTAAAAGCTAATAGCAAAAACTGTGCAGGTGCTAAACTAAATGCAAACATCGTTGGTAAACCAGTAGCATGGATTGCTGAACAAGCAGGATTTAGCGTTCCAGAAGGAACAAACATCTTGGCTGCAGAATGTGCAGAAGTAGGACCGAAAGAACCATTGACTCGTGAGAAATTGTCACCAGTTATTGCTGTCCTAAAAGCTGAAGACACAGAAGATGGTCTTACAAAAGCTCGTCAAATGGTTGAGTTTAACGGACTTGGTCACTCAGCAGCTATCCATACAAAAGACGAAGAGCTTGCTAAACGCTTTGGTACAGAAATCAAAGCTATGCGTATTATCTGGAACTCTCCATCTACTTTCGGTGGTATCGGTGACGTATACAATGCCTTCATTCCATCATTGACACTTGGATGTGGTTCATATGGACACAACTCAGTCGGTGATAACGTGAGTGCGATCAACCTTCTAAACATCAAGAAAGTAGGGAAACGTAGAAATAATATGCAGTGGTTTAAAGTTCCTTCAAAAATTTACTTCGAACGCAATTCTATCCAATACCTTCAAACATGTGAAGATATTGAACGCGTTATGATTGTTACAGACAAATCGATCGAAAAACTTGGTTTTGTTCAACGCATTATTGACCAATTGAACAAACGCAGCAACCGTGTAACTGTCCAAGTCTTCTCAGACGTTGAACCAGACCCAGATATCACAACTGTAGAACGTGGTACTGAAGTAATGAGAGCATTTGAACCAGACACAATCATCGCTCTTGGTGGTGGTTCTCCAATGGATGCAGCGAAAGTAATGTGGCTCTTCTACGAACAACCACAAATCGACTTCCGTGACTTGGTTCAAAAATTCATGGACATCCGTAAACGTGCCTTCCGCTTCCCATCACTTGGTAAAAAAGCGAAATACATAGGTATTCCAACAACTTCAGGTACAGGTTCAGAAGTAACACCATTTGCCGTTATCTCTGATAAGAAAAACAATCGTAAATACCCATTGGCTGACTACTCATTGACACCAACTATTGCGATTGTTGACCCTGCTTTGGTTGAGTCAGTTCCAGACTTCATCGCTGCGGATACAGGTATGGACGTCTTGACTCACGCGACTGAAGCTTACACTTCAAACTTCGCTAACGACTATACAGACGGTATCGCCCTTCAAACAATCAAACTTGTCTTTGAATGGTTGGAAAAATCTGTTAAGACAGCTGATCCAGAAGCTCGCGAAAAAATGCACAATGCATCTACAATGGCTGGTATGGCCTTTGCCAATGCCTTCCTTGGTATGAGCCACTCAATGGCCCACAAGATCGGTGCGGTTCACCATACTGTTCACGGACGTACAAACGCAATCTTGCTTCCATACGTTATCCGTTACAATGGTACTCGCCCATCTAAGACGACTACATGGCCTAAGTATAACTACTGGAAAGCTGACGAAAAATTCCAAGATATTGCTAGAATGCTTGGATTGCCTCACTCAACTCCAGAAGAAGCAGTTGAAGCATACGCTAAAGCTGTTTACGAACTTGGTGTTGCAGTAGGTATAAAGATGAACTTCAAGGATCAAGGAATCGATGAAAAAGCTTGGAAAGACAGCTTGCATGAAATTGCCTTGCTTGCTTATGAAGACCAATGTTCACCTGCTAACCCTCGCTTGCCAATGGTAGCTGACATGGAAGAAATCATGGCAGATGCTTACTATGGTTATGCAGAACGACCAGGACGTCGCAAATAATTGTTTATCAGCCTAGAGACAGGAGAAATCCTGTCTCTTTTTTGTAAACTCTGAAAGCGTTGAAATTGGAGTTTCACCTTGAAATGAAGAGGATATGCAGATATTATAAAAGATTCTAGAGATATGCTTTGAAAATAAAAGAATGGATGAATAAAAAGGGGGAGAAAAAGTAGAAAAGCGGGAGAGAAAATCAACGCCCGTACTTGCAATTAAACTCAAATAGTTATATAATAGGTTTGTTGAAAGGTGATTTGTAGTGATTCAAGTTACTCTTTTCACAATAAAAATTTCATGATTTTCATAAGGAGGAAATCACTAATGGTAGTTAAAGTTGGTATTAACGGTTTCGGACGTATCGGTCGTCTTGCTTTCCGCCGTATCCAAAACGTAGAAGGTGTTGAAGTTACTCGCATCAACGACCTTACAGATCCAGTTATGCTTGCACACTTGTTGAAATACGACACAACTCAAGGTCGTTTCGACGGTACTGTAGAAGTTAAAGAAGGTGGTTTCGAAGTTAACGGTAAATTCGTTAAAGTTTCTGCTGAACGTGATCCAGAACAAATCGACTGGGCTACTGACGGTGTAGAAATCGTTCTTGAAGCAACTGGTTTCTTTGCTAAGAAAGATGCAGCTGAAAAACACCTTAAAGGTGGAGCTAAGAAAGTTGTTATCACTGCTCCTGGTGGAAACGATGTTAAAACAGTTGTATTTAACACTAACCACGACGTTCTTGATGGTACTGAAACAGTTATCTCAGGTGCTTCATGTACTACAAACTGCTTGGCTCCAATGGCTAAAGCTCTTCAAGATAACTTCGGTGTTGTAGAAGGATTGATGACTACTATCCACGCTTACACTGGTGACCAAATGATCCTTGACGGACCACACCGTGGTGGTGACCTTCGCCGTGCTCGCGCTGGTGCTGCAAACATCGTTCCTAACTCAACTGGTGCTGCTAAAGCTATCGGTCTTGTAATCCCAGAATTGAATGGTAAACTTGACGGATCTGCACAACGTGTTCCAACTCCAACTGGATCAGTTACTGAATTGGTAGCAGTTCTTGAAAAGAACGTTACTGTCGATGAAGTAAACGCAGCTATGAAAGCAGCTTCAAACGAATCATACGGTTACACAGAAGATCCAATCGTATCTTCAGATATCGTAGGTATGTCTTACGGTTCATTGTTTGACGCAACTCAAACTAAAGTTCTTGACGTTGATGGTAAACAATTGGTTAAAGTTGTATCATGGTACGACAACGAAATGTCATACACTGCACAACTTGTACGTACTCTTGAATACTTTGCAAAAATCGCTAAATAATTCTTGAGTCGATAAAAGCAAGGCCTTCTGGTCTTGCTTTTTTGTATAGAAAAATGGATGATAGTGTCATCCATTTTGTTTTAATTCTGTTTCAAAAGTATCCGAGAGGGCAGTAAAACTCAATTGTTCTAAGGTGAGTGGATGAGTAAAGGAAAGTCGAAAGGCATGAAGCATCAGCCTGCTTACTTTTGATCTAGAGTTATAGAGAGGATCGCCCAGGATAGGGTGCTTATGGTGAGAGAGGTGAACACGGATTTGATGCGTTCGACCGGTCTTTAGTTTGCAACGGACAAGGGTAGTCTGATTTGGAAATTGCTTTAGTCGGCTTACCTGAGTTTCGGCATGTTGCCCACTTTTGGGATCTACCACTCGTTTTCTGCGATCGTGTCGATCACGACCAATTTTATCTCGAAAGACAAGTTCTTTACTCTCTACTCGTCCTTCTATAAGTGCCCAGTATTCCCTAGAAATCTCTTTTTTCTCCAGTAAGCGATTGAGAATAGGCAGGATAAAAGGATTTTTGGCAAAGAGAATCAAACCACTAGTTTCCATGTCCAGACGATGAACGACATAGCAGGTTTGGCCAACATAGGCAGAGACATGATTGAGAAGGGCAATTTCACCAGGTTGATTTCCGTGAGTTTTCATTCCCTCTGGCTTGTTGACGATAATGAGATGTTGGTCTTGATAAACCTCTTGAACGAGGTCTGAATTGCCCCAAAGGATTTCTTTTGGGGGATAATCTTCCTCGTCAAAAGTCAACTGGCAAATGTCCCCTGGCTTGACCATCTCGTTCCAGTGAACTTCTTTGTGGTTGATTAAGATGTTCTTCTTTATTCTCAAAAAATGGCGGATTTTTCTAGGGATGAGGAGTTGTTCCTCTAGGAATTGTTTGACCGTCATTTGAGGCAAGGATTCGGGTAATGTAAATGTGAATTGCATACAGATATTGTAACAAAAAAAGCCCTATTTGGATAGGGAGTAGCTAAATTCTTGAGTTCCTATGGTGAAGATGATAAAATAAACGCATGAAATTAGATAAATTATTTGAGAAGTTTCTTTCTCTCTTTAAAAAAGAAACGAATGAATCAGCGGAGTCTGATTCGACTAGCATGCGTCGTTCACGGAGCGACAGAAAAAAATTGTCCCAAGTAGGTCCAATTCGGAAATTTTGGCGTCGTTATCATCTGACAAAAATCGTCATCATTTTAGGGTTAAGTGCTGGTTTACTGGTAGGAACCTACTTGTTTGCGATAGCCAAGTCTACCAATGTCAATGACTTGCAAAATGCCCTGAAAACGCGAACTCTGATTTTTGACCGCGAAGAAAAAGAGGCAGGAGCCCTATCAGGTCAAAAGGGAACCTATGTTGAACTGACAGATATTAGTAAAGACTTGCAGAATGCTGTCGTCGCGA
Source organism: Streptococcus sp. FDAARGOS_256 (assembly GCF_002289235.2). Taxonomy (GTDB): domain Bacteria; phylum Bacillota; class Bacilli; order Lactobacillales; family Streptococcaceae; genus Streptococcus. Next base: position 1,736,328 of record NZ_NTGM02000001.1, read on the forward strand.
CAGAGGACCGTTCCTTTTATAAAAATGATGGGATTAACTACGGTCGTTTCTTTCTAGCCATCCTTACAGCGGGTCGTTCTGGAGGGGGTTCCACCATCACTCAACAGTTGGCGAAAAATGCCTATCTTTCCCAGGACCAGACCGTTGAACGGAAGGCCAAGGAGTTTTTCCTTGCCTTAGAGTTGACAAAGAAATACAGCAAGGAGCAAATCCTTACTATGTACCTCAATAACGCCTACTTTGGAAATGGAGTATGGGGCGTTGAAGATGCAAGTAAGAAATATTTTGGTGTATCGGCTTCACAACTAACGCTTAATCAGGCGGCTACTCTAGCAGGGATGCTCAAGGGACCAGAATTGTACAATCCATTAAATTCTGTTGAAACTTCGACCAACCGTAGGGATACTGTTTTGCAAAATATGGTTGCAGCGGGCTATATTGATAAAAATCAAGAAACCGAAGCGGCTGGAGTAGATATGGCTTCTCAACTGCAAGATAAGTATGAAGGCAAAGTTTCGGATTATCGTTACCCGTCCTATTTTGATGCAGTTGTCAACGAAGCAGTTTCCAAGTACAATCTCACAGAAGAAGAGATTGTCAACAACGGCTATCGAATCTACACAGAGCTTGACCAAAACTACCAAGCAAACATGCAGGTTATTTACGAAAACACTTCGCTATTTCCAACGGCAGAAGATGGAACGCATGCCGAATCAGGTAGTGTTGCTCTAGAGCCTAAAACGGGTGGAGTGCGTGGAGTTGTTGGCCGTGTAGCTGGTGATGACAAACCAGGCTTCCGCAATTTCAACTATGCCACTCAGTCTAAGCGTAGCCCAGGCTCAACTATTAAACCTTTAGTCGTTTATACACCCGCAGTAGAAGCAGGATGGGCCTTGAACAAGCAACTGGATAATCATACGATGCAGTACAACAGTTATCAAGTAGATAACTATGCGGGTATTAAGACATCTCCAGAAGTACCTATGTATCAGGCCTTGGCGGAATCACTCAACCTGCCAGCTGTTGCGACTGTAAATGAATTAGGTATTGACAAAGCTTTTGACGCTGGGGAGAGATTTGGTCTGAATATGGAAAAAGTTGACCGAGTTCTTGGAGTTGCTCTTGGTGGAGGTGTGGAAACGAATCCTCTCCAGATGGCGCAAGCCTATGCAGCCTTTGCTAATGGAGGTTTGATGCCTGAAGCACATTTCATCACTCGTATTGAAAATGCCAGCGGCCAGATCATCAAGAGTCATAAAAACTCCCAAAAACGAGTGATTGATAAGTCGGTAGCCGATAAAATGACCAGCATGATGCTAGGAACATTTACCAATGGTACAGGAATTAGTTCGTCACCGGCAGATTATGTTATGGCTGGTAAAACAGGTACGACTGAAGCTGTTTTCAACCCAGAATATACCAGTGACCAGTGGGTGATCGGCTATACTCCGGATGTGGTAATCAGCCACTGGCTCGGTTTCCCAACAACAGATGAGAACCATTATCTAGCAGGTTCGACCTCCAATGGAGCAGCCCATGTCTTTAGAAGTATGGCTAATACCATTTTACCTTACACTCCAGGTAGTACTTTTACAGTTGAGAATGCTTATAAACAAAATGGGATTGAACCAGAAAATACGAAAAAGCAAGTTGTTGAAAATGAGACAAACCAGTCTGAAGATCCGATAGGAGATATTCGTAGTCGTGCACAAAATCTTGTAGATGAAGCAGGACGTGCGATTTCAGAAGCTAAAATAAAAGAAAAAGCTCAGACAATATGGGACTCAATCCTTAATCTATTTCGTTAAGAGGCTTGTCAAAGCCTAGGTTTCTTGTTATAATAGATAAGATGGAGGCGTTATGGCACTAAAAAAAGCAAGCCTAGCTTGTGCAGTTTGTGGTTCAAGGAATTACTCAATCAAAATTAGTGGGAACCCCAAGCCAACACGACTAGAAGTAAATAAATTTTGTAAACATTGTGGAAAATATACGACACATAGAGAAACGAGATAGGAGAGAACGATGGGTTTTATTAAGGATATTTTTAAACTTCTTAAAGAAACAACTTGGCCAACTCGCAAAGAAAGCTGGAGAGATTTTCGCTCTATTATGGAATACACAGCCTTCTTTGTGGTCATCATTTACATTTTTGACCAGTTGATTGTATCAGGTTTGATTCGATTTATTAACATTTTTTAGAAGAAAAGTGGAGAAGTTCTGCTAACTTTCTTCTATATATGTATGAAAGGAAATATCATGGATAGTTTTGACAAGGGATGGTTTGTTCTACAAACTTATTCTGGCTATGAAAATAAGGTAAAAGAAAATCTATTGCAACGTGCGCAAACATATAACATGTTGGATAATATTCTTCGCGTTGAGATTCCAACACAAACCGTGCAAGTTGAGAAAAATGGAAAGAAAAAGGAAGTTGAAGAGAATCGCTTTCCAGGTTATGTCCTTGTAGAAATGGTCATGACCGATGAAGCATGGTTCGTCGTTCGAAACACACCTAACGTAACAGGATTCGTCGGCTCACACGGTAACAGATCAAAACCAACTCCACTTTTGGAACAAGAAATCCGTGATATTCTGGTTTCAATGGGACAAACTGTTCAAGAGTTCGATATTGATGTTGAAGTTGGCCAGACAGTCCGCATCATTGATGGCGCTTTTGCAGACTACACAGGTAAAATTACTGAAATTGATAACAACAAAGTGAAGATGATTATCTCTATGTTTGGTAATGATACGATTGCAGAAGTGAATCTCAACCAAATTGCAGAATTATAACCCCAGAGAGGCTTTGCCTCTCTTTTTATGTGCCGTTGGGGGAGGAAGAAGTATAGAATAGAGGAAGTAGACCCAGTGGCTCGCGCATTTTGCTAAACTAAATGCAGAAAGGAGAGGTCTATGAATCTAAAAGATTTATATGAAGAAAGTAAGGGAATCGTCCATAAGTGTCGCAAAGATTATCATTTGCATCTGTGGGAGAAAGAGGACTGGGATCAGGAAGGCATGTTATGTCTGTATGAGCTGGTGAGTTGCAACCCAGAGTTACTAGAGGGGGAGCGCCATCGACTTTATGTCTGCTTTAAAACAAAGTTTAGAAATCGTATCCTAGATTACATCCGTAAACAGGAAAGCCACAAGCGCCGTTTTGACAAAGAACCCTATGAAGAGGTGAGTGAGATTAGTCATCGTCTAGGAGAAAAAGGACTCAGGCTGGACGATTATTATCTCTTTCACGAACTTCTAAAGAATTACAAATCAAAGCAGAGTATGGAAAAACAAGAGTTAATAGACCGTCTAATGGGAGGAGAAGTCTTTAGAGGACGTAAAGCTCTCCTGAGAGAACTTTCCCTAATCTTTTCAGAATTTCGGTAAAGAGGAAAAAAGTCCTTGACAAAGGTAAAAAAGTAGGTATAATAGAAAGAGTTGAAAAACTCAGGTCCGTTGGTCAAGGGGTTAAGACACCGCCTTTTCACGGCGGTAACACGGGTTCGAATCCCGTACGGACTATGGTGTATTGCGGTTAGAAAAAACTTGAAAAAAGTTTAAAAAATCTGTTGACAGAGGCAGGTAGCTGTGATATACTAATATAGTTGTCGCTCGAGAGAATGAGTGACAAAGACCTTTGAAAACTGAACAAGACGAACCAATGTGCAGGGCACTATAACTAAGGTTATAGTACTGAACAATGAAAAAACAATAAATCTGTCAGTGACAGAAATGAGTGAGAACTCAAACTTTTAATGAGAGTTTGATCCTGGCTCAGGACGAACGCTGGCGGCGTGCCTAATACATGCAAGTAGAACGCTGAAGGAGGAGCTTGCTTCTCTGGATGAGTTGCGAACGGGTGAGTAACGCGTAGGTAACCTGCCTGGTAGCGGGGGATAACTATTGGAAACGATAGCTAATACCGCATAATAGTAGATGTTGCATGACATTTGCTTAAAAGGTGCAATTGCATCACTACCAGATGGACCTGCGTTGTATTAGCTAGTTGGTGAGGTAACGGCTCACCAAGGCGACGATACATAGCCGACCTGAGAGGGTGATCGGCCACACTGGGACTGAGACACGGCCCAGACTCCTACGGGAGGCAGCAGTAGGGAATCTTCGGCAATGGACGGAAGTCTGACCGAGCAACGCCGCGTGAGTGAAGAAGGTTTTCGGATCGTAAAGCTCTGTTGTAAGAGAAGAACGAGTGTGAGAGTGGAAAGTTCACACTGTGACGGTATCTTACCAGAAAGGGACGGCTAACTACGTGCCAGCAGCCGCGGTAATACGTAGGTCCCGAGCGTTGTCCGGATTTATTGGGCGTAAAGCGAGCGCAGGCGGTTAGATAAGTCTGAAGTTAAAGGCTGTGGCTTAACCATAGTACGCTTTGGAAACTGTTTAACTTGAGTGCAAGAGGGGAGAGTGGAATTCCATGTGTAGCGGTGAAATGCGTAGATATATGGAGGAACACCGGTGGCGAAAGCGGCTCTCTGGCTTGTAACTGACGCTGAGGCTCGAAAGCGTGGGGAGCAAACAGGATTAGATACCCTGGTAGTCCACGCCGTAAACGATGAGTGCTAGGTGTTAGACCCTTTCCGGGGTTTAGTGCCGCAGCTAACGCATTAAGCACTCCGCCTGGGGAGTACGACCGCAAGGTTGAAACTCAAAGGAATTGACGGGGGCCCGCACAAGCGGTGGAGCATGTGGTTTAATTCGAAGCAACGCGAAGAACCTTACCAGGTCTTGACATCCCTCTGACCGCTCTAGAGATAGAGTTTTCCTTCGGGACAGAGGTGACAGGTGGTGCATGGTTGTCGTCAGCTCGTGTCGTGAGATGTTGGGTTAAGTCCCGCAACGAGCGCAACCCCTATTGTTAGTTGCCATCATTCAGTTGGGCACTCTAGCGAGACTGCCGGTAATAAACCGGAGGAAGGTGGGGATGACGTCAAATCATCATGCCCCTTATGACCTGGGCTACACACGTGCTACAATGGCTGGTACAACGAGTCGCAAGCCGGTGACGGCAAGCTAATCTCTTAAAGCCAGTCTCAGTTCGGATTGTAGGCTGCAACTCGCCTACATGAAGTCGGAATCGCTAGTAATCGCGGATCAGCACGCCGCGGTGAATACGTTCCCGGGCCTTGTACACACCGCCCGTCACACCACGAGAGTTTGTAACACCCGAAGTCGGTGAGGTAACCATTTGGAGCCAGCCGCCTAAGGTGGGATAGATGATTGGGGTGAAGTCGTAACAAGGTAGCCGTATCGGAAGGTGCGGCTGGATCACCTCCTTTCTAAGGATAAGGAACTGCACATTGGTCTTGTTTAGTCTTGAGAGGTCTTGTGGGGCCTTAGCTCAGCTGGGAGAGCGCCTGCTTTGCACGCAGGAGGTCAGCGGTTCGATCCCGCTAGGCTCCATTGGTGAGAGATCACCAAGTAATGCACATTGAAAATTGAATATCTATATCAAATAGTAACAAGAAAATAAACCGAAACGCTGTAGTATTAAAAGAGTTTATGACTGAAAGGTCAAAAAATAAGGTTAAGTTAATAAGGGCGCACGGTGGATGCCTTGGCACTAGGAGCCGAAGAAGGACGTGACAAACGACGATATGCCTTGGGTAGCTGTAAGTAAGCGATGATCCAGGGATTTCCGAATGGGGGAACCCAACAGGTACTACCTGTTACCCGCATCTGTTAAGGATGTGAGGAGGAAGACGCAGTGAACTGAAACATCTAAGTAGCTGCAGGAAGAGAAAGCAAAAGCGATTGCCTTAGTAGCGGCGAGCGAAACGGCAGGAGGGCAAACCGAAGAGTTTACTCTTCGGGGTTGTAGGACTGCAATGTGGACTCAAAGATTATAGAAGAATGATTTGGGAAGATCAGCCAAAGAGAGTAATAGCCTCGTATTTAAAATAGTCTTTGTACCTAGCAGTATCCTGAGTACGGCGGGACACGTGAAATCCCGTCGGAATCTGGGAGGACCATCTCCCAACCCTAAATACTCCCTAGTGACCGATAGTGAACCAGTACCGTGAGGGAAAGGTGAAAAGCACCCCGGGAGGGGAGTGAAATAGAACCTGAAACCGTGTGCCTACAACAAGTTCGAGCCCGTTAATGGGTGAGAGCGTGCCTTTTGTAGAATGAACCGGCGAGTTACGATATGATGCGAGGTTAAGTTGAAGAGACGGAGCCGCAGGGAAACCGAGTCTGAATAGGGCGAATTAGTATCATGTCGTAGACCCGAAACCATGTGACCTACCCATGAGCAGGTTGAAGGTGCGGTAAGACGCACTGGAGGACCGAACCAGGGCACGTTGAAAAGTGCTTGGATGACTTGTGGGTAGCGGAGAAATTCCAAACGAACTTGGAGATAGCTGGTTCTCTCCGAAATAGCTTTAGGGCTAGCGTCGACATAAAGATTCTTGGAGGTAGAGCACTGTTTGGGTGAGGGGTCCATCCCGGATTACCAATCTCAGATAAACTCCGAATGCCAATGAATTATGGTCGGCAGTCAGACTGCGAGTGCTAAGATCCGTAGTCGAAAGGGAAACAGCCCAGACCACCAGCTAAGGTCCCAAAATAATTGTTAAGTGGAAAAGGATGTGGGGTTGCACAGACAACTAGGATGTTAGCTTAGAAGCAGCTATTCATTCAAAGAGTGCGTAATAGCTCACTAGTCGAGTGACCCTGCGCCGAAAATGTACCGGGGCTAAAACAATTTACCGAAGCTGTGGATACCTTTATAGGTATGGTAGGAGAGCGTTCTATGTGTGAAGAAGGTATACCGTGAGGAGTGCTGGAACGCATAGAAGTGAGAATGCCGGTATGAGTAGCGAAAGACAGGTGAGAATCCTGTCCACCGTAAGACTAAGGTTTCCAGGGGAAGGCTCGTCCGCCCTGGGTTAGTCGGGACCTAAGGAGAGACCGAAAGGTGTATCCGATGGACAACAGGTTGATATTCCTGTACTAGAGTATGTAGTGATGGAGGGACGCAGTAGGCTAACTAAAGCAGACGAATGGAAGTGTCTGTCTAAGCAGTGAGGTGTGATATGAGTCAAATGCTTATATCTATAACATTGAGCTGTGATGGGGAGCGAAGTTTAGTAGCGAAGTTAGTGACGTCACACTGCCAAGAAAAGCTTCTAGCGTTTAAACATACTCTACCCGTACCGCAAACCGACACAGGTAGTCGAGGCGAGTAGCCTCAGGTGAGCGAGAGAACTCTCGTTAAGGAACTCGGCAAAATGACCCCGTAACTTCGGGAGAAGGGGTGCTGACTTTACGTCAGCCGCAGTGAATAGGCCCAAGCAACTGTTTATCAAAAACACAGCTCTCTGCTAAATCGTAAGATGATGTATAGGGGGTGACGCCTGCCCGGTGCTGGAAGGTTAAGAGGAGTGCTTAGCGTAAGCGAAGGTATGAATTGAAGCCCCAGTAAACGGCGGCCGTAACTATAACGGTCCTAAGGTAGCGAAATTCCTTGTCGGGTAAGTTCCGACCCGCACGAAAGGCGTAATGATTTGGGCACTGTCTCAACGAGAGACTCGGTGAAATTTTAGTACCTGTGAAGATGCAGGTTACCCGCGACAGGACGGAAAGACCCCATGGAGCTTTACTGCAGTTTGATATTGAGTGTCTGTACCACATGTACAGGATAGGTAGGAGTCTATGAGATCGGGACGCCAGTTTCGAAGGAGACGTTGTTGGGATACTACCCTTGTGTTATGGCCACTCTAACCCGGATAGGTTATCCCTATCGGAGACAGTGTCTGACGGGCAGTTTGACTGGGGCGGTCGCCTCCTAAAAGGTAACGGAGGCGCCCAAAGGTTCCCTCAGAATGGTTGGAAATCATTCGCAGAGTGTAAAGGTATAAGGGAGCTTGACTGCGAGAGCTACAACTCGAGCAGGGACGAAAGTCGGGCTTAGTGATCCGGTGGTTCCGTATGGAAGGGCCATCGCTCAACGGATAAAAGCTACCCTGGGGATAACAGGCTTATCTCCCCCAAGAGTTCACATCGACGGGGAGGTTTGGCACCTCGATGTCGGCTCGTCGCATCCTGGGGCTGTAGTCGGTCCCAAGGGTTGGGCTGTTCGCCCATTAAAGCGGCACGCGAGCTGGGTTCAGAACGTCGTGAGACAGTTCGGTCCCTATCCGTCGCGGGCGTAGGAAATTTGAGAGGATCTGCTCCTAGTACGAGAGGACCAGAGTGGACTTACCGCTGGTGTACCAGTTGTCTTGCCAAAGGCATCGCTGGGTAGCTATGTAGGGAAGGGATAAACGCTGAAAGCATCTAAGTGTGAAACCCACCTCAAGATGAGATTTCCCATGATTTTATATCAGTAAGAGCCCTGAGAGATGATCAGGTAGATAGGTTAGAAGTGGAAGTGTGGCGACACATGTAGCGGACTAATACTAATAGCTCGAGGACTTATCCAAAGTAACTGAGAATACGAAGTGTGAGGTTTTCTTGAGATTTGATAGATATTCAATTTTGAGTAGGTATTACTCAGAGTTAAGTGACGATAGCCTAGGAGATACACCTGTACCCATGCCGAACACAGCAGTTAAGCCCTAGAACGCCGGAAGTAGTTGGGGGTTGCCCCCTGTGAGATATGGAAGTCGCTTAGCTCGAGGGAGTTTAGCTCAGTTGTAATTGAGAGGAAATCGAAATTACAATCGGCGGATGAGAGAAACGAAGTTTCTTACCGTTGGCTGAGCTAGACTCCGCCCTTTGGGAGTTTAGCTCAGCTGGGAGAGCATCTGCCTTACAAGCAGAGGGTCAGCGGTTCGATCCCGTTAACTCCCATAGGTCCCGTAGTGTAGCGGTTATCACGTCGCCCTGTCACGGCGAAGATCGCGGGTTCGATTCCCGTCGGGACCGTTTAAGATAACGGAAGTTATTTTAGACTCGTTAGCTCAGTTGGTAGAGCAATTGACTTTTAATCAATGGGTCACTGGTTCGAGCCCAGTACGGGTCATATTTGCGGGTTTGGCGGAATTGGCAGACGCACCAGATTTAGGATCTGGCGCTTAACGGCGTGGGGGTTCAAGTCCCTTAACCCGCATAATAGAAAGTAGCCGGCTTAGCTCAGTTGGTAGAGCATCTGATTTGTAATCAGAGGGTCGCGTGTTCAAGTCATGTAGCCGGCATTTTTTTATATAGAATAAGAGGTCGATGCGAACGTAGTTCAGTGGTAGAACACCACCTTGCCAAGGTGGGGGTCGCGGGTTCGAATCCCGTCGTTCGCTTAGAGAGGCCGGGGTGGCGGAACTGGCAGACGCACAGGACTTAAAATCCTGCGATTGGTAACGATCGTACCGGTTCGATTCCGGTCCTCGGCATATAATGATGAGCACCCTTAGCTCAACTGGATAGAGTACCTGACTACGAATCAGGCGGTTAGAGGTTCGACTCCTCTAGGGTGCATTTTTTTATTTAACGCGGGAAGTAGCTCAGCTTGGTAGAGTACTTGGTTTGGGACCAAGGTGTCGCAGGTTCGAATCCTGTCTTCCCGATCGATTACGAGGATACTTTTGGGTATCTTTTTTTATTTACTTAGGAGATTCTGAGAGTCTTCTTTTTTGTTTACGGAACAAATTTGTGTAAACTAGCAGTGCTTAAGGAATGGTAGTGACTATATATTTTCTTTAATTATGGTAAAATAGTAAGAGAATAATGTGAGGAAAATGAATGTCAAGTAAGTTTGAAATTTTAATGAATCAACTAGGAATCTCTGATCAATTGAGACGGGATCCTGCTCTTGTTGATGCCAGAATTGAGCGTGTTGTGGTTCATAAAATTAGTAAGATTTGGGAATTTCATTTTGTATTTTCTAATATTTTACCGATTGAAATCTTTTTAGAGTTAAAGAAAGGGCTTGGTGAAGAATTTTCTAAGACAGGAAACCGAGCTGTTTTCGAAATCAAGGCTCTTTCTCAAGAATTCTCTAATGAACTCTTGCAGGCCTACTATAGAGAGGCTTTTTCTGAAGGTCCGTGGGCAAGTCAAGGGTTTAAATCTCTTTACCAGAACTTGCAAGTTCGTGCGGAAGGAAATCAACTCATTATTGAAGGTTCAGAGGCGATTGATAAGGAGCACTTTAAGAAGAATCATCTTCCTAATTTGGCAAAGCAACTCGAAAAGTTTGGTTTTCCAGCTTTTGTTTGTCAAATAGAAAAGAACGATGCTCTTACACAAGAGCAGGAGGAAGCATTCCATACGGAGAATGAACAGATTGTTCAAGCTGCCAATGAGGAAGCGCTCCGGGCTATGGAGCAACTGGAACAAATGGCTCCTCCTCCAGTAGAAGAGAAGCCAGCCTTTGATTTTCAGGCTAAAAAGGCTGCGGCCAAGCCTAAACTAGATAAGGCTGAAGTTACCCAGATGATTGACGTGACGACTGAGGAAAATCGCCTGGTCTTTGAAGGGGTCGTTTTTGATGTGGAGCATAAGGTGACCAGAACTGGTCGCGTTTTGATCAACTTTAAAATGACAGACTACACTTCAAGTTTTTCAATGCAAAAATGGGTTAAGAATGAAGAAGAAGCTCAGAAGTTTGACATCATTAAGAAGAATTCTTGGCTCCGAGTTCGTGGGAATGTGGAGATGAATAACTTCACACGTGATTTGACCATGAACGTCCAGGATGTGCAGGAAGTTGTTCACTATGAGCGGAAGGACTTGATGCCAGAAGGTGAGCGTCGGGTTGAGTTTCATGCCCATACAAATATGTCGACTATGGATGCTCTACCAGAGGTAGAGGAGATCGTTGCGACAGCTGCTAAGTGGGGGCACAAGGCGGTTGCCATCACGGACCATGGAAATGTTCAATCCTTCCCACATGGCTACAAGGCAGCTAAGAAAGCTGGAATCCAGCTGATCTATGGAATGGAAGCCAATATCGTGGAGGACCGTGTCCCTATCGTTTACAACGAAGTGAAGATGGGCTTGTCAGAAGCGACCTATGTGGTCTTTGACGTGGAGACGACGGGACTTTCAGCTATCTATAATGATTTGATTCAGGTTGCAGCCTCTAAGATGTATAAGGGAAATGTTATTGCCGAATTTGATGAATTTATCAATCCTGGGCATCCCTTGTCAGCCTTTACTACTGAGTTAACAGGTATTACAGATGATCATGTTAAAAATGCCAAACCACTGGAACAAGTTTTACAAGAATTCCAAGAGTTTTGCAAGGATACAGTTTTAGTTGCTCACAATGCCACCTTTGACGTTGGCTTTATGAATGCCAACTATGAGCGTCATGGTCTGCCTAAGATTAGCCAGCCAGTTATCGATACGCTGGAGTTTGCTAGAAACCTCTATCCGGAGTATAAACGCCATGGTTTGGGACCTTTGACTAAGCGTTTTGGTGTAGCACTTGAACACCACCACATGGCTAATTATGATGCGGAAGCTACTGGTCGTCTGCTTTTCATCTTTATCAAAGAGGTAGCAGAAAAACATGGTGTGACCGATCTGGCTAGACTCAATATTGATCTAATCAGTCCAGATTCTTATAAAAAAGCTCGGATTAAACATGCGACCATTTATGTCAAGAATCAAGTTGGTTTAAAAAATATTTTTAAGCTGGTTTCTTTGTCTAACACCAAGTATTTTGAAGGGGTGCCACGGATTCCGAGAACGGTTCTAGATGCCCATCGGGAGGGCTTGATTTTGGGGTCGGCTTGCTCCGAGGGTGAAGTTTTTGACGCAGTCGTTTCCCAAGGTGTGGACGCGGCGGTTGAAGTGGCCAAGTATTATGACTTTATCGAGGTCATGCCACCAGCTATCTATGCTCCCTTGATTGCCAAGGAGCAGGTCAAGGATATGGAGGAACTCCAGACTATTATCAAGAGTTTGATAGAGGTTGGGGACCGTCTTGGCAAGCCTGTTCTAGCTACGGGAAATGTCCACTATATCGAACCGGAAGAAGAGATTTACCGTGAAATTATTGTCCGTAGTTTGGGCCAAGGGGCTATGATTAACCGAACCATCGGTCATGGTGAACATGCCCAACCAGCACCGCTACCGAAGGCTCATTTTAGAACGACCAATGAAATGTTGGATGAATTTGCTTTCTTGGGAGAAGATTTAGCACGCAAATTAGTCATTGAAAACACCAATGCCTTGGCAGATATCTTTGAACCTGTTGAGGTTGTTAAGGGTGACTTGTACACACCTTTCATTGACAAGGCGGAAGAAACGGTCGCCGAGCTGACCTACAAGAAAGCTTTTGAGATTTATGGAAATCCGCTGCCAGATATTGTTGATTTGCGGATTGAAAAAGAATTGACTTCTATTCTGGGGAATGGATTTGCCGTGATTTATCTGGCATCGCAGATGCTGGTGCAACGTTCCAATGAACGGGGCTACTTGGTTGGTTCTCGTGGGTCTGTTGGGTCCAGTTTTGTTGCGACTATGATTGGGATTACGGAGGTTAATCCTCTCTCTCCACACTACGTCTGTGGTCAGTGTCAGTACAGCGAGTTTATCACCGATGGTTCTTATGGTTCAGGTTTTGATATGCCTAATAAGGACTGTCCAAACTGTGGCCACAAACTCAGCAAAAATGGACAGGATATTCCTTTCGAGACCTTCCTTGGTTTTGATGGAGATAAGGTTCCCGATATTGACTTGAACTTCTCGGGAGAAGACCAGCCTAGCGCCCACTTGGATGTGCGTGATATCTTTGGTGAGGAATATGCCTTCCGTGCAGGAACGGTTGGTACGGTGGCTGCCAAGACTGCCTATGGATTTGTCAAGGGCTACGAGAGAGACTATGGGAAGTTTTATCGTGATGCAGAGGTGGAACGCCTTGCTCAAGGTGCAGCTGGTGTCAAGCGCACAACGGGACAACACCCGGGGGGAATTGTTGTTATTCCTAACTACATGGATGTTTACGACTTTACGCCTGTTCAGTATCCAGCAGATGACGTGACGGCTGAATGGCAGACGACTCACTTTAACTTCCACGATATCGATGAGAACGTCCTCAAACTCGATGTGCTGGGACATGATGATCCGACCATGATTCGGAAACTGCAGGACTTGTCTGGGATTGATCCTAATGAAATTCCTATGGATGATGAAGGTGTCATGGCCCTCTTTTCTGGGACTGATGTGCTAGGTGTGACTCCTGAACAAATCGGAACGCCAACGGGTATGCTGGGGATTCCAGAATTTGGAACCAACTTTGTACGTGGGATGGTCGATGAAACGCATCCGACGACTTTTGCGGAGTTACTTCAGCTGTCTGGTCTATCCCACGGTACCGATGTGTGGTTGGGAAATGCCCAGGATTTGATCAAGCAAGGAATTGCGGACCTATCAACCGTTATCGGTTGTCGGGACGACATCATGGTTTACCTCATGCATGCGGGTCTTGAACCTAAGATGGCCTTTACCATCATGGAACGGGTACGTAAGGGCTTGTGGTTGAAGATCTCCGAAGAGGAGAGAAATGGCTATATCGAAGCCATGAAGGCCAATAAGGTGCCAGAGTGGTATATCGAGTCCTGTGGGAAAATCAAGTATATGTTCCCTAAGGCCCATGCGGCAGCCTACGTTATGATGGCCTTGCGTGTAGCCTACTTCAAGGTTCACCATCCGATTTATTATTACTGTGCTTACTTCTCTATCCGCGCCAAGGCCTTTGATATCAAGACCATGGGTGCGGGCTTGGATGCCATTAAGCGTAGAATGGAAGAAATCGCTGAAAAAAGGAAGAATAATGAAGCCTCTAATGTGGAAATTGACCTCTATACAACTCTTGAGATTGTCAATGAAATGTGGGAACGTGGCTTTAAGTTTGGCAAGTTAGATCTATACCGTAGTGATGCGACTGAATTCATCATTGATGGAGATACCCTCATCCCACCATTTGTAGCAATGGATGGTCTGGGAGAGAACGTTGCTAAGCAGTTGGTGCGTGCGCGTGAAGAGGGTGAGTTCCTCTCTAAGACAGAACTGCGCAAGCGTGGTGGACTTTCATCAACCTTGGTTGAAAAGATGGATGAAATGGGGATTCTTGGTAATATGCCAGAGGATAACCAGTTGAGTTTGTTTGATGAGTTATTTTAAGAATTAGAATGGAGAACATCTTTATGAAGCTTAGGATTTTTGCGGAAGATAAACCAGCTGAAAAGGTTTTTGACTATCAGCTAGAGCTGGCAGATGAAACAATTATCCTATCGACAGCGCTCTTGTCTGGTGCCATTGCTTTAGCAGGATTATTTTCTGCTCTGAAGGAAAAATAACAAAAGAAAAGGAAGAATAGAATGGTTTTACCAAATTTTAAAGAAAATCTAGAAAAATACGCTAAGCTTTTGGTTGCAAACGGTGTGAATGTGCAACCGGGTCACACTTTGGCTCTCTCTATCGATGTGGAGCAACGTGAGTTGGCTCACTTAATCGTCAAAGAAGCTTATGCACTTGGAGCACACGAAGTTATCGTTCAATGGGCAGATGACTTTGTAAATCGCGAGAAATTCCTCCACGCGCCAATGGAGCGTTTGGACAATGTACCAGAATACAAGATTGCTGAGATGAACTACCTCTTGGAAAACAAGGCTAGCCGTCTCGGTGTCCGTTCTTCTGACCCAGGTGCCTTGAACGGAGTGGATGCTGACAAGCTTTCAGCTTCTGCCAAAGCTATGGGACTTGCGATGAAGCCAATGCGTATCGCAACGCAATCCAACAAGGTTAGCTGGACTGTAGCAGCTGCAGCTGGACTTGAATGGGCTAAGAAAGTCTTTCCAAATGCTGCGAGCGATGAAGAAGCAGTGGATCTTCTTTGGGATCAAATCTTCAAAACTTGCCGAGTCTACGAAGAAGATCCAGTTAAGGCTTGGGAAGAACATGCAGCCATCCTCAAGAGCAAGGCAGAAATGCTCAATAAAGAACAATTCTCAGCCCTTCACTACACAGCGCCAGGGACAGATTTGACTCTTGGTTTGCCAAAGAACCACGTTTGGGAATCAGCTGGTGCTATCAATGCACAGGGAGAAGGATTCTTGCCAAATATGCCAACAGAAGAAGTCTTTACAGCGCCTGACTTCCGTCGTGCAGATGGCTATGTAACCTCTACAAAACCACTTAGCTACAACGGAAATATCATCGAAGGTATTAAAGTAACCTTCAAGGATGGTCAAATCGTAGACATTACTGCTGAAAAGGGTGATCAGGTCATGAAGGACCTTGTCTTTGAAAATGCGGGTGCACGTGCCTTGGGTGAATGTGCCTTGGTACCAGATCCAAGCCCAATTTCTCAGTCAGGGATTACCTTCTTTAACACCCTTTTTGATGAGAATGCTTCAAACCACTTGGCTATCGGTGCAGCCTATGCGACTAGCGTTGTTGGTGGTGCAGAGATGAGCGAAGAAGAGCTTGAAGCTGCTGGACTTAACCGTTCAGATGTTCACGTGGATTTTATGATTGGTTCGAATCAAATGGATATCGATGGTATCCGTGAGGATGGAACACGCGTACCACTCTTCCGTAATGGAGACTGGGCAATTTAAGGAGAAGCTATGCTTGGAAGTATGTTTGTTGGTCTCCTAGTGGGACTCTTGGCAGGTGCTTTAACCAATCGCGGAGAAAGCATGGGATGCTTTGGGAAAATGTTTCTCGGCTGGATTGGTGCTTCTTTGGGGCACCTGCTCTTTGGGACTTGGGGTCCAAACCTAGCGGGGATAGCTATTGTTCCAGCTGTTTTAGGTGCTATGGTTGTCTTAGCTATTTTCTGGAGACGAGGAAGTTAATTTCTTAAATCTGATACTCAATGAAAATCAAAGAGCAAACTAGGAAACTAGCCGCAGGCTACTCAAAGCACTGCTTTGCGGTTGTTGATAGAACTGACGAAGTCAGCTCAAAACACTGTTTTGAGGTTGCAGATGGACGTTGACGCGGTTTGAAGAGATTTTTGAAGAGTATGAAAAGAAAAGGAGGTTGGTCATTGTACCAGCCTCCTTTTGAGTATGATATAATTTCATAGTTTCGCAAAATTGGTAAGCTAGATAGTTTCTATATTTTTATCGAATTTCTCTATATAAATCTTCCATGCTTTATTTGATGAGCTCCTCATTACTCGCTATAGAGGAAGTGCCAAGTATTTTTTATAGATAATGCGAACAGATACTCTTTAAAAATGTGTTATAATATAATAACAAGGAGGTTTATATTATGATTGAAGCCATTAAAAATTACACTTATAAGTCGTTTAAAAATTATTCTACTCCAGAGAAGTTCTTCAAACAGAAAAATATACTGTTTGGCTATAATGGTAGGGGAAAGAGTTCACTGTCTAAAGGGATCGTTGAGGAATACTCTAAAAAAGATACCACGGAAGAGTCAATTCGATTTTTTAATAGAGACTATGTAAAAAATCGATTGTTATTAGATAATAGTGACTCTACTATTAGGGGAATTAAAGTTTCTTTTAGTAAAAAAGATGCAGATATCGCAAAAGAGATTGCAGAATTACAAAAACAAATAGAAGACGTTACGGAGCGAAAAAAGAAAAATACTCAAAACCGGCAGACTATTCGAGAAAAGATTGATAGTATTCACGATAATAAAAAAGGAACTGCAAATATCAATAAAAAGCAATCTAAACTTAAAGTTGAAGAAGTCATAGAACAATACTCGGCAGATTTAGAAAATGCACTAAAAGTGAACAATCGAGAGTATATTAAAAGGTTTATTGCTGACAGTGATGAGTTGGAAAAGGAAAAAGATAGAATAACAAGGACTCAACTTCCCGAACTGAAAATACAAGAGATTCTTGCTGATGATAAAGAATTTTTATTCGATGCTTTGTAAAAAAAATATATACTGACCAGTGACATACCGACTTCTGAGGTAATTAGATGGCTGGAGAAAGGTGTTTCGTTACATGATGAATCGGATACTATATGTAAGTTCTGTCATAATAATTTTAATCTTGAAGATGTAAAAGATTCTATTAGAAGATATAAAGAAGATTCTAAGCAGAAAGATATCTTTAGATTAGAAGCAATTAAGGAGTGTTTAGATAGTAATATAAAAAACATTGATAATGCTGAAAGAATTAAGGGGAATTTATCTGTTCTTGGATGTTCTAAAGAAGAGATAGATAAAATATTTAATTTTGATTATTTAGAATATACCACTCATCTTATGGAGGAAATTGAAAGAAAGATTCTAAATATGGATAAATCAATAAAAATAGAAGATTATATTTTAGAATTTGAAAAAGAAGTCAGTAAAAGATCCAAAGAAATTCAGGATATACATAAGAAAAAGTTAGACGAAATAAATACTTCAATCGGCAATATTGAAAGAATTACGAAGGGAACAATTGCAATTGCTATCGAAGAAGCCAATATTTCAGAAAAAATTAAAAATATTCAAAAAAATGAAGCAGAAATTGAGAAAATTGAAAATAGAAATAAGGAACTTTTAGGGGAAATACGAACTTTAGAAGAAAGCAAATCTGAATATATTGATTTTATGGATTTCTTAAACGAAGTGTTAAGTAGTTTAGGAATTCAGATTACATTAAGCTTAAAGGACAATAATTATTATTTGAGACATACCCTTGAAGATTGCGACCTAACAATTGATAATATCAGTGAGGGAGAGAAAAACCTTTTAGCATTATTGTATTTTTACTTTGAATTATACAGTGATAAAGAGCAGAAAAAATTTAAGCCTGAAATTAAACTTGTAGTAATAGATGATCCGATATCAAGTCTTGATGATTCTAATAAGTTCTATGTTTTAGAGATAGTTAAAAAGATACTGTCCGAAAATTTTCCTCAAATATTTTTACTTACTCATTCTTGGAATGATTTTTGTCAAATTACATATGGAATAAAAACTGCGGACACTAATTACGGAATTTTTGAAATATATAAAAATTCAAGTAACAATTTTTATAGCGAAATACGAACTTGTCAAGGGAATATTGCTCCGTATAAGAAATTATTTCAAGAAATCTATATATTGAAAGATAAATATACAGATGAATTGGAACAGTGCGAGATTTATCACGCGGCTAATAGTATGAGGCGTATTTTTGAAGAATTTTTAAACTTTAAAAAAACGAATCTTCTTCCACAAAAGTCTAATCAAGCCGAAATAGAATCTCTATACTATGAAGCTACAGGAAAAACATTAGGGAACAACAAGAAGCGTAAGCTGGGAGAGTTGCTTACTTTTATAAACGTCTTGTCACACCGACCAATTAGAGCGGATGAAATAGTGCAAAATAGTAAAACCTTAATGCAAATCATAGAGAGCATGGACAAAGTTCACTTTAATGAGATGAAAAAATGAGATGAAAAATTTTCTATGTAGTTTATAAAAATTAGTGGATAAAAACGTTGGTGACTGAGAATCATTGGCTTTAAGGGTGCATAGTTGGTTGGTCATTGTACCAGCCTCCTTTTGAGTATGATATAATAGTTTTATGAGATTAGATAAATTTTTAGTTGCATGCGCTGTGGGAAGTCGGACGGAGGTCAAAAACTTGCTCAAGGCTGGACGCGTGACGGTCAATGGCAAGAAAGAAAAATCAGCAAAATTGCAAATAAATGAAGAAAAAGACGAAATTCGCTTTGATGGTCAAGTGCTAGAGTACGAGGAGTTTGTCTACTACATGATGAACAAGCCCCAAGGAGTCATTTCAGCGACTGAGGATTCTAAACACAGAACAGTGTTGGACTTGTTGGATGATATTGCTCGGACCAAGGAAGTTTTTCCAGTAGGGCGCTTGGATATTGACACGCATGGCCTCCTGCTTTTGACCAATGACGGCCAGCTTGCCCATGCTCTTCTTTCACCAAAACGTCATGTGGATAAGACCTATTTGGCTCAAGTCGAGGGAATCATGAGCCAAGAAGACGTGGAGACATTTGCTAAGGGGATTCCGCTCAAGGACTTTACCTGCCAGCCAGCTAAACTGGAGTTTGTATCAGTAGATCCAAAAAAAAATCAAAGTCTGGTTCGTGTGACCATTGCTGAAGGGAAGTTCCATCAAGTCAAACGAATGGTGGCCTACTGTGGCAAGGAAGTGGTGAACCTACAACGTTTGACGATGGGAACTTTAGTTTTGGATGAGAACTTAGAACGAGGAGAATGGCGTCGTTTGACCAAGGAGGAGTTAGAAAATCTCCTTGCTAGTATTGCTTAATTGGGTTTATGTTAGAAAAGGTGAGGAGAATGTCCTTGCCTTTTTCGTTTTTCAGTTGCTTCCTTTGTGAAAAGAGTTATAATAGACAGTAGAATAAAAGGAGGAATCTATGAACGCGATTCAAGAATCATTTACAGATAAATTATTTGCTAACTATGAAGCAAATGTCAAATACCAAGCGATTGAAAATGCTGCCAGCCATAACGGAATTTTTGCAGCCCTGGAACGTCGCCAAAGCCATGTAGACAATACACCTGTTTTCTCATTGGATTTGACCAAGGACAAGGTTACTAACCAGAAAGCGTCTGGTCGTTGCTGGATGTTTGCAGCTCTCAACACCTTCCGCCACAAACTCATCTCTCAATACAAACTGGAAAACTTTGAGTTGTCACAAGCCCACACATTCTTCTGGGACAAGTACGAGAAATCCAACTGGTTTTTGGAGCAAGTGATTGCGACTGCAGACCAAGAATTGACGAGCCGTAAGGTTAGCTTCCTACTCCAAACTCCACAACAAGACGGTGGACAGTGGGATATGGTCGTTGCCCTCTTTGAGAAATACGGTGTCGTTCCCAAGTCTGTTTATCCTGAGTCTGTTTCATCTAGCAGTAGCCGTGAGCTCAATGCCATCCTCAACAAATTGCTTCGTCAAGATGCTCAAATCTTGCGTGACTTGCTCGCTTCTGGTGCAGACCAAGCGACTGTTCAAGCTAAGAAAGAAGACCTCTTGCAAGAAATCTTTAACTTCCTTGCTATGTCACTAGGACTTCCACCACGTAAATTTGACTTTGCTTATCGCGATAAGGATGATAACTACCAAAGCGAAAAGGGTATCACGCCACAAGAGTTTTACAAGAAATATGTCGACCTTCCTCTAGAAGATTATGTTTCTGTTATCAATGCTCCAACTGCTGACAAGCCTTACGGCAAATCTTACACAGTTGAGATGTTAGGAAATGTGGTTGGTAGCCGTGCAGTTCGCTACATCAACGTTCCAATGGAGCGCTTGAAAGAATTGGCGATTGCCCAAATGCAAACAGGTGAGACTGTTTGGTTTGGTTCAGATGTCGGTCAGCTCAGCAATCGTAAAGCTGGAATCCTTGCGACAGATGTTTATGACTTTGAGTCAAGCATGGATATTCAACTCACTCAAGACAAGGCTGGACGTTTGGACTACAGCGAAAGCTTGATGACCCACGCCATGGTCTTGACAGGTGTGGATTTGGATGAAAATGGCAAGTCAACCAAGTGGAAGGTTGAAAACTCATGGGGAGACAAGGTCGGTACAGATGGTTACTTCGTTGCCTCAGATGCTTGGATGGATGAATACACTTACCAAATCGTTGTCCGTAAAGAATTACTAACAGCAGAAGAACGAGCTGCTTATGAAGCAGAACCAATCGTACTTGCACCATGGGATCCAATGGGTGCCTTGGCAGAATAAAGTATAAAGAAAAGAGGTTAGGGAAATCCTAGCTTCTTTTTTAAGTCCTTCTTGAAGTGGCGATAGATGATGCTTGCCAAGGGAGTTCTTCCTATTTTGAGTCTTTAAGTGACAGAGAAAAAGATATGTGTTACTATAGTAGTACAAAAGGATATCGGAGTAGAAATGAAGTATTTAAGCAGTCAAGACATCAAGAATCGTCAACGAAACATCAGCGATATTAAACCCTATAAAACAACCAAGGAAATCGTCGTTTCAAATATCTTTACCTTCTTTAATGCCATGAACTTGGCTCTGGCAGTTCTGGTAGCCACAACCTTGCGATTTGAAAATATGCTCTTTTTAGGTGTGATTGCTATCAATACAGCCATTGGGATTTTCCAAGAAGTGCGTTCAAAAAATGCTTTGGAAAAGCTAAGTTTACTTGGTAAAAGTAAGTACAGAGTCAACCGAGATGGTCAAACGATCGAGATTGATCCGGAGGACATCGTTCTAGGGGAGTATCTGCATCTCAATCTGGGTGATCAGGTGCCTGTCGATGCAGAAGTTCTTGAAGGGAATATTGAAGTTGATGAGTCCTTGCTGACGGGTGAAAGTGATTCGGTCTTTAAAACAGTTGGTGACAAGCTGATGAGCGGAAGCAATGTCGTCAGCGGTACTTGTCTGGTTATGGCAACGGCTGTGGGTCCAGATAGCTATATTAACAAACTTGCAAAATCCAGCAAGGAATTCAAAAAATACCCTTCTCAACTGCGCGATTATATGGATAAGATTTTAAAAATCGTCTCCATCTTGCTGGTGCCAGTTGCCATTCTGCTTTATGTCAGAGGTTTTAGTCTAGGACGGACTTATGTTGAGATTGTTTTGGGAAGTTCAGGCGCCTTGGTCGGTATGATTCCAGAGGGCTTGATTCTCCTGGTTAGCGTTTCCCTAGCAGTAGCGACTATGAAGCTGGCCAAAAAGAAGGTTCTGGTGCAGGAACTATACTGTGTAGAGACCTTGGCGCGAGTAGATGTTCTTTGTTTTGATAAGACAGGAACTATCACGACGGGGAATATGAAGGTCCAAGAAATGGATGCTAATGTGGCAGAGAAACTATCTTCTTATCTGGCTTATTTCGAGGATGAAAATGCAACTTCCCGAGCTCTGAAGACTTACTTAACCTGTGAGAAAAAGTGGGAAGTTCAAGAAGTTGGTGCCTTTTCAAGTAAAAACAAGTATTCCTTTGTCCAAGTAAAAGACAGTGGGACCTATTTCTTCGGAGCCTATGAATTTCTAGGCTTTACCCAGCCGATGGATGCCTACTATGAGCATCTGAAACAGCAAGGTTTTCGAATCTTAACACTCGCTCATAGCAAGGACCAGATTACTAGTCCAGCTAATATGGAACTACTAGGCCACGTCGTTTTGTCAGATGAGATTAAGGACAATACCAAGGAAACCTTTGACTATTTCGAATCTCAAGGTGTTGAAGTGAAGATTATCAGTGGTGATAATCATGTGGCTGTATATGGGGTGGCTCGTAAGGCAGGTTTTAAGGAAGAAGCGCGGGCTATTGATATGACCAAGGTGAGCGATGATGACTTTGAAAGAGTGGTCTTGGAACACGAAATATTTGGACGTGTGACACCTGAACAGAAGCAAAAGATGGTATCTATTTTGCAAAATGCTGGTAAAACAGTTGCCATGAGTGGTGATGGAGTCAATGATGTTCTGGCTCTCAAGAAAGCAGATATTAGTTTTGCCATGAAGGGGGCTACGAGTGCAGCCAAAAGTGTATCCAATATTGTTTTTCTCACAGATGACTTTGCAGTATTTTATGATATCTTGATGGAAGGACGCCGGGTCATTAACAACATCCAAAAGGTAGCCTCTCTTTTTCTAACAAAGACCTTCTTCTCCATCGTTTTTGCCATTTTGAGTGTGGTATTTGGTTTGGAATTTGCCTTTATCCCCATTCAGTTTACAATCATTTCAGCCATTACGATTGGGATTCCATCCTTCTTCCTGACTTTTGAGTCCAATAAAGAAAAGGTCAGCACAAATTTTATGCGAGATATTTTGACCAATGCTGCGATTGGTGGAGGCATTCTGGTTGCTAGTGTTCTCCTGACGAACTTCTTTATCACTGTCCCAGGTCAGGTCAAATTTATTTGCTTCCTCCTTGCTTTGGTCAATGGTTTGTGTCTAGTTGCTAAGGTCAGTCTGCCATTTAATCGATACAAGTTGCTCTTGCTCACGTTTTTGAGCCTTGCCGCCCTTGTTGGCGTACTTGCCAACACCTTTATATTGCAAGGAGCGTATGTACCTTTAGAAACCACCCAAGTCGTCTATGTAGCCATCCTAGCAGTGGTGATTGGGGGCTTGCATTATCTGACTAGAAGAAAAAGTTGATACACAAAAAGAATCAGGTTTAATCCTGATTCTTTTTTATCTATATTCTCAATTGCTTGGATTACATGATACCGAAGAAACGAGCTGCAATACCTACTGCAAAGAGAGCAAGGATGATTGCGATTGGTGATACTTTTTTCTTAAGCAACCACATGCAAAGGAAAGTAAGGAGAAGTCCCATCAATCCTGGAATTAATGAGTTCAACTGTCCTTGAAGTGTTTGTGGTTGAACGCTATCCAAGCTCAATCCGCTGAGTGCTTGACCAAGGATTCCCTTCAATTCTCCACCTGTTACAGCGCCTTCTGGGAAGTTGATATAAGCACCTTCTGCCAATTGTTTACCTGGAAGGTTCACAGTAAAGTTGATAGATACCCAACGTTGTACAAGAACGGCAAGGATGAACATACCAAGGATAGATGCTCCTTTGGTGATGTCTTTCAAGATACCACCAGACATGTCTTTAGTGATTTCAGATCCAGCTTTGTAACCGAACTCTTGTGTATACCATAGGAAGGCCATACGGATAGCATTCCATCCAAAGAAGAAGAGAAGAGGACCAACAATGTTACCAGATGCAGCAAGTGATGCACCAAGGGCTCCAAGGATAGGACGAACTGTAAACCAGAATACTGGGTCACCGATACCAGCAAGAGGTCCCATCATACCGATCTTAACCCCTTGGATAGCCGCGTCGTCGATTTCAACACCGTTAGCGCGCTCTTCTTCAAGTGCAAGAGTAACCCCCATGATTGGAGCAGCGACGTATGGGTGAGTGTTGAAGAATTCAAGGTGACGCTCAAGAGCAGCCGCTTGGTCTTCTTTTTTAGTGTACAATTTTTTGATAGCTGGGATTAAAGAGTAAGCCCAACCCAAGTTTTGCATACGTTCATAGTTCCAAGAACCTTGAAGGAATTGTGAACGCCACCAAACTTTTTGACGATCTGATTTTGATAATTGAATTTTTTCAGCCATGATTGATCCCCTTTCTAGTAGTCTTCTAGGATATCACCGATTGGGTCGTTAGAAGTCGCAGCTCCGCCGCCACCGTTTCCACCTTGTTTTGTAAGGTTAAGGTAGA
The DNA here is from genome assembly GCF_002289235.2 of Streptococcus sp. FDAARGOS_256. Classification (GTDB taxonomy): domain Bacteria; phylum Bacillota; class Bacilli; order Lactobacillales; family Streptococcaceae; genus Streptococcus. Next base: position 1,760,428 of record NZ_NTGM02000001.1, read on the forward strand.
TGAAGGCAAGGGCAACACCGATGACACCAAGGGCAATCAAAGTCAATTGAGAGATTGCTGCAAGAGCAAAACCGATAGCGAAGAATGGCCATACTTCACGAGTTGCCATCATGTTGATAACCATAGCGTAACCAACGGCAACGACCATAGCACCACCAACAGCCATACCACCGTTCAACCAGTCTGGCATCAATTTAAGAGCATCTTGAACGGCAGAAGCTGGGATAGCGATAAGGAAGGCAGCAGGGATTGCAATACGAAGACCTTGAAGAAGAAGTGCAACAAAGTGAGCACGTTCAACAGCCGCAATATTTCCTTCTTTAGCAGCAGCGTCAGCAGTGTGAACCAAGGCAACTGAGATTGTACGAACAATCATAGTCAAGAAAAGTCCAGCTACGGCAAGAGGGATAGCTGTTGCCGTAGCAACGGCGATACCTTCAGTAGTAAAGTTACCACCTTTGATCAAGATGATTGCTGCAGCAACAGATGCAAGAGCAGCGTCAGGAGCTACGGCAGCTCCGATGTTTGCCCAACCAAGGGCGATCATTTGAAGAGATCCACCAAGCATAACCCCTGCTTCGAGGTTACCAGTTGCAAGTCCGATAAGGGTACATGCGACGATTGGTTGATGGAATTGGAATTGGTCGAGGATACCTTCAAGACCTGCAAGGAAGGCAACAACTACAACCAAGATAGCAGAAATGATTGAAATATCTGACATGGTTTTATTCCTTTTCTATTTAGTTTTAATAAAGTATTTAATCCTGTTTTCAAAAATGATAGAAACAGATTAACATTATTGAACGTTTGCTTTCTTAATCAAGTCAAACAAATCTTTTTTCGTGTCGTTTGGTACTTTACGTACGTCAAATTCAACACCGAGGTCACGCATTTTTTCAAAGGTTGCAACGTCTTCTTTGTCCATAGACAAAACGTTGTTGATCATTGTTTTACCTGTTGAGTGAGCCATAGAACCAACGTTAAGGGTCTTGATTGGCACGCCACCTTCGATAGCACGAAGTGCATCTTGTGGAGTTTCAAACAAGATAAGGGCATGAGTTTCGCCGAAACGTGGGTCTTTTGCAACGTCGATCAATTTCTGGATTGGGACAACGTTAGCTTTTACACCGTTAGGAGCTGCTTGTTTGATCAATTCTTTACGCAACTCGTCGTTTGCAACGTTGTCTGAAGCAACGATGATACGATCTGCTTTTGAATCTGGAGTCCAAGCAGTGGCAACCTGACCGTGAAGGAGACGAGTGTCTAGACGAGCAAGGTTGATTTTCAGTTTACCATCACCGATAACTGTTCCTTCTGGAATAGCAGCTTGGGCAACTGGAGCAGCTGCAGCAGTTGCAACTTCCTCAACTGGGTTAAGCGCTTCTGGAAGAGCCTTGATGCCATCTTTGGCTTCTTTAATGATATTCGCAGCGACTTTATCCACACCTGCATTCGCGTCCATAAGGCGCTCTGTGTAGGCTTGGATCAACATCGGCAAGTTCAGTCCTGTGATGATGGCAAACTTACGTTCTGGATTTTCTCCCATTACGCGGCTAGCTTGGTTGAATGGAGATCCACTCCAAAGGTCAGCCAATACTAGAACCTCATCTTCTGCGTCAAATGCAGCCACAGCGTTGTTGAATTTAGCGTAAAGGTCATCTGGACCTTCATTTGGCATAAAGGTTACAACTTGAACCTTTTCTTGTTCACCAAAGATCATAGATCCTGACTGATGAATACCCGCAGCAAATTCGCCGTGGCTCGCAATAATGATTCCGATACTCATTATTGTCATTCCTCCTTATAAAATGTTTGACTGTATGTTTAAGAAAACTTTAAGCCTAACTTTAAGTATAAACCGTTTTCATATAAAAATCAACTACTTTTTCTAAAAAGATGTAAAAGTTTTCATAAAATGACTTTTTAAAAATATTAATATATCAATAGTTTTGAGAGGTAAGTGAAAATGGCGATAGAAAATTTAATATAAAAATACAGAAAATAAGCCGCTTTAGTGAAAATAAAATGAAAACAAAAAGGAAAGATTGCGACCATGCAATCTTCCCTTTTATAAGAATAAATTTTGTAAAGCGCGGGCAACTCCATCTTCTTCGTTGGTCAGAGGAAGTTGTTCGTCTGCATATGGAAGAAGAGCAGGATTGGCGTTTTTCATAGCATATCCCTTGCCTGCAAATGCCAACATTTCAGTGTCATTATGCTCATCACCAAAGGCGATTAAGTCTTTTTTATCACGATTCATCACATTGAGCAAGTACTCTAGAGCAAAAGCCTTGTTTACACCCTTGGGAGTACACTCGAGGATGTTGAGGGGCCCGCCCCAGGTATTGATAGCTAGTTGGTGCTGATAAAAACGATTCATCTCGTCCGCTAAAGCGTATTTGTCTTCAGCCCTTGTTTGCAAGAGGATGCAGTTGGGATCTTTGGTTACTCGTTCAGGTTTGAATTGATTTTCTGGCCGGAAGTTCTCTACGCCAAATAGTTTAGGATCTGCAATTTCTTCATTCGGTGTCGTGATATAGAATTTTTTTCGATATTCTCCCGCAATAAAATCAGCCTGGATGTCCTCCGTGCGCTTGACCATGTCTAGGAGGTATTTTTTGTCCAAGGTCAGGCACTTTTCATGCTCCCAAGTCTGTCCTGGTAGATGGGTAAGGGAGCCGTTAAAGTTAATCATGGGAGTATGCAATTCTAGCTCACGATAGAAGTCTTTTGCCATACGATACGGACGGCCTGTCGTGATGATGACATGGTGTCCTTTTTCTGAAATTTTTTTGATCGTCTCTTTGGTGAAATCGGAGAGCTTGCTTTCATTATTTAGCAGGGTTCCGTCCAAATCGACTGCGATAATTTTTTTAGTCATATAAACCTTCCTAGTCGTTTCCAGATAAGATGTCTACTATTATATCAAAAAGAAGGAAGAAAAGCAGATAAGAACAAAAACTACAGTTGCTTTGATTTATTAAATAAATCAAACAAACATATTGAAAAGGTGAATGATAAATGATATAATACTAATATTGTTCGTAAAAAACAAAAGGAGATTAAAGATGGACAAACTATTTAAACTAAAAGAGCACGGGACAGATGTCCGTACAGAGGTGCTTGCTGGTTTAACAACATTCTTTGCAATGAGTTATATTCTCTTTGTAAACCCTCAAATGCTTTCCCAAACGGGTATGCCTGTTCAAGGTGTGTTCTTGGCAACGATTATCGGTTCTGTAGTCGGTACTTTGATGATGGCTTTCTATGCTAATTTGCCATACGCACAAGCACCAGGTATGGGACTAAATGCCTTCTTCACATTTACAGTTGTATTTGGGATGGGCTATACTTGGAAAGAAGCTCTTGGTATGGTCTTCATTTGTGGAATTATTTCACTGATTATTACCTTGACAAATGTTCGTAAAATGATCATCGAATCTATTCCAACAACACTTCGTTCAGCTATTTCGGCTGGTATTGGTGTTTTCCTTGCCTATGTTGGAATTAAGAATGCTGGTCTCTTGAAATTCTCAATCGATCCAGGTACTTATACGGTAGCAGGTGAAGGAGCGGACAAGGCTCAAGCTGCACTTACTGCAAACTCAGCAGCTGTTCCAGGCTTGGTAGACTTCAATACTCCAGCAGTATTGGTGGCTCTTGCTGGTTTGGCTATTACCATCTTCTTTGTTGTTAAAGGCATCAAGGGTGGAATCATTCTTTCTATTTTAACAACGACTGTCCTTGCCATTGCTGTTGGTGTTGTCAAATTATCAGGGATTGACTTTGCTAGCAACAATCTTTCAGCAGCGGTTAATGATTTAGGAACTTTGTTTGGTGCCGCTCTTGGTTCAGAAGGTTTAGGATCTTTGATTTCAAACACTTCACGTTTACCAGAAACCTTGATGGCTATTCTTGCTTTCTCATTGACGGATATTTTTGATACAATCGGTACTCTTATCGGTACTGGTGAAAAAGTTGGTATCGTTGCGACAAGTGGGGAAAACCATGAGTCAGTTAAATTGGACAAGGCTCTTTACTCTGACTTGGTGGCAACTTCAGTAGGTGCCATTGCAGGTACTTCAAACGTTACAACCTATGTTGAGTCTGCGGCGGGTATCGGCGCTGGTGGCCGTACTGGGTTGACAGCCCTAGTGGTTGCGATCTGTTTTGCTCTATCTAGCTTCTTTAGCCCACTTCTAGCGATTGTTCCTACAGCTGCAACAGCACCAATTTTGATTATTGTCGGAATCATGATGCTTTCTAACTTAAAAAATATCCCTTGGGATGATATGGCTGAAGCGGTTCCTGCCTTCTTCACATCTATCTTTATGGGATTCAGCTACTCTATCACACAAGGGATTGCTGTTGGTTTCTTGACATACACCTTGACAAAAGTTGTCAAAGGTCAAGCCAAGGATGTGCACGTAATGATTTGGATTTTGGATGCCTTGTTTATCCTTAACTATATCAGTATGGCGCTATAAATGGTATAATAGAAAAAGGGGAGTCTCCCCTTTTTCTTATAAGGAGGTACATCATGAAAGATAAGACGATTTGGCAAGAGGTTTTAAACAGAGGGAAATGGGTGCTCATCCTTTTGGTAGCTTTTGTTCTATCTCAATTTCCCATAGGACTTGCTTTGTTTTTAGCAAACAAACAGTTTCCGATTTTACAGTCAGGGCTCTTAGTAGGTGCTCTATCCATAGTCGTTTTGATTGTATTCATTATTGGTGCACGAAAAACACAACTTGCTACTTTTAATCTATCCTTTTTTAAGGCAAAAGACTTGGCTCGCTTGGTGCTGAGTTATCTAGTGATTTTTGCGACAAATCTCTTGGGTTCACTCCTGCTTCGACTAACAAATGAGGCAACAACCAATAACCAATCAATACTGAATGGTTTGGTTCAGAATAGTTCCTTGATTTCAACTTTCTTCCTACTAGTCTTGATTGCGCCGATTTGTGAAGAAATTTTGTGTCGTGGAATTATTCCAAAAAAGATCTTCCGTGGAAAAGAAAAACTTGGCTTTGTTGTTGGTGCAATCGTCTTTGCCTTGCTTCATATGCCAACCAATCTGCCTTCTGTGATTATTTATGGAGGGATGTCAACGGTTTTGACTTGGACAGCCTATAAGACTGAGCGTTTGGAGATGTCCATTTTGCTTCATATGATTCTCAATGGTATTGCATTTTGTTTGTTGGCCTTATTGGTGTTGATTAGTAGAAATCTAGGTCTATCATTCTAAACCATTAGCCCGCTTGGAAAAGATGAATACTAGCGTGTTCATCTTTTTCTTTTTATGGTAAAATAGAGAGATAATATGGTAAAGAACCTTAAGGAAGTGACCGATATGTCAAGTAAAGCTAATCATGCAAAGACAGCTATTTGCGGAATTATCAATGTGACACCAGATTCCTTTTCGGATGGTGGTCAGTTTTTTGCTCTTGAGCAGGCACTCCAGCAGGCTCGTAAATTGATAGCAGAAGGAGCGAGCATGCTAGATATCGGTGGAGAATCGACTCGACCGGGCAGTAGCTATGTTGAGATAGAAGAGGAAATCCAGCGTGTTGTTCCAGTGATTAAAGCTATCCGTGAGGAAAGTGATGTTCTCATTTCCATTGATACTTGGAAAAGTCAGGTGGCAGAGGCCGCCTTGGCTGCTGGTGCCAATCTGGTCAATGATATCACTGGTCTCATGGGAGATGAGAAAATGGCGGATGTGGTTGCTAAGGCTGGAGCAAAAGTGGTTATCATGTTTAATCCAGTCATGGTTCGTCCTCAGCACCCTAGTTCGCTCATATTTCCGCATTTTGGCTTTGGACAAGCTTTTACAGAAGAAGAGTTAGCTGGCTTTGAAAAAATGCCAATCAAAGACTTGATGAAGGCTTTCTTTGAACGAGCTCTAGCGAGAGCAGAGGAAGCTGGGATAGCAAGAGAAAATATTCTGCTGGATCCAGGGATTGGCTTTGGTCTGACCAAGAAGGAAAATCTACTCCTTCTACGGGATCTAGATAAACTACACCAGCAAGGCTATCCGATTTTTCTTGGAGTTTCGCGTAAGCGATTTGTCATTAATATCCTGGAGGAAAATGGCTTTGAAGTCAATCCTGAGACGGAAGTCGGTTTCCGAAATCGGGACACCGCTTCGGCTCATGTAACGACTATCGCTGCGAGACAGGGTGTAGAAGTGGTGCGCGTGCACGATGTAGCCAGTCACAGGATGGCGGTTGAAATTGCGTCAGCCATTCGTTTGGCAGATGATGCAGAAAATCTAGATTTAAAACAATATAAGTAATATGAACGAAATTGAAAACAATCAGTGGATTGCCCACTACCGGACGGACCAACCACATTTTGGTTTGGAACGAATGGTGGAACTCCTAGCTCTGCGGGGCAATCCCCATCTCAAACTTAAGGTCATCCATATTGGAGGGACCAATGGCAAGGGGTCTACCATTGCTTTTTTGAAAAAGATGCTGGAAAACCTAGGGCTGAGAGTTGGGGTGTTCAACTCGCCCTATCTTATTCATTATACGGATCAGATTAGCATTAATGGGGAATCCATTCCCGAGGCTAGGCTAGAAGCCCTCATGGCAGACTATCAGTCTTTGCTTGAGGGAGAATCGGCTGACAATTTGCAGGGAACAACCGAGTTTGAGATTATCACAGCTCTAGCTTATGATTACTTTGCCTCAGAGCAAGTAGATGTAGCCATCATGGAAGTCGGTATGGGTGGTCTTTTGGATAGTACTAATGTTTGCCAGCCAATTTTAACAGGAATTACGACCATTGGACTGGATCATGTGGCCCTACTTGGTGATACCTTGGAAGCCATAGCAGAGCAGAAAGCTGGTATTATCAAACAAGGTATTCCCTTGGTGACAGGTCATATTGTTCCTGAAGCCTTGACTGTGATAGACTCTATTGCAGAAGCTAAAAATGCGCCTAGACTTGCCTATGGAAAAGATTATCAGGTTCGTCATCAAGAAAGCGTGGTAGCGGGTGAAATCTTTGATTATACTAGTTCTGTCAGACAAGGTCGTTTTCAAACAGGTCTGCTTGGCTTGCACCAGATAGAAAATGCGGGGATGGCGCTTGCTCTCTTAGACACTTATTGTCAGGAGACTGGGCGAGAATTAGCAAGTAATGACTTGGTTGCTCAAGCTTTGAAAGAGACCAGATGGCCAGGGCGTTTGGAGGTCGTGTCTAGTGACCCCTTGATGATTTTAGATGGGGCCCACAATCCTCATGCTATCAAGGCTTTATTAGCAAACTTGCAAGAACGCTTTGCGGATTATCATAAGGAAATCCTCTTTACGTGTATTAAAACCAAGGCTTTGGAGGATATGCTGGATTTGCTAGAAACGGTGCCAGGTAGTCAATTGACTTTAACCCATTTTGACGATAGTCGGGCGACGGATGAAAGCGTGCTGAAAGAGACAGCCAAGTCTAGAAATCTCAATTACCAAAGTTGGCAGGATTTTCTAGAGCAGAAATTGACAGATAAAAATGAAGAGAAACAAACAGTTAGGATTATCACAGGTTCCTTGTATTTCTTGAGCCAAGTGAGAGCCTATCTGATGGAGAGGAAGAACGAGAATGGATACACAAAAAATTGAAGCAGCTGTAAAAATGATTATCGAGGCTGTTGGTGAGGACGCTAACCGCGAGGGCTTGCAGGAAACACCTGCTCGTGTAGCCCGTATGTACCAAGAGATTTTTTCAGGTCTTGGCCAAACTGCTGAGGAACACTTGTCAAAATCCTTTGAGATTATTGATGATAATATGGTGGTAGAAAAGGATATCTTTTTCCACACTATGTGTGAGCACCACTTTCTGCCTTTTTATGGGAGAGCGCACATTGCCTACATTCCAGATGGTCGTGTGGCAGGCCTGTCTAAGCTAGCCCGTACGGTTGAAGTTTATTCGAAAAAACCACAAATTCAAGAGCGGTTAAATATCGAAGTGGCCGATGCCTTGATGGACTATCTGGGGGCTAAGGGAGCCTTTGTTGTCATTGAGGCGGAACATATGTGTATGAGTATGCGTGGTGTTAGAAAGCCAGGCACGGCAACCTTGACGACAGTAGCTCGTGGTCTATTTGAAACAGATAAAGACCTCCGAGACCAGGCTTATCGTTTAATGGGACTATAAAAGAATCCGCTTTAAGCGGATTTTTCTAGAAAGGACTAGTTATGGATCAACTGCAGATTAAAGATTTGGAAATTTTTGCCTATCATGGTCTTTTCCCTAGTGAGAAGGAATTGGGGCAGAAGTTTGTTATTTCCGCAAGCTTATCTTATGATATGACCAAGGCGGCGACAGACTTGGATTTGACAGCTTCTGTCCATTACGGAGAATTGTGTCAGCAGTGGACGACTTGGTTTCAGGAAAGCACTGAGGATTTGATTGAAACGGTAGCCTACAAACTAGTAGAGCGTACCTTTGAGGCTTATCCTCTTGTCCAAGAAATTAAGCTGGAACTCAAAAAACCTTGGGCTCCAGTCCACTTACCACTTGATACCTGCTCAGTAACCATCCACCGTCGCAAGCAACGGGCCTTTATCGGCCTAGGAAGCAATATGGGCGATAAGCAAGCAAACTTGGAACAAGCTATTGACAAACTGCGAGCTCGCGGCATCCATATTCTCAAAGAATCCAGTGTTTTGACGACGGAGCCTTGGGGCGGTGTGGAGCAAGATAGTTTTGCCAATCAGGTGATTGAAGTAGAAACCTGGCTACCAGCACCAGTCTTGTTAGAAACATTATTAGCTATTGAGTCAGAAATGGGACGGGTTCGAGAGGTGCATTGGGGGCCTCGTTTGATTGATTTGGACCTACTCTTTGTGGAGGACCAGATCATTTACACAGACGAGCTCATCTTGCCTCATCCTTATATAGCAGAACGCCTCTTTGTTCTTGAGCCGTTAGTGGAAATAGCTCCCCATTTTATCCATCCGATCCTAAAGCAACCAATTCGTTACTTGGTTGACCAGTTGGAGCAAGGAAATGCCTAAGCTTTCCGAGACCTATAGCAAGTGGAAGAGTATCGGGGAGGGACTACTTGCTATTGTTTTAGGGCTTCTCTTGATCCGATTTGGACAAGTCATTCCGCGAATGGGGTACCAGTTGCTGATGGGCTATTTTTCCTTGTCAGCAGTTTGGCACTTGTTGACTCGCTGGTTTCAAGATAAAAAACGTCGGGAAAATATCTTTGTAACCTTGGGCAAGCTGGTGGTTGTGGCTCTCGTATTTGACTCTATCATCTTGCAAGACCTTGCCCTCTATCTCCTAGTCTTTATCATTGCGAGCTACCAGCTGTTTACGGGCATCATTAGTCTTGTGACTTGGTCTCTCTATCGAAAAAATGCCATTCATCCTCGGCTCCATCATCTCTTCGATGCTGTATGGATGATAGGATTCGGTCTTTATAGCATCTCTCCATTTCACGATGCAGCGAATTTTGAATTGCTCTTGCTTGGATTTTACTTGCTCATGCTAGGAGCCAGTAGCCTCCGGGACGGTTTCTTTTTTGAAAGGATAGAAAACAATCCCAAGCTGAAACGACGTATGCGAATGACTCTGCCGATCTTTGTGACGGCTCTGATTCCTATCAGCACCTTGCGCAAACTAAATGAGTGGCTGTCAAATCATGAAAGCCAAGAAGGGGAAGTTCATTCAGAAAGAAAAAATGATCAGACGGTTGATCTGGAAATTTTTGTCCATACCTCAGAAACCTCCTTCTTCCTTGCTATGGGACATGTGGATATTTGTTATCAAGGGACAGTTATTTCCTATGGTTCCTATGATCCCCGCTCGGAGCGTTTATTCGGTATGGTTGGAGATGGTGTTTTGTTTAAGGCTAATCGGGAAAAATACATCGAACTCTGCAAGAGGGAAAGTCAGAAGACCTTGTTTGCTTATGGTCTGAGTTTGACGGACCAACAGAAAACAGCTATCCAAGCTCGCCTAGCAGAGATAGAAGACCTGTTAATTCCTTGGGAACCAAGCTCGCAGTTGATGAAAAGAAGAGAGGGAGAGGTCAAGCATACCTACTCCTACCAACTGAAAGAGGAAGCAGATGCGACCCTCTATAAATTCAGCTCATCCGAGTTTAAGACCTACTTTGTTCTCAGTACCAATTGTGTCTTGCTGGCAGACTCTATCGTAGGAAAAGCTGGGACTGATATATTGAGTCCCCAAGGTTTCATTGTGCCAGGGACTTATCAGGATTACCTTGATTTAGAGTATACAAAACCCAATGGTCTAGTTGTTAGTCGATCCATTTATTAGAAAAAGAAAACTCTAGTTCCTCAGCAGTTTGCGCCGAGAAGCTAGAGTTTTTAAAATAGGTCATTTTCTTCTGGAAGGAGGATGGTTTCTCTGCCGTCCAAGTCTAAAACAAGGACCCTAGGAGGGTAAAGCGGATCAAAAGGATGATTGAAATCAAAATCGATGCTAGTCGGAAGATGCTGGCTAGAAAAATGGAAGGTGATGGTCCCCTTATTGTTGAGCAGTTGAAACTCAAGTTCTTCTTCTAATTCAAAGACATTTTTCAGGAAATGATCAATAATATACCATAAAGAGTCAATGACATCGTCAGGCAAGCTGGTCACGACGCCAAAACTAGCGGAACGTCTCTGTGTATTTGTAAAAGCCATGTTTTCATCCCCCTTTTATTTTCCTTATCATACAGCAAAATGTCTTAAAAATCAAGAAATCGTAATTGCTTTTTCAAAATGGGAATAAACTGTGAAATTTTTTCAAAGTTTCTCTAAAAAATACTTGAAAGTGTTTACAATAAGTGATAAAATGGAGTAAGTAGATGCGTGAAAGCGAAATTTTCATTATAGAAAGGAAACGGAATGAACACAGATGATACAGTAACGATTTATGACGTCGCCCGTGAAGCAGGAGTTTCAATGGCAACAGTTAGCCGTGTCGTTAATGGCAACAAGAATGTTAAAGAGAACACTCGAAAAAAAGTCCTAGAAGTGATTGATCGCTTGGACTATCGTCCAAATGCGGTAGCCCGTGGTTTAGCTAGCAAGAAAACAACGACAGTCGGAGTTGTGATTCCGAACATTACCAATGGTTATTTCTCAACACTTGCTAAGGGGATTGACGACATTGCTGAAATGTACAAGTATAACATTGTCCTTGCAAATAGTGATGAGGATGATGAAAAGGAAGTTTCAGTGGTCAACACTCTCTTTTCAAAACAAGTCGATGGGATTATCTTTATGGGCTATCACTTGACTGAAAAGATTCGTTCAGAGTTTTCTCGTTCACGGACACCGGTTGTTCTTGCTGGTACTGTGGATGTAGAACACCAACTTCCAAGTGTAAATATCGACTACAAACAAGCAACGATTGATGCCGTGAGCTATCTTCTCAAAGAAAACGAAAAGATTGCTTTTGTGAGTGGACCACTTGTTGATGATATCAATGGCAAGGTTCGTTTGATTGGTTATAAGGAAGCCTTGAAAAAAGCTGGACATTCTTATAGCGAGGGCTTGGTCTTCGAATCAAAATACAGCTATGACGATGGCTATGCCTTGGCAGAACGCTTGATTACATCACAAGCTACAGCCGCAGTTGTAACAGGTGATGAATTGGCAGCAGGTGTGTTGAATGGTTTAGCTGACCACGGTGTGTCTGTGCCAGAAGAGTTTGAAATCATTACGACAGATGACTCTCAGATTGCACGATTCACTCGTCCAAACTTGACAACTATTGCCCAACCTCTTTATGACTTAGGTGCTATCAGCATGCGTATGTTGACTAAGATTATGCATAAGGAAGAGTTGGAAGAACGTGAAGTTCTCTTGCCTCATGGTTTGACAGAACGTCGCTCTACACGAAAACGTAAATAGAAAAAATCAGGGAATCGTGAGATTTCCTGATTTTGTGTTCTAGAGAAGAGGATTAGCCTTCCATATAGTCTTTTAAGGCTTGTCCTTTTAGTCCAGCATTAAGGGCAATTAATAATTTGAGGCGCGCTTTTTGAGCGTTGAGTTCTTTGACAAAGAAAACACCAGCTTGTTGCAACTGCACTCCTCCACCTTGGTAGGCGTAGACAGGTTCAGCAATACCATTAAAGCATCGTGAGACCAAGGCGACTGGAATCCCTTTTTGGAGGAGATTTTCCAACTTTTGAGCTGTTTCTTTGGGAACATTGCCTGCTCCAAAAGCCTGAATGACTAAGCCATCCAGCTGTTCCAAGTCTAACATATCGATCAGCTCGTCTGTCATACCGGCATAGGCTGAGATGATGGGAACTAGACCTTGAATATGCTCAAGATCAAACCGGACACGAGGTTCAGCCGTTTTGAAGTAGAGGATTTCTTGCTTCATGATGAGGCCAAGTGGTCCATGTGTTGGGGTTTGAAAGGTGCTGACGTTGGTCGTATGAGTTTTGGTAACATACTTGGCTGCATGAATCTCGTCGTTCATGACGACCAGCACACCCTTGTCGGCTGCTTTATCATCGCTGGCAACTCGTAAAGCGCTCAGATAGTTATAAACACCGTCGCTACCAAGTTCGTTTGAACTACGCATGGCCCCGGTTAGAACGATGGGGATGGGCGGGATTTTCATGGTATCAAGGAAGTAGGCTGTTTCTTCTAAGGTATCTGTACCATGTGTGATGACAACTCCATCATAGTTATCAGCTTCCTCTTTAATCTTATGATAGAGTGCAAGCATATGCTTGGGTTTGATATGAGGGCTTGGCAGATTAAAAAAGTCTAGGGCATGAACCTCAATCCCTTCAAGCGGATTGGAAACATGGTTCATGGGATTGTCCTGACTAGTTACAACGGCACCAGTGGCGTCTGCTTGCATGGAAATAGTCCCACCTGTATGTAAAACAAGGATTTTCTTAGGCATGATTTAGTCACTCTTTCTGAAATGTGGTATAATCATTGTAACACAAAAGGGGAGAATGGGACAGGATGGAAGTCAAGGCTGTTTTTTTTGATATCGATGGAACGCTAGTCAACGATCGCAAGAGTGTTTTGAAATCCACTAAGGACGCGATTAAGATTGTCAAAGAGCAAGGAGTGCTTGTTGGAGTAGCGACAGGACGAGGGCCGTTTTTTGTCAAGGAATTGATGGAAGACTTGGACCTAGACTTTGCGGTGACCTACAATGGCCAATACATTTTTAATAAAGAAAAGGTGCTCTTTGCAAGTCCGATTGCTAAGTCAAGCCTGCGTCAACTGATTGCTTACGCTAAAAAGGAGCGTAAAGAAATCGCTCTTGGAACCGAGCATGCCGTTGTTGGTTCGAAGATTATGTCATTTGGTCTCGGCTCCTTTTCACAACTGGTTAGTCGTTTTATTCCGACTGTGCTGACAAGAACCGTTAGCCGTTCCTTTAATCGAATGGTTAGCAAGGCAGTTCCTCAAAAGGAAGACGACCTGCTTAACTTGATTAATCAACCCATTTATCAAGTTTTGATGCTGATGACGCCAGAGGAATCTGAGAAGGCAGCAGCTGATTTTGAAGATTTGAAATTAACTCGAAGCAATCCTTTTGCAGCAGATATCATCAACCAAGGAAATTCCAAACTAGAAGGCATTCGCCGAGTCGGGAAAGAATATGGATTTGATCTCAATCAAGTCATGGCCTTTGGTGATTCAGACAATGATCTAGAAATGTTGGCGGGTGTTGGGATGTCGGTTGCTATGGGAAATGGCAGTAGCAGTGTCAAAGAAGTCGCCAAGCATATTACGGCAAGTAATCAACAAGATGGTATCCACAAGGCGCTCGAGCACTTTGGTGTTTTGGCTTCAGAAAAAGTGTTTGTCAGTCGAGACTATCACTTTAATAAGGTCAAAACCTTCCACCACATGATGGATGAACGAACTCAAGAAGAGCCACAGGCATGGGATGCTGAAGGTGCAACCCACCGAGCAGATTTTAAAATTGAAGAATTAGTAGAGTTTGTTCGCGCAGCAAGTTCTTCGGAGGAAGAATTTCAAAACTCCCTTGCAAGCATGCATGAGGCACTTGATAAGGCGGCAGAGAAAGTGGCGAAAAAGACGCCTGCTAAGCAAAATCTGGTCGGTCAAGTGGATGCTTTGATTGACACACTGTATTTTACATACGGTAGTTTTGTTTTGATGGGAGTAGATCCAGAACGTATCTTTGACATTGTTCATGAGGCAAATATGGGGAAGGTTTTCCCTGATGGGAAAGCTCATTTTGATCCAGTTACACACAAGATTTTAAAACCAGAAGACTGGGAAGAAAAATATGCTCCAGAACCTGCCATCCGACAGGAACTACAACGTCAGTTTAAAGCTTATGAGCGACATAAAGAAAGAAAAAATAAAAAATAAGAGAAATTTCTTTTCCCTGGATGAAAAATTCGGGGATTTTTTGAGCTGAAAAACCGAACAATTTTATATATATCACTAATTATTATTAGCATATTTATACTAGAAAAAGAAAAGAAAAAATGAAAAGATAGTGAAAATAAAACAACGGGAAATTACATTGCTTACAAAGAATAGTTGAAAAGCTAGATACATTACTAATATATCTAGCTTTTCTTTTGAAAGAATATCAAAAAAAAGACAAGTCAAATTATTTGATATTTGAAAGTTGCTGTGTTAGAATAAATTAAGAAAGCGAATAAATATAAAATCCTCATGCCGCTATAATATGCTCTTTTTAAAGACAGAAAGTCAACTTGTTTATTTCAGGCCTGTTAACAAGTTGATGTGAGGAGTTCACTCTAGCTTTGAGGTTTAGTTATAAAATTGTGCACAATTGCTTTCCAAATTTTTATTATTTTAATTTTCAAGTTTAAAAATTAAAGAATTAAGAGGTTGAAATGAAGAAAAAATATACCTATTTGACAGCTTCTGTTTTAACAGCTGTAACAATGCTTCCAACTTTTGCACCAAGTGAAGCTCACGCTGCTTACAATTGGAATGGAAATAATAGTTACTATACAAGAACTAGCCGCCGTTCAAGCAATCGTACTTCTAACCGTACTACTGCAAATCGTAGCCGCACATCAAACTATACTGTAAGAAGTTATGGCTACAACAGTTATTACCCAAGCTATAACTATGGCTACAATAGCTACTATCCAAGCTATAACTATGGATATGGTAGCTATTACCCAAGTTACAACTACGGTTACAATAATTGGAATAACTACTATGGCTATGGCAACATTAGCAACTACTATGGTTATAACTATTGGAATAATTACAACAACCTTGCTAGCGATGAAAACTATATTTACTGGAATGGCAATCACTACTACCGTATGAACGATGGTAGCTTCCGTATTTATCGTAACGGTCAGTGGAAACCTTTGACAAACAATAGTAATAACAACTCATCTACTAACAACTTGGAAAACGATCCTCACTATCGTTACGAAAATGGGTACCATTACTATGTATTGGACAATGGTGATTATTACTACTACCAAAATGGTAAGTGGGTATTGGTGAAAGATTCTGCTGATACAACACTAGCACAACCGGCAACACCTGCTGAACCAAAACCAGAACAACCAACAACTCCGGTTGAGCCAGCACAACCAAGTCAACCTGAAGTTCCTGCTCCAACACCAGCAGAACCAGAGACTCCAACACCAGCACCTAGTGATAAACCTGAAGAGCCGACAACACCAACTGAGCCACAACCAGCACAACCAGCAACTCCAAGTGTTGACCTACCAGAAAATCCACCAATTAATGGTGCTGATAGTGAATTTGATCCATTCAAGCCATCAACAGAAACGCCAGTAGAACCAAAACCAGAAACACCAGCAACTCCAGCTATCCCAACAACACCAGGTTTGGTAACGACTGATGAACCAAGTGAAAACCAAATCCCTGATTATGTTGAAAAACCAGCTGAAGGATTGGAACACTTGGCTTGGGCACCAAATGGACACACTCCAAAATTGGTTTACCCACCAGGTAAACCAGGTGATGCAGTCCTCAAGAATGATAAAAACTACTACTTCGACGGTAGTGCACATTACTACTATGTACCATCTAACTCAGAGCGTACAGGTTACTCAGCATACTGGAAGTGGCTTGGAGGAAAATGGAAACTTCAAGGGATGACTGATCCAAACGATCCAGCTCGTGATCCAAAACTTCACGAAAACACTGCTGATGACGAGTACATGTACAGTGACAAGAACTCTAGCGTGAAACTTTACTCAACTAACTTGGTAACGACTGCTAAAGCAGGTCAAGCATTGCCATTCAAGAATGTTGAAGAGTTCAAAAACTATGTCATCGAAAAAATGAATCCTAAGTTCCTTGATAACTCTGGTTGGGATGCTAAAGTTGAGTGGGAAATCGAAGATCCAGAAATCTTTGAGAAGACGAAAGAAAACCCATACGCTAAGGACTATGTCTTGATTGCAAATCTCAAGAGTGGTGTCGAAGACAAGAAATACAGTGATGTAGAATTTGGTTATGTGAAGTTTGTTTACCGTGTTGAAGCAACAAACGATACAAACTATGACTATGTTTCAAAAGCGAAAGAAGCTTTCGCTAAAATCAATGAGACTCGTAAAGCTCAAGGATTGAAAGAATTGACTTGGTCTGAAGACATTTATCAAAATCAAGCACTTCCGAAAGTAAATGAAATTTCACGTCAATACGATAGCACAGGCTTTGTAGGACGTCGTGATGAAGATGCTGCTGTTGTCGTTAAGAAATGGGCAAACAGTGGTTTGAGAGACTTGCTTCTCGATCCGAATGTCACTGAAGGAGCTGTAGCAGCAGTAGTTGATGGAAACGGTGTATACTACTGGGCATACAGTTACAAATAATTCAATCCTTTGAGATTGACTACTTTCTAAATAAGATAGAGGCTTTAAACAATTGTTTAAAGCCTTTTTGTGACCCAATCAGGACAAACAAAAAGGAGCCCAAGGCTCCCTTTTTTTAATGATTACAATGTTTTTTCTCTTTCTCTCACGACTAGCAAATCGACTTTTGCATGGCGAAGAATATACTCAGATGAAGAGCCAACTAAGAGGCGTTCAAAGGCATTGAGCCCTGTTGCACCAACGAGAATCAGGTCAACATTTTCTGCGTCTGGAATAGTACGGGCAAGGAGGGTTTTTGGATTTCCCATTTCGATGACGATGTGAATATCGGTCACACCAGCATCTCTTGCGCGCTTTTCGTACTCCTTCATCAGACTTTCAGCATCGACTTGGAGTTCTTCGTAAACTTCAGCATCAAAGGTAGACACGCTTTGAAGAGCGCGTGTGTCGATAACATGGGCAATGGTGAGCTTGGATTCGTTGCGTAGAGCAGTGTAAACACCTTTGACGAAAGCCAAGTCTGCTTCTTTTGAACCATCAATTGCGACCATAACATTTTGGTAACGTTGTGCCATAATGAAACCTCCTGAAATTTTCTTACTGTTATTGTAACCCTTTTCACTAAAGAAGTAAAGTAAAAATCATATTTCAATAAATATTATTGGAGATTCAATTTGGTGGAGATATGTTAAAATAAAAGAAAACGAGCTAGTAGGAAACACAGCGAGGGGATGAGAAAGTATGAAAGATTTTGTTCAAGCTTCTAAAAAAATAAGTTTTCTTTATCATGGAATTATCCTTGCGTCACTTGTAGGTGAAGTAGTGATGCTTTGGCAGCTGGAAAGAGTCATGCCCGTTCTCTATCCAGGTTTTGTTGGATTTCTTTTCTTTCACCTAGTCTACCACATCATTTTATTTGTGATTGCAAAGAGAAGTTGTCGCTTGGACTATTTGGTCACGTGGGGGCTCTTTCTCATGTTTAATCTTTTGTATGATTCTTTTATAGCGCTGATCTTTCTAGGTTTGTCTTTTGGTATGTGAGAAAATGCTTCTGTATTCTAGTTGTTTAGACGGTGAAAACCTAGTCGTTGTGAGTTTTTTTCTTTGCTTGCTCATTTCAGGAAACTTGTCGCAATCCCTTTCTAGTGGTATAATGTTACTATCTCGATGAATTGAGGAAACAAGATGAAAGAATATAACAAGTCTAGTAAGTTAGAGCACGTTGCCTATGATATCCGTGGCCCTGTTTTGGAAGAAGCTATGCGGATGCGAGCAAACGGAGAAAAGATTTTACGTCTGAATACAGGGAATCCAGCAGAATTTGGCTTTACAGCGCCAGACGAGGTCATTCATGACTTGATTATGAATGCGCGTGATAGTGAGGGATATTCTGATTCCAAAGGGATTTTCTCAGCCCGCAAGGCCATCATGCAGTATTGCCAACTGAAGAAATTTCCCAATGTAGACATTGATGATATCTACCTCGGAAATGGTGTCAGTGAGCTGATTGTTATGTCCATGCAAGGGCTTTTGGATAATGGCGATGAGGTCTTGGTGCCTATGCCAGACTATCCTCTCTGGACAGCCGCGGTCAGCCTAGCTGGGGGAAATGCCGTTCACTATATCTGTGATGAAGCTGCAGAATGGTACCCAGATATTGACGATATTAAGTCAAAAATTACTTCTAATACCAAGGCAATCGTCCTTATCAATCCAAATAACCCAACTGGAGCCCTTTATCCTAAGGAACTCTTGTTGGAGATTATTGAGATTGCCCGTCAAAACGATTTGATCATCTTTGCGGATGAGATTTATGACCGCATGGTGATGGATGGGCATGTGCATACGCCTGTGGCGAGCTTGGCACCTGATGTTTTCTGTGTCAGCATGAATGGTTTGTCAAAATCTCACCGTATCGCTGGTTTCCGTGTAGGATGGATGGTCTTGTCTGGTCCTAAGCACCATGTCAAGGGCTATATCGAAGGTCTCAATATGCTGTCCAATATGCGTCTTTGCTCTAACGTTTTGGCCCAGCAAGTCGTACAAACTTCACTAGGTGGGCACCAGTCAGTGGATGAATTGCTCCTTCCTGGTGGACGGATTTACGAGCAAAGAAACTTCATTTACAATGCCATCCAAGATATTCCAGGTTTGTCTGCGGTCAAGCCAAAGGCGGGTCTTTATATCTTCCCTAAAATTGACCGAAATATGTACCGCATCGATGATGATGAACAGTTCGTTCTTGATTTTTTGAAGCAGGAAAAGGTTCTCTTGGTTCATGGTCGTGGTTTTAACTGGAAGGAACCAGACCATTTCCGTATCGTTTACCTTCCTCGTGTGGACGAATTAGCGCAAATCCAAGAAAAGATGACACGTTTCTTGAGCCAGTATCGTAGATAAGGCTTTCATTGGAAAAGCAGGAAACATTTCCTTAGAGCTATTGACAAATAGGTAAGAATCAGATAGAATAGTAAAGTATGTTTAGTAACTGATCACTTTATAGCCGGCTAAACGAATACAAAATCTATGAGGAGGTATTCATCGTGAAACGTACTTATCAACCAAGTAAACTTCGTCGTGCGCGCAAACACGGATTCCGTAACCGTATGTCAACTAAAAACGGTCGTCGCGTATTGGCAGCTCGTCGTCGTAAAGGACGCAAAGTTTTGGCTGCATAATCCAAACGAATTCAACAAAGAAGTCAGTAGGAACTCGAGTCTACTGGCTTTTCTTTTTATCTTAAAGGGTGCATTGTCCTTGAAATCGGTCATTTCAGCTGAAATTCATGGAGGGCTCATTTAAAGGTCACATACAAAAAACTCAAAACCAGATATAAGTTACTGATTTTGAGTTTTTGTTTATTCTTTTAAGTGATAAGAGTAACTAGCGACAACGACGTCTTCATGCCATCTGAGAGCGTATTTTAGTTTGAGGCTCATTTGATTGTGTAGGATATTTTGCCAAGGCTTGTTAGGGATAAACTGTGGTACAAGGACTGTAACGGTGTAGTTTTTTTGCTTAGCTTCTTGGGCGATTCGTTTGACATACTTAACGCTAGGGGTGATGATGTCGCGGTAGCTGGTATTGATATTCTTCAGAGTGATATTTGGGAAGTAATCGGCAAATTCCTGGAGGATTTCTTGGTCTTTTTCTGCCGTTTCTTTAGTAGAAATGTGCATGGCCAACACTTCGTCACCGATACTTTGAGCGTAGTTAATGGCTCCGACACTTACTCGAGTAACATTTCCTACTAGGACAAGGACAAGGTTACCGTCATAAGTGCGCTTTTCAATTCCTTCGAAGAGTCGCAGTTGTTTTGCCACTTTTTGGTAATGGCTGTGAATGGACAAAAAGAGGAAAGTTAAAACTAGGATAATTGGGAAGAATGGCCAGATATCTCCCAGTCTGAAGAGAAGTAGAATGAGAACGATAGCATAACAAATGATGGCCCCAAGGATATTAGCAAAGGCAGGTTTTAAGAAGTTTGCTCCTTTTTCCTTTTTCCAATGGCGAATCATCCCAGTCTGAGATAGGGCAAAGGGAACGAAGACCCCGATAGTATAAAGAGGAATCAAGCGTTCAGTATTCCCGTTAAAAATGAGAAGAAGGATCATAGCCCCAAAGGCCAGAGTTAAGATACCGTTGGAGTAGCCGAGACGATCCCCCTTTTCCATAAAGAGATGGGGCATGTACTTGTTTTTAGCCATATTGTAAGCCAGCATAGGGAAGGCTGAAAAGCCAGTATTTGCAGCTACAGCTAGAATTAAGGCTGTCGAGAACTGGAAGAGATAGTAGCTAGCATGACCAAAGAATGAATCACCAAGAATGCCCTTGGCCATTTGCGAGAGGATAGTTTCTCCATTTTGAGGTGTGATGCCCATCCAGTAGTTTAGGAAGGTAATGCCTGCAAAA
The DNA here is from genome assembly GCF_002289235.2 of Streptococcus sp. FDAARGOS_256. Classification (GTDB taxonomy): domain Bacteria; phylum Bacillota; class Bacilli; order Lactobacillales; family Streptococcaceae; genus Streptococcus. The sequence continues at coordinate 1,781,165 of NZ_NTGM02000001.1, forward strand.
AGAAAACCTAAAATCAAGGACATGATGGTCAAGGTTTGAGCAGCATTCTTTTCTTTCGGAGTTTTGAAAAATGGTACCGCATTTGAAATAGCTTCAACCCCTGTCAGAGAGGCAGAGCCACTGGTAAAGGCTCTCAATAGGAGAACGATGGAAAGGCTCGGAACGGTTTGCCCAATGGTTGAAGTTGCCTGGTAGTTTAGGGAACCTGTGAATAGTTGAAAGAACCCATAAAGTAAGAGAAAGACGGTACTGAAGATAAAGAGGTAGACGGGAATCATCAGAGAGCTGGCAGATTCTTTCAATCCTCTTAAATTCAAGAGCATGAGCAGGCAGACTAGGAAAATAGAGATATGAAGATTGTAGGGATGGAGGGCAGGGATGGCTGCTGTAATAGCATCAGCTCCAGACGCAACGGATACGGCTACTGTCAGCATATAGTCAACAAGGAGGCTACCACCTGCAATCAAGCCTAGTTCAGGGGAGAGATTTTCCCGAGTGACCATATAAGCCCCACCACCTTGAGGATAGGCGTGGATGATTTGACGATAGGAAATGGTCAAACTAGCGAGCAGTAAGAGGACAAAAATACCAATAGGGAGGCTCCACCAAATAGCGAGAGGAGAGAGACTGACTAAAACGAGAATGACTTGTTCAGGTCCATAGGCAATAGAAGACAGGGCATCACTGGATAACATTGCAAGTGCCTGCATTTTTCCCAACAATCCCCCTTCGCCGTCTGTGAGAGACTTGAGTGGTCGACCGATAAAGGTATATTTTAATTTTCTAAACATTTTCTTTTCCTTTGCTGAAAATTTCAATAAGTGTTATTATACTGCTTTGAAAAAAGGCAGTCAAGGGAGAATGATCGGTATTAGAATATTTTTACAAGCCGGGGGATGCTATTTTTGGTATAATAGATGGAAGAAAATGAGGTTAGAAGAGATGATTTTTGATACGCACACACATTTAAATGTAGAAGAATTTGCAGGCCGTGAGGCAGAAGAAATCGCCTTGGCTGCTGAGATGGGTGTGACACAGATGAATATTGTTGGTTTTGATAAGCCAACCATTGAACGAGCCCTGGAGTTGGCAGATGAGTATGAGCAACTCTACGCAACTATTGGCTGGCATCCGACGGAAGCAGGGACTTACACAGATGAGGTCGAAGCTTACTTGCTTGAAAAGATAAAATATCCCAAGGTTGTTGCCTTGGGGGAGATTGGTCTGGACTACCATTGGATGACAGCACCTAAGGAAGTACAGGAGCAGGTTTTTCGCCGTCAGATTCAGTTGTCTAAGGATTTGAATTTGCCTTTTGTGGTCCATACCCGTGATGCGCTAGAAGATACTTATGAGATTATCAAGAGCGAGGGCGTTGGTCCTCGTGGTGGAATTATGCATTCATTTTCAGGCTCTTTGGAGTGGGCTGAAAAGTTTGTCGAGCTTGGCATGACTATTTCCTTCTCAGGTGTGGTGACCTTTAAGAAAGCGACGGATATCCAAGAGGCTGCTAGAGAACTTCCGTTAGACAAGATTTTGGTAGAAACGGATGCGCCCTACCTGGCTCCTGTTCCTAAACGTGGCCGTGAAAACAAAACAGCCTACACACGCTATGTGGTGGACTTTATCGCCGACTTGCGTGGCATGACGACCGAGGAGTTAGCCGCAGCAACGACTGCAAATGCAGAGCGTATTTTTGGATTGGAAAAACAATCATGAAAGAGAAAATTTCCCAAGTCATCGTAGTCGAAGGACGGGATGATACAGCTAATCTCAAACGTTACTTTGATGTAGAGACCTATGAGACACGAGGATCGGCAATCACTGATCAGGACATAGAGCGGATCCAACGCCTGCATGAATTGCATGGAGTGATTGTCTTTACAGATCCAGATTTTAACGGTGAGCGCATTCGTCGCATGATTATGACGGCTCTTCCGACAGTGCAGCATGCCTTTCTCAAGCGAGATGAAGCGGTTCCCAAGTCCAAGACTAAGGGGCGTTCACTGGGAATCGAACACGCCAGCTATGAGGACCTGAAAATAGCGCTGGCTCAGGTGACAGAACAACTTGAAAATGAGAACGAGTTTGACATTAGTCGCAGCGACTTGATTCGTCTTGGTTTCCTAGCGGGAACAGATAGCCGAAAACGCAGAGAATATCTAGGAGAAAGCCTCCGCATCGGCTATTCCAACGGAAAGCAGTTGCTCAAGCGCTTAGAGTTGTTTGGAGTGACCTTGGCAGAAGTGGAAGAAGCCATGCGCAAGTATTCAATCTAAAGGAGTAAGAAATGAAAAAAGTAATTATTACGGGTGGCAATAGTGGTATTGGCTATCAGGCTGCTAAACAGTTGGCTGAAAAGGGCTGGTCGGTAACTCTCTTTTGTAGACGGGCAGAAGCTGCCGAGCAAGCTTGTGAGAAAATCCGTCAACAAACAGGAAATCGACATGTAGATTATATCTTGGCTGATCTATCTGATATGAAGAGTGTCAGAAAAGCGGCGGAACAGTATATTCAAAAAGAAGACGTTCTAGACGTTCTGATTAACAATGCGGCTGATTTTGACTTATCGGTCAAAAAGCCAATCCTGACTAGGGAGGGATTAGAAAAGCAATTTGCGACCAATGTGGTTGCTCCCTTTTTACTTTCTACCTTGTTGAGGGGCTTGTTGGAAAAGTCAGAAAGTGGTCGGATTATTAATATTTCTTCCCAAGGGCTGATGCTTTATCCCTTCATGAAGCTTGATTTTGAAAATTTAGCTGGTCAAAAACATTATAGTCCTGCCAAGACCTATTATCAGAATAAACTGGCCTTGTTGATGCTGTCGCTTTATATGCGGAAACATTGGAAAGGTATCAAGGTTCAGGCAATCCGTGTGACCAATGTCAAAGTTGATATGCGCCGCTATGATCACCTCAGCACTTTTATGAAAAATTTGTATAAAATCAAGTCAAGATTTTCGATTAGTCCTGAAGAAATGGCCAAAGTCTACACAGCCTTATCTACAGAAGATGGCCATGACGGTTTTCTGTATGACGAGAAATGCAGGGAAGTAAAAGCAAATAGAACTGCTTACGAAGAAGAGGGGCAAGCAAAACTCTATTCCTTACTTGAACAACTGACATTTTCAAGAGACAATCTATAAAGAATTAGAAAAATAAATTTTACGCTTACTTCAATAGTGGAAAGAAATTTAGATATCAAAATCTGTTTGGAGAGTTCTGAAAAGTGATAACAATAACCAGATAACCCGAAAATATAAGGGGAATGTGTTACAATAGAGGTACTTAGATTTATTTTGATAGCGTTAAAATAGAAACTTATAAGGACAGAACGAAATGAAAATCCGAGTTGACAGAGATTCTGTGTGTATTGGGGATGATGTATTGCCCCATGAGACAGAATTCGAGATTTCTGAAGATATGACGGTGAAAGAATTTTTTGACTTTCTAGAAAAGGAACGTTATTTGCCGTCTGTTCAAGGAAATAATGTGGCCTGGGAACTCCGTAATCGAAATGGGGAACACGGTGTTTATTTCACCAAAACACGAGAGATTATCCATCCAGATGCGGTCTTAAAAGAGATGTTGGAAGGAATTACTGAGACTCCCTTATTTGTTTTGCTCTATCATTATACCCCGGAAGCATACTATATTAGAAAAGAGAATAAATGAGAATTGCAGATTATAGCGTGACCAAGGCAGTACTGGAGCGTCACGGTTTTACCTTTAAAAAGTCCTTCGGGCAAAATTTCCTGACGGATACCAATATCCTTCAAAAAATCGTGGATACAGCTGAAATTGATGATCAGGTTAATGTTATCGAAATCGGGCCAGGGATTGGTGCCTTGACAGAATTTTTGGCTGAGCGTGCAGCTCAAGTCATGGCATTTGAAATCGACCACCGTTTGGTACCGATTTTAGCAGATACCCTGCGTGATTTTGACAATGTGACAGTAGTCAACGAGGACATTCTCAAAGTGGATTTGGCGCAGCATATCCAGAGTTTCAAAAATCCAGACCTACCAATCAAGGTAGTAGCCAACTTGCCCTACTATATTACGACGCCTATTCTCATGCACTTGATTGAAAGTGGCATTCCTTTTAGTGAGTTTGTCGTTATGATGCAAAAAGAAGTGGCGGATCGTATCTCCGCACAGCCAAATACTAAGGCTTACGGTAGCTTGTCGATTGCGGTGCAGTATTATATGACAGCTAAGGTTGCCTTCATCGTGCCTCGTACGGTCTTTGTGCCAGCGCCAAACGTAGACTCAGCTATCCTGAAAATGGTGCGTCGTCCAGAGCCTGCTGTAGCAGTAAAAGATGAACAATTTTTCTTTAAAGTTTCCAAGGCTAGTTTCACTCATCGTCGCAAGACCTTGTGGAATAACTTAACAGGCTACTTTGGCAAGACTGATGAAGTCAAGGAAAAGTTGACCAAGGCTTTGGATCAGGCAGGCTTGTCTCCATCTGTGCGTGGGGAAGCACTTAGCTTGGAAGAATTTGCCAGTCTGGCAGATGCGCTTAAAGGACAAGGGCTCTAAGATGCAAGGACAAATTATTAAAGCCTTGGCAGGCTTCTACTATGTAGAGAGTGATGGCCAAGTCTATCAGACGCGCGCGCGTGGGAATTTCCGTAAAAAAGGCCACACGCCCTACGTTGGGGACTGGGTAGATTTCTCTGCAGAGGAAAATTCCGAAGGTTATATCCTCAAAATTCACGAACGGAAAAATAGCCTGGTCCGTCCGCCTATTGTCAATATTGACCAAGCTGTGGTGATCATGTCCGTCAAGGAACCGGACTTCAACAGCAACTTGTTGGATCGGTTCTTGGTTCTTCTGGAACACAAGGGCATCCATCCCATCGTCTATATTTCCAAAATGGACTTGCTGGAAGATAGAGGAGAACTGGATTTTTATCAGCAGACCTATCGTACTATTGGTTATGACTTTGTGACCAGTAAGGAAGAGCTCTTACCTCTGTTGACAGGAAAAGTGACGGTCTTTATGGGGCAGACAGGTGTGGGAAAATCAACCCTTCTCAATAAAATCGCACCGGACCTCAATCTTGAAACAGGAGAAATTTCAGACAGTCTAGGTCGTGGTCGCCATACCACTCGGGCTGTTAGTTTTTACAATCTCAATGGTGGTAAAATCGCAGATACGCCAGGATTTTCATCGCTGGATTATGAAGTGACAACGGCGGAAGACCTCAATCAGGCCTTCCCAGAGATTGCCAGTGTCAGTCGAGACTGTAAATTCCGTACTTGTACCCATACCCATGAGCCGTCTTGCGCTGTCAAGCCTGCAGTGGAAGAAGGCATCATTGCCAGCTTCCGTTTTGACAATTACCTCCAATTCCTCAGTGAGATTGAAAATCGCAGAGAAACCTATAAAAAAGTCAGCAAAAAAATTCCAAAATAAGGAGAAACCTATGTCTCAATACAAGATTGCTCCGTCAATTCTGGCAGCAGATTATGCCAACTTTGAACGTGAAATCAAACGTCTAGAAGCAACTGGTGCAGAATATGCCCATATCGATATCATGGATGGTCACTTTGTACCACAAATCAGTTTTGGTGCAGGTGTGGTCGAAGCTCTTCGTCCTCATAGCAAGATGGTCTTTGACTGCCACTTGATGGTCTCTAATCCTGAACATCATATAGAAGACTTTGCGCGTGCAGGTGCAGATATCATCAGCATTCATGTCGAAGCAACGCCTCATATCCATGGTGCTCTTCAAAAGATTCGTTCTCTAGGGGTCAAACCTTCGGTCGTTATCAATCCTGGTACTCCGGTTGAAGCTATCAAACACGTGCTTCATCTAGTTGATCAAGTCTTGGTCATGACGGTTAACCCTGGCTTCGGCGGGCAAGCCTTTCTACCTGAAACCATGGATAAGATTCGTGAGTTGGTTGCCCTTCGTGAGGAAAAAGGTTTGAACTTTGAAATTGAGGTCGATGGCGGTATTGATGACCAGACCATTTCTCAGGCTAAAAAAGCTGGTGCGACCGTTTTTGTAGCAGGATCCTATGTCTTTAAGGGAGATGTCAATGAGCGAGTACAAACTCTCAGAAAACAACTGGACTAGGGTTGCCGTTTTTGCAGGCGGAGACCGTGGTCATTATCGGACGGATTTTGACTGCTTTGTCGGTGTGGATCGCGGTTCGCTCTGGGTTTTGGAAGAAGATCTGCCTCTGGCTCTAGCAGTTGGGGATTTTGATTCGGTGACTGCAGACGAACGTCAGTTGATTCAAAAATGTGCCCAACATTTTGTTCAAGCCCAGCCAGAAAAGGATGATACAGATCTGGAATTGGCTCTCTTGACCATCTTTGAGCAAAATTCTCAGGCTCAGGTGACTATTTTTGGGGCTTTGGGTGGTCGAATTGACCATATGCTGGCTAATGTCTTTCTGCCTAGCAATCCCAAGTTGGCACCCTATATGCGCCAGATAGCGATTGAGGATGGGCAAAATGTGATTATCTATTGTCCAGAAGGGACCAGTCAGCTAGAGCCTCGTTCAGACTATGACTATCTAGCCTTTATTCCGGTTCGGGATAGTCAGTTGACCATTATCGGAGCCAAGTATGAGTTGACAGAGGAAAATTTTTTCTTCAAAAAAGTGTACGCTTCTAACGAATATATAGATAGGGAAGTTTCGGTAACTTGCCCAGATGGCTATGTCGTCGTGCTGCATAGCAAGGACAGGAGGTAGGATGGAGACTGTATTACTACTATTATTAATTGCCAACCTAGCTGGGCTCTTTCTCATTTGGCAGAGGCAGGATAAGCAAGACAAATATCTAGTCAAGAGTTTGGAAGACCAGGCAGACAATCTTTCAGATCAATTAGATTACCGCTTTGAACAAGCCAGGCAAGCCAGCCAGCTAGATCAAAAAGACTTGGAAGTGGCTGTCAGTGACCGCTTGCAGGAAGTACGAATGGAATTGCATCAAGGCTTGACTCAAGTCCGTCAAGAAATGACAGATAATCTCCTCCAAACCAGAGACAAGACCGACCAACGTCTCCAAGCCTTGCAGGAATCAAATGAGCAACGCCTAGAACAAATGCGCCAAACAGTCGAGGAAAAACTAGAAAAGACCTTGCAGACGCGTTTGCAGGCTTCCTTTGAGACAGTTTCCAAACAACTGGAGTCTGTCAATCGTGGTCTTGGAGAAATGCAGACGGTTGCCCGTGATGTCGGAGCCCTCAACAAGGTTCTCTCAGGAACTAAAACGCGAGGTATTCTGGGTGAATTGCAACTGGGGCAAATCATCGAAGACATCATGACGCCTGCCCAGTACGAACGAGAATATGCAACGGTTGAAAACTCCAGTGAACGAGTGGAATACGCCATCAAGTTACCTGGACAAGGCGACCGGGAATACGTCTATCTACCAATTGACTCCAAGTTTCCACTGGCAGATTATTACCGCCTAGAAGAAGCCTATGAAGCAGGTGATAAGGACGAGATTGAACGCTGTCGTAGATCTCTCTTGACAAGCGTTAAGCGTTTCGCCAAGGATATCAAGAGCAAGTATATAGCGCCGCCTCGGACGACCAATTTTGGAGTTTTGTTTGTTCCAACAGAAGGACTTTACTCAGAAATCGTCCGCAATCCTGTCTTCTTTGATGATTTGAGACGGGAGGAGCAGATTATTGTCGCAGGTCCAAGTACCTTGTCGGCCCTGCTTAACTCCCTATCAGTTGGCTTCAAAACTCTCAATATCCAAAAGAGTGCTGATCATATCAGCAAGACCCTAGCTAGTGTCAAGACCGAGTTTGGTAAGTTCGGAGGCATTCTGGTCAAGGCACAAAAGCATCTTCAACATGCCTCTGGCAATATTGATGAATTATTAAACCGTCGCACCACAGCTATTGAGCGGACGCTCCGTCACATTGAGTTATCAGAAGGTGAGCCTGCGCTTGATCTACTCCATTTCCAAGAAGATGAGGAAGAATATGAAGATTAGTCACATGAAAAAAGATGAGCTGTTTGAAGGTTTTTACCTGATCAAATCAGCTGACCTGAGACAGACACGAGCTGGGAAAAACTACCTAGCCTTTACCTTCCAAGACGATAGTGGCGAGATTGAAGGAAAACTCTGGGATGCTCAGCCTCATAACGTTGAGGCCTTTACCGCAGGGAAAGTGGTCCACATGCAGGGGCGCAGAGAAGTTTATAATAATACTCCTCAAGTCAATCAAATTACTCTCCGCCTGCCTCAACCTGGCGAACCCAACGATCCAGCTGATTTCAAGGTCAAGTCACCAGTCGATATCAAGGAAATCCGTGACTACATGTCGCAAATGATTTTCAAAATTGAAAATCCTGTCTGGCAACGTATCGTTCGCAGTCTCTACACCAAGTATGATAAGGAATTCTACTCCTATCCAGCTGCTAAGACCAACCACCACGCCTTTGAAACGGGTTTGGCCTATCATACAGCAACCATGGTGCGCTTGGCAGATGCCATTAGTGAGATTTATCCTCAGCTCAACAAGAGCCTCCTCTATGCGGGAATTATGTTGCATGACTTGGCCAAGGTTATTGAGTTGACGGGACCAGACCAGACGGAGTACACAGTTCGAGGCAATCTCCTTGGGCATATCGCTCTCATCGATAGTGAAATTACCAAGACAGTCATGGAACTAGGTATCGATGATACTAGAGAAGAAGTGGTGCTACTGCGCCATGTCATCCTCAGTCACCATGGCTTGCTGGAGTATGGAAGTCCAGTCCGTCCACGCATTATGGAAGCAGAGATTATCCATATGATTGACAATCTAGATGCCAGCATGATGATGATGTCAACAGCTCTAGCTTTGGTGGATAAAGGAGAGATGACCAACAAAATCTTCGCCATGGACAATCGTTCCTTCTATAAACCAGATTTAGATTAATAATTTAAGAAAAACGAGCATTTTTTACGCAATAATGTTCGTTTTTTTATGTGAATGTGGTATAATGGATAAAATATCAAAATTAAATGGAATGGTAAATAAAAATGAAATTAAGAAGAAGTGATCGGATGGTTGTCATTTCCAACTATTTGATTAATAATCCATACAAACTAACCAGTCTCAATACCTTTGCGGAAAAGTACGAATCAGCTAAATCATCTATCTCAGAGGACATCGTGATTATCAAGCGTGCTTTTGAAGAAATCGAAATCGGCCATATCCAGACAGTGACTGGAGCAGGTGGTGGCGTTATCTTTACACCATCCATCTCTAGCCATGAAGCTAAAGAAATGATCGCAGACTTGCGTGATAAGCTTTCAGAAAGCGACCGTATCTTGCCAGGTGGCTACATCTACCTGTCTGATTTGCTTAGTACGCCTGCCATTTTGAAAAATATTGGTCGTATCATTGCCAAGAGTTTTATGGACCAAAAAATCGATGCCGTTATGACAGTAGCAACAAAGGGTGTTCCGCTTGCAAATGCAGTTGCCAATGTCCTCAACGTTCCTTTTGTTATCGTGCGTCGTGATTTGAAAATTACTGAAGGTTCAACGGTCAGCGTCAACTATGTATCAGGATCAAGTGGCGACCGCATTGAGAAAATGTTCCTTTCAAAACGCAGTCTCAAGGCAGGCAGTCGTGTCTTGATCGTGGATGACTTCTTGAAAGGCGGCGGAACGGTCAACGGGATGATTAGTCTCTTGCGTGAGTTTGATTCAGAGTTGGCTGGTGTTGCAGTCTTTGCAGACAATGCCCAAGAAGAACGTGAAAAGCAGTTTGATTACAAGTCACTCTTGAAAGTAACCAATATTGATGTCAAGAACCAATCCATCGATGTCGAGATTGGCAATATCTTTGACGAAGACAAATAAGAGATAGAACTAAAGGTTGGAACGATTGTCCCAGCCTTTCTTTGCAAACAGAATAGAAGGATGCTTATGAAAACACCATTTATCAGCCGAGAAGATTTGGAAACGATTGTTGCAGAGTTCCCGACTCCCTTTCACTTATATGATGAGAAGGGAATTCGCGAAAAAGCAAGAGCGGTCAACGAGGCCTTTTCCTGGAACGAGGGCTTTAAGGAATATTTTGCAGTCAAGGCCACCCCAACACCAGCCATCTTGAAAATCCTCAAAGAGGAAGGCTGTGGTGTGGACTGTTCCAGTTATGTGGAGCTCCTGATGAGCCATAAACTTGGATTTGCAGGTCCTGAGATCATGTTCTCATCAAACAATACACCAGACCAAGAGTATGCTTATGCGCGTGAATTGGGTGCAACCATTAACTTGGATGCCTTTGAAGACATTGCGCATCTGGAGCGAGCAGCAGGCATTCCAGAAATCATCTCTTGTCGTTACAATCCAGGAGGAGTCTTTGAATTAGGAACAGACATCATGGATAATCCTGGAGAGGCTAAGTTTGGGATGACCAAGGATCAACTCTTTGAAGCCTTTGCTGTTTTGAAGGAAAAAGGAGCTAGGACTTTTGGGATTCATTCCTTCCTAGCATCCAATACCGTCACCCATCTCTACTATCCAGAGTTGGCCCGCCAGCTCTTTGAATTAGCTGTGGAAATCAAAGAAAAATTGGGCATTTCACTAGACTTTATCAATCTTTCCGGCGGTATTGGTGTCAACTATCGCCCAGACCAGGAGCCAAATGATATCGCTGTGATTGGTGAGGGAGTTCGTAAGGTTTATGAGGAAGTCCTTACGCCAGCAGGTCTTGGTCAGGTTAAGATTTTCACCGAATTAGGCCGCTTTATGTTGGCACCTCATGGAGCTCTTGTCACAAGAGTCACTCATAAGAAAAAAACTTACCGTACCTATCTAGGTGTGGATGCATCAGCAGTCAACCTCATGCGCCCCGCCATGTATGGAGCCTACCACCATATCAGCAATCTGACCCATCCAGACGGACCAGTTGAGGTGGTAGATGTGGTTGGTTCACTCTGTGAAAACAATGATAAATTTGCAGTGAACCGCGAACTACCTCATACAGAAATCGGTGATTTACTGGTGATTCATGATACAGGTGCACATGGATTCTCCATGGGTTACCAGTACAATGCCAAACTACGCTCGGCAGAAATTCTCTATACCGAAGAAGGAAAAGCCCGCCAAATCCGCCGTGCAGAGCGTCCTGAGGACTATTTTGCAACCTTGTATGGTTTTGATTTTGAATCGGATCAGTAAAAGAAATTGAAAATGAAAGTGAAAAACAGATTGCTTTCTAAAAAATAGACAAAAAACCTTGTTTTTCATCTTACTCGTGATATAATAAAACTATAAAACGGTTTCAAGGAAGGTGACGATATGTCTGAAGAAACAATTGACTATGGACAAGTGACAGGAATGGTGCATTCGACAGAGAGTTTTGGGGCGGTAGATGGCCCTGGGATTCGTTTCATTGTCTTTTTGCAGGGTTGTCACATGCGTTGCCAGTACTGTCATAACCCTGATACATGGGCTATGGAGACCAATAAATCACGCGAACGGACAGTAGACGATGTCTTGGCAGAAGCCCTTCGCTACCGTGGTTTCTGGGGAGACAAGGGAGGAATCACTGTTAGTGGTGGAGAAGCCCTCTTACAGATTGATTTCCTAATTGCCCTCTTTACCAAGGCCAAAGAAAAAGGAATCCACTGTACCTTGGATACCTGTGCCCTTCCATTCCGTAATAAACCGCGTTATCTCGAAAAGTTTAATAAACTCATGGCGGTGACAGACTTGGTTCTCCTAGATATCAAGGAAATCAACGAAGAACAGCACAAGATTGTCACAAGTCAAACCAATAAAAACATCTTGGCTTGTGCCCAGTACCTATCAGATATTGGGAAGCCTGTTTGGATTCGCCACGTGCTGGTTCCAGGTTTGACGGACAGAGATGAGGACTTGATCGAACTCGGTAAGTTTGTCAAGACCCTTAAAAATGTTGACAAGTTTGAAATTCTACCTTATCACACGATGGGTGAGTTCAAGTGGCGTGAACTTGGAATTCCTTATTCGCTCGAAGGGGTTAAACCTCCAACAGCAGACCGTGTCAAGAATGCCAAGGAATTGATGGATACAGAAAGCTACCAAGACTACATGAAACGTGTTCATGGATAAAAAAGAAGCCTGATGGAGACATCGGGCTTTTGTGATGCAAAAAGACTTAGCCTTTCAGCTAAGCTTTTTCTTATTTTTTAGAATGTTGTTTACCAGCATTGCGTTTTTTATGTTTCTTATTGGTCATGATCGCAGTTGCTTGGTTTGGAGTGACATCTTTGCGTCCGCCTCCAGTTGAAAATGAACTTGCTTTTGGTGGATTCTTGGCAAATTCTTCACGAACTTTTTTGCGAAGTTTTGGACGAACAACATAGTTAACGATGAACTGTTGGAGAATCATCATGAAACCACCGACAACCCAGTAAAGCGTCACACTGGCTGGTGCGAAGAGGGAGAAGACGACAATCATGAGTGGACTCACGTAAATCATTCTTTTTAGTTGATCTCTTTGCATCTCGTCTTCTACTCCATGAAGTGAGAGGAGTGATTGGAGATAGTAGAGGATACCAGCGAAAGCGACAAGGAGCAGACTTGGTGAACCAAGATCGATACCCAAGAAGGTAGAGCTAGCTACTCCATCAGTGTATTGGGCTGCAAAGTAGATAGCAGAGAAGAAAGGCATTTGAATGAGGATAGGGAAACATCCTACTCCACCGAACACACTGATGCCATGTTCTTTCTGAGCATCCCAGAGAGCTTGTTGCGCTTCTAGTTTTTCTTCCTGAGTTGTTGCTTCTTTGAGGCGTGTTTGATGTGGCTCAAGGACATGTTTGAGGGCATTCATCTTTTCAGAGTGAAGCGTTGCCTTCCATGATTGGTAGATACCAAGTGGCAAGATAATCAAACGTACGATAATGGTTACGATAATGATAGCCACACCAAAGCCTAGACCTTTATCAGTAGCGAAGTACTTGATAGCTTCAGCCATAGGTGCTCCGATGGTATTCCAAATCAATCCTGTGGGTTGTCCTGTTGCTTTGTCTACTTGGACACAGCCTGTCAAGACGAGTAGCAAAGCCACTCCCATAGCAGAGAGGGCAAAACGTTTAATAGATTTCAATGTTTTCATTCCTTCTTTAAAAATTATACCTTTCTATTCTACTGTTTTTTTGTAAAATATACAATAGTTCTAGAGACCTAATTTGCGACTTTGAAGTCCGAATAGGATGAAAAGTTGCTCATTTGTACATCTAGATAGGTAACTTTTGAAAAAGGTGTCGGACCTTTTCGGATTTCTTGGATAAATTTTGCCATAGTGGCAGAGGAGTCTGCCTGAGCAAGAATTTCCACTGTGCCATCGTCGTTATTCCAGACACGACCAGTGATGCCACCGATTTCAAGAGCTAAAGTACAAACACCCCAGCGAAAACCAACACCCTGCACCCTGCCTTGGGCAATCATTCTAACCTTTTGCATACCAAACCCCTTTGATTGTGTTATAATATTTCTATGACTATTATAACCTCAAAAGCCAATTCTGTGGTAAAAAATGCCAAGAAATTACATCAAAAAAAATATCGAAAGTCTGCTTATTTGATTGAGGGCTGGCACTTGTTTGAAGAAGCTGTTCAAGCAGGAGTGACGATTGAAAAGGTCTTTGCCCTAGAAAGTTACCGAGATCAGCTAGCTGCTTTTCCTCAAACTATCTGGGTTTCAGAGGAGATTTTGCTGGATTTGGCAGATACGCAAACTCCTCAAGGGATTGTTGCAGTGATTCAAAAAGAAGAAGTGGGTCTGCCCGATCTTCGTCGGGGAAAGTTTTTATTTTTAGAAGATGTCCAAGATCCTGGGAACGTAGGTACCATGATTCGGACTGCGGATGCTGCAGGTTTTACAGGGGTTATTGTCTCAGACAAGTCAGCAGATATCTACAGTCTCAAGACCCTGCGATCCATGCAAGGAAGTCATTTTCATTTGCCCATCTATCGGATGTCTCTTGCTTCCTTTGTAGAAGAGGCAAAGAAGAGCAATTTGTCCATTCTAGCAACGACCTTATCCAAAGAATCCAAGGACTATCGTGAGCTTTCTCCCTTAGAAAACTTTGCTTTAGTCATGGGAAATGAAGGACAGGGGATTAGTTCTGTTATGGCTGAGAGTGCTGATCAGCTGGTTCACATTGGCATGAAAGGCCGAGCAGAAAGTCTCAACGTAGCAGTTGCAGCAGGCATTTTGATGTTTTATTTCAGCTAATTTATAAAATCTTTGTTATAATCAAGACATATTTATAGAAAAAGGAGAATCAGAATGAATCAAACGATTATTCAAGAACGTTCAGGTCTCAATCAATTTTACGCTAAGGTCTATGCTTTTGTAGGACTTGGGATTGGTCTATCGGCTCTCGTGTCAGCTTTGATGTTGACAGTCTTTCAGGCCCAATTGGTCTACTTTTTAATGCATGGCCGTCTCTGGTTGATGATTGCAACTTTTGCAGAACTTGCTCTAGTCTTTGTTGCAAGTAGCATGGCTGCAAAAAATAGCCCAGCAGCTCTCCCAGTATTTTTAGTTTATTCTGTTTTAAATGGATTTACGCTCAGTTTTGTCGTAGCCTTCTATACACCTGGGACCGTCTTATCAGCCTTTGTATCCAGCGCCCTTCTCTTCTTTGTCATGGCGGCAATCGGAATTTTCACTAAGAAAGATTTGAGTGGAATGGGACGAGCTTTGATGGCAGCGCTTGTTGGTCTCATCATTGCCATGGTTGTGAATCTATTTTTAGCCAATAGTTTCTTTGACTACATGATTAGTATTGCCATGGTCTTGGTCTTCTCAGGTTTGATTGCTTGGGACAACCAAAAGATTCGCTATGTTTACGAGCAGTCGCGAGGACAAGTAGCGACAGGTTGGGTCATCTCGATGGCGCTCAGCATCTATCTAGACTTTATCAACCTCTTCCTTAGCATCTTACGTATCTTTGGTCGAAACGATTAATGAATGTCAGAGTCAGTGTTCAAAAGAGCACTGACTTTTTCTTATTTACTCTTTTCTTTTCTTGGAAATAGGTGTATAATGCTTTTAACTAATTTTTGAGGAGCTGTTTATGAAGAAAAGTTTTATTCATCAACAAGAAGAAATTTCCTTTGTCAAAAACACTTTTACCCAGTATTTGAAAGATAAGTTAGAAGTTGTTGAAGTTCAAGGTCCTATCTTGAGCAAGGTCGGAGATGGGATGCAGGACAACCTGTCAGGTGTCGAAAATCCAGTATCTGTCAAGGTTTTGCAGATTCCAGATGAAACCTATGAAGTCGTTCACTCACTTGCCAAATGGAAACGCCACACCTTAGCTCGCTTTGGTTTTGGTGAAGGTGAAGGTCTGTTTGTTCATATGAAGGCCCTTCGTCCAGACGAAGATTCGCTCGATGCGACTCAC
The DNA here is from genome assembly GCF_002289235.2 of Streptococcus sp. FDAARGOS_256. Lineage (GTDB taxonomy): Bacteria > Bacillota > Bacilli > Lactobacillales > Streptococcaceae > Streptococcus. The sequence goes on from NZ_NTGM02000001.1 coordinate 1,796,546, forward strand.
TCTGTTTATGTGGACCAGTGGGATTGGGAGAAGGTTATCCCAAATGGTCAACGCAATATCGCCTATCTCAAAGAAACTGTTGAAAAGATTTACAAGGCTATTCGTCTGACAGAGCTAGCAGTAGAAGCTCGCTATGATATCGAATCGATCTTGCCAAAACAAATCACCTTTATCCATACAGAAGAGTTGGTAGAACGTTACCCAGACTTGACACCAAAAGAGCGTGAAAATGCGATCTGTAAAGAGTTTGGTGCAGTCTTCTTGATTGGTATCGGTGGCGAGTTGCCTGATGGCAAACCTCATGACGGCCGCGCACCTGACTACGATGACTGGACAACAGAGTCTGAAAATGGCTACAAGGGGTTGAATGGCGATATTCTCGTTTGGAACGAATCTCTTGGTTGTGCCTTTGAACTTTCATCAATGGGGATTCGGGTAGATGAGGATACCCTTCGTCGCCAAGTGGCTCTTACAGGAGACGAAGATCGTCTTGAGCTGGAATGGCATAAAGCTCTGCTTAACGGCCTTTTCCCACTGACAATTGGTGGAGGTATCGGACAGTCTCGGATGGCCATGTTCCTTCTTCGTAAGAAACACATCGGAGAGGTTCAGACCAGTGTTTGGCCTCAAGAAGTTCGCGATACTTACGAAAATATTTTGTAGAGAATCGAACCGCAAGGTTCGGTTTTCTTTCTCTTTTTGCCTATAATTTGGTATAATAAACGGTATGAAAATCGTATCAGGAATCTACGGAGGGCGTCCCCTCAAGACGCTAGAAGGCAAGACGACGAGGCCGACATCAGATAAGGTGCGTGGAGCTATCTTTAACATGATAGGTCCCTATTTTGAGGGTGGTCGTGTCTTGGATCTCTATGCTGGCAGTGGTGGTCTGTCTATTGAAGCTGTGTCAAGAGGGATGTCTCATGCTGTCTTAGTGGAACGGGATCGAAAGGCACAAGCTATCATCGCTGAAAATATCCAAATGACCAAGGAAGTTTCCAAATTTCAGCTCTTAAAGATGGAGGCTGAACGGGCCTTGGAGCAAGTGAAAGGTCCCTTTGACCTGGTCTTTTTGGACCCGCCCTATGCCAAGGAACAAATCGTTGCAGATATCGAAAAAATGGCAGAAAGAAACCTTTTCTCCGAAGAGGTCATGGTTGTCTGCGAAACCGATAAGTCTGTGGAACTTCCAGAAGAAATCGCCTGCTTAGGCATCTGGAAGGAAAAAATATATGGGATTAGTAAGGTGACAGTCTATGTCAGATAAAATTGGATTATTTACAGGATCATTTGATCCGATGACAAATGGACATCTGGATATCATTGAACGTGCCAGCAAACTCTTTAATAAGCTCTATGTCGGGGTTTTCTACAATCCCCATAAACAAGGTTTTCTCCCTGTTGAAAATCGCAAACGAGCAGTCGAAAAATCTGTGGCGCATTTAGATAATGTAGAGGTCCTGGCTTCTCACGACCAATTAGTCGTCGATGTTGCAAGGAGACTGGGGGCCAAAACCCTTGTCCGTGGCTTGCGAAATGCCACCGACTTGCAATATGAGGCTAGTTTTGACTACTACAATCATCAACTGGCTCCAGAAATCGAAACCATTTACCTATATAGTCGCCCAGAGCATCTTTATATTAGCTCTTCGGCCGTGAGAGAACTTCTGAAGTTTGGTCAGGAGATTCAGCAATATGTCCCAAACAGTGTTGTGGAGGAATTAGAACATGAAGAAAAAAACTAGATGGCCCTTATATGTCATCCTAGCACTAGTATTGACTTTTTTAGCCTTTGTAGTACCTTTACCATACTACATAGAAGTTCCAGGTGGAGCGGAAGATATTCGTCGCGTTTTGAAAGTCAATGAAACAGAAGACACAGAAGCAGGAGCTTACCAGTTTGTAACAGTCGGCATTCGACACGCAACCCTGTCGCATCTTGTCTATGCTTGGTTAACACCTTTCACGGATATTAGAAGTGCCAAGGAGACTACGGGTGGCTCTACGGATGCGGAATTTATGCGGATCAATCAGTTCTACATGCAAACTTCTCAAAACATGGCCAAGTATCAAGGACTGAAGACGGCTGGCAAGGATATCGAACTCAAGTACCTGGGAGTTTATGTCTTAACTGTGACGGACAATTCAACTTTTAAGGGCATTCTGAACATTGCAGACACCGTGACGGCTGTTAATGACAAAACATTTGATAGTTCAAAAGACTTGGTCGACTATGTTAATTCTCAACAATTAGGGGATACGGTCAAGGTAACCTATGAAGAAGACGGAAAAGTCAAGTCTGCTGAAGGTAAAATTATCACTCTCGAAAACGGGAAAAACGGGATTGGGATTGGTTTGATTGACCGTACGGAAGTGACCAGTGATGTTCCCATTCGCTTTTCAACAGCTGGTATCGGCGGGCCAAGCGCCGGTCTCATGTTTAGCCTAGCTATTTACACCCAGATAGCAGATCCAGGACTTCGTAATGGTCGCGTCGTTGCGGGAACGGGAACCATTGATCGCGATGGAAATGTTGGCGACATCGGTGGAATTGACAAAAAAGTAGTTGCAGCCTCTCGTCAGGGAGCCAACATCTTTTTTGCTCCTGACAATCCAGTCACTGAGGAAGCAAAAAAAGCAGATCCCAATTCGAAAAGCAACTATGAAACAGCCCTAGAAGCTGCTAAAACGATCAAAACAGAGATGAAAATCGTTCCCGTTAAGACCTTGCAGGATGCGATTGATTACCTTAAAAACAATCCCTAATTCGTAGAAAAATTGAAAACTAGCGCGCAAGCGGATAAGATGGTATAATAGTCAAATGGTTCAATTATTATTCACTCTAAGTAGTCATATACTCTTTATTTATTTGAGTTTTTACCTTTTGAAGGATCTTGTGAGATGGGAAAAGGTTTTAAAAGTAACCGCTACTAACACAAAAAAGGTTCGTTTGTTGGTAGGCTTCTTTAGTATGGTAATGGGGTACATCTTGAGTTCATTCTTTATCAGTTTGTACCAACTGTGGCAAGAAGCGCTTAGAGGACTATTATAAAATCAAAAGTAAAGGAAACAACTATGGAAAAAATTGTGGTTCAAGGCGGAGATAATCGTCTGGTCGGGAGTGTAACGATCGAGGGAGCAAAGAATGCAGTCTTACCTTTGTTGGCAGCGACTATTCTAGCAAGCAAGGGGAAGACAGTCTTGCAGAACGTCCCAATCTTGTCAGATGTTTTCACCATGAATCAAGTAGTTCGTGGTCTGAATGCCAAGGTGGACTTTGATGAGGAAGCTCATGTTGTCGAGGTTGATGCGACTGGTGATATCACGGAGGAAGCTCCATACAAGTATGTCAGCAAGATGCGCGCATCGATCGTTGTCTTGGGGCCAATCCTTGCTCGTGTAGGACATGCCAAAGTTTCTATGCCAGGGGGATGTACCATCGGGAGTCGTCCAATCGACCTCCACCTCAAAGGTTTGGAAGCTATGGGGGCAAAGATCACCCAGACAGCTGGTTACATCGAAGCTAAGGCAGAACGCCTGCATGGCGCTCATATCTACATGGACTTTCCTAGTGTTGGTGCAACACAAAACCTGATGATGGCAGCGACTCTAGCTGATGGTGTGACGGTCATTGAAAATGCTGCGCGTGAGCCGGAAATTGTTGACCTCGCTATTCTCCTTAATGAAATGGGAGCCAAGGTCAAGGGAGCTGGTACTGAAACAATCACAGTAACTGGTGTCGAGGAACTCCATGGTACGACTCACAGTGTCGTACAGGACCGTATCGAAGCCGGAACCTTTATGGTGGCTGCAGCTATGACAGGTGGGGATGTTCTCGTTCGTGATGCAGTCTGGGAACACAATCGCCCCTTAATCTCAAAACTACTTGAAATGGGTGTTGAAGTGACAGAGGAATCTGAGGGTATTCGTGTTCGTTCTCAACTTGAAAATCTCAAGGCTGTTCATGTAAAAACCTTGCCACATCCAGGATTTCCAACAGATATGCAGGCACAATTTACAGCTCTGATGACAGTCGCAAAAGGGGAATCCACCATGGTGGAAACGGTGTTTGAGAATCGCTTCCAACACTTGGAGGAAATGCGCCGTATGGGCTTGCATTCAGAGATTATCCGTGACACAGCTCGTATTGTAGGGGGGCAGGCTTTACAGGGGGCAGAAGTTTTATCAACGGACCTTCGCGCTAGTGCTGCTTTGATTTTGACAGGTTTGGTGGCGCAAGGAGAAACAGTTGTCGGTAAACTAGTCCACCTTGATAGAGGTTATTACCGCTTCCATGAGAAGCTAGCTCAGTTAGGAGCGAAGATTCAGCGAATCGAGGCAAATGATGAAGAAGAATAAAAACTTACGCTATGTACTCCGTCGTTTATTGCTGATTTTTATCGTACTATTGCTAGGCTTTCTGGCTTTAGGAATCGGCTTGATGGTAGGCTATGGAATCCTAGGAAAGGGACAGGATCCATGGGCTATCTTGTCTCCAGCAAAGTGGCAGGAATTGATTAGCAAATTTACAGGAAATTAGACTGGGAGACCAGTCTTTTTCTAAAGAAATAAGGAGAAAAATGGACAAAAAAACAAGACAAGCTCTGATAGGATTACTTCTATTCTTACTCTTGGCTGCTGGAAGCTACTACATCAAGCAGATGCAGTCAGTACCAAATAGCCCTAGAACCAAGGTTAGTCAGAAAAAACAAGCTTCAGAAGCACCCAGTCAGGAGCTAGCTGAAAGTGTCTTAACTGAGTCAATCAAAAATCAAATCAAGGGGGGGCTCGAGTGGAATGGAGCAGGGGCCTTCATTGTCAATGGCAATAAAACCAATCTAGATGCCAAGGTTTCTAGCAAACCCTATGCGGATAATAAGACAAAGATAGTTGGAAAAGAAACAGTCCCGACTGTTGCCAATGCCATCTTATCCAAAGCGACTCGGCAGTATAAGAACCGTGAAGAAACAGGCAACGGCTCAACCTCCTGGACGCCACCAGGATGGCATCAGGTCAAGAATCTAAAGGGAGCCTATACACACGCAGTAGATAGGGGGCACTTATTGGGTTATGCCTTGATAGGTGGGTTAGATGGCTTTGATGCTTCTACCAGCAATCCCAAGAACATTGCAGTTCAGACAGCTTGGGCCAACCAGGCTCAGGCTGAAGATTCGACAGGGCAGAACTACTATGAGAGTTTGGTCAGAAAAGCCTTGGACCAGAATAAGAGAGTCCGTTATCGGGTAACTCTCCACTATGCTACAAATGAGGACCTAGTTCCATCGGCTTCACAAATTGAAGCCAAGTCTTCGGATGGCGAATTGGAATTCAACGTCCTGATTCCAAATGTTCAAAAGGGAATCCAGCTTGATTACCAAACGGGTCAAGTAACAGTGACGGATTAGAAACAATAGATACAATAAAAAAACAGCTCCTTTGTCTTCTAGAGGCAGGGGAGTTGTTCTTTAAATGAAAAATAATGTGAATCCTGATCGATTTTATGATATAATGGAACACAAGATACTATTTTAGGAGAAGGACTATGGAAGACCCGAGCAGTCAGAATTTGTTGCTACAGTTTGTATTGTTATTTATCTTGACCTTGTTAAATGCTTTTTTCTCAGCCACTGAAATGGCGATGGTGTCACTAAACCGTTCCCGAGTGGAACAAAAGGCAGAAGAGGGAGACAAACGTTACATTCGTTTGTTAAAGGTACTTGAAAATCCTAACCACTTTTTATCAACAATTCAAGTTGGTATCACGTTAATTACCATCTTGTCAGGGGCTAGTTTAGCAGACACTCTAGGACGCGAAATCGCATCTTGGATAGGAAATAGTGAAACAGCTTACGCTATTGCAAGTTTTCTATCTTTAGCGTTTTTGACCTATATTTCTATTGTTTTTGGGGAACTCTATCCCAAGAGAATCGCTCTAAATCTGAAAGATACCTTGGCCATCCGAACCGCACCAGTCATTATTGGCTTGGGGAAAATTGTCAGTCCCTTTGTCTGGTTGTTATCTGCTTCAACCAATCTCTTGAGTCGTTTAACGCCAATGACCTTTGATGATGCGGATGAAAAAATGACTCGAGATGAAATTGAGTACATGTTGACCAAAAGTGAGGAAACTTTGGATGCAGACGAAATCGAGATGTTACAAGGGATCTTCTCTCTAGATGAGCTGATGGCGAGAGAAGTCATGGTTCCTCGGACAGATGCCTTTATGGTGGATATTCAGGATGATAGTCAAACCATTATCCAAAGTATTCTAAAGCAAAATTTCTCACGTATCCCTGTTTATGATGGGGATAAGGACAATGTGATTGGTTTGATTCATACCAAGCGTTTGCTAAACGCTGCCTATGCAGATGGCTTTGAAAATATTGTCTGGAAGAAGATCTTACAAGATCCACTCTTTGTTCCTGAAACTATTTTTGTGGATGACTTGCTAAAAGAATTGCGAAATACCCAAAGACAAATGGCCATTTTGCTCGATGAATATGGTGGTATGGCTGGTTTGGTAACTCTGGAAGATCTTTTAGAAGAGATTGTCGGTGAGATTGATGACGAGACCGATAGGGCAGAAATCGAAGTCCATCAAATCGGTGAGGACACCTATATTGCACAGGGAACCATGAATCTTAACGACTTCAATAACTACTTTGGTGTCGAACTAGAAAGCGATGATGTGGATACCATCGCCGGTTATTATTTGACGGGTGTTGGAACGATTCCAACAACTGAGAAAATCAGTTATGAACTGGTCAGTCAAAACAAACAAATTGTCCTGACCAATGATAAGGTGAAAAATGGACGTGTTACCAAGGTAAAAGTTCAAATCACAGAACTAGAACCTGAAGAAGAAACAGAATAAAGCAGTGACTTGAGTCACTGCTTTATATTTCCCCAAATCCGCCCCAAAAGTTTTTCGAAGTTATCCGTATTTATCTGAAGAAAAAATAAAAAAAGCCCGTTTTTCGGGCTTTTCATTCGGTTAATTCCTGTTAATTCAGGTACTGAAAGGCGGTAGACGGATTTGAACCGACGATCAAGCTTTTGCAGAGCCGTGCCTTACCACTTGGCTATACCGCCTCAACGTTTATTATTATACCTTGAAAATCATTTCCCGTCAATAGTTTCTTATTCTAAAATCCAATTTAAGAAAACAGATGATGATCGAAGAAGTGAGAAAAAGCTTTTAAAAATCCTCTTCTGAAGAAGATCAGACTAGAAAGTATTTCTTGCAGAAACAAACAAAGAATGCAAGAATTTTGACAAATAGAAGTTTTTTGAGGAAATGCGCCTAAATATTCTGAAAATTCGTTTACTTTTTAAAAAATATATGTTATAATTTCCAATAAGCCTAAATTTTTCAAGAGGAGTTAAAAACATGAAAAAAAGTAGAGTATTTGTTGCAGCAGGTGTTGCTTTATTAGCAGCAGGAGTACTAGCTGCTTGCGGTTCTTCAAAATCATCTGATTCAACAGCGCCAAAAAATTATGGTTATGTTTATACAGCTGACCCAGAAACGTTGGATTACCTCATTTCAGGGAAACAAAGTACTAAGGTCGCCACTTCAAATGGTATCGACGGTCTTTTCACAAACGACAAGTATGGGAATTTAGTTCCTGCAGTTGCAGAAGACTGGTCCGTTTCAAAAGATGGTTTGACTTATACCTACAAGATTCGTAAAGGTGTCAAATGGATGACATCTGATGGCGAAGAGTATGCTGAAGTAACAGCCAAAGACTTTGTAAATGGTTTGAAACACGCAGCTGACAATAAATCAGCAGCTAAGTATCTAGCAGAAGATTCAGTTAAAGGTCTAGCTGACTATATAGCTGGAAACAATAAAGATTTTGCTTCAGTCGGTGTAAAAGCAGTTGATGATTATACCCTTGAATACACTTTGAACAAACCAGAACCATACTGGAACTCTAAGCTGGCCTACTCAATCTTCTGGCCATTGAACGAAGAATTTGAAAAATCAAAAGGATCTGATTTTGGTAAAGCGACTGACCCTACATCATTGCTTTACAATGGACCATTCTTGCTGAGAGGTTTGACTGCTAAGTCATCTATCGAATTTGTGAAGAATGAAAACTATTGGGACAAAGACAATGTTCATCTTGATAAAGTAACACTTGCTTACTATGATGGTTCTGATCAAGAATCAATTGAACGTAACTTTACAAGTGGAGCTTATAGCTATGCTCGCCTTTTCCCTACAAGTTCGAACTACTCTAAAGTTGAAGAGACCTACAAGGACAATATCTACTACAATCCATCAGGACCTGGTATCGGTGGTTTGGGTGTGAACATTGACCGTCAAGGATACAAATACACTTCTAAGACAACTGATGAAGAGAAGACTTCTACTAAGAAAGCCCTTCTTAACAAGGACTTCCGTCAGGCTTTGAACTTTGCCTTTGACCGTACTTCGTACTCAGCACAAATTAATGGTAAGGAAGGCGCTCCTCTTGCAGTTCGTAACCTCTTTGTGAAACCAGACTTTGTCTCTGCAGGCGAAAAAACTTTCGGTGACTTGGTAACTGAAAAGATGGCTGCTTACGGTGATGAATGGAAGAATGTAAGCTTTGCGGATGGTCAAGATGGACTTTTCAACGCCGATAAAGCCAAAGCAGAATTTGCGAAAGCTAAAACAGCATTGGAAGCAGAAGGTGTGAAATTCCCTATCCACTTGGATATCCCAGTAGACCAAACATCTAAAAACTATATCGCACGTATTCAATCCTTCAAACAATCCGTTGAGACAGTACTTGGAGAAGAAAACGTAGTCATCGATATCCAACAAATCACTACAGATGAACTACAGAATATTACATACTATGCAGCAAGCGCTGCGGCAGAAGATTGGGATCTCTCAGGTGCTGTTGGATGGAACCCAGACTATGAAGATCCATCAACTTACCTTGATATCTTGAAGACAACGAATGCTGAACAAACTAAAACATACATGGGTTATGAAGGTGCAGATAATGCTGCAGCAGCTCAAGTTGGTTTGAAAGAATACGATAAGTTGGTTGATGAAGCAGGAAAAGAAACAAGTGACTTGAATGTTCGTTATGAAAAATACGCGGCTGCCCAAGCTTGGTTGACAGATAGTTCACTCTTCTTGCCAGCTATGTCATCAAGTGGTGCTGCACCAATCATTTCTCGTGTTGTCCCATTCTCTGCATCTTACAGTCAATCTGGAGATAAGGGCTCAGACGTATACTTCAAGTATATTCAGTTACAAGACAAGGTTGTAACAAAAGCTGACTATGAACAAGCTCGTGAAAAATGGCTCAAAGAGAAAAAAGAATCAAACGAAAAAGTTCAAAAAGAATTGACAAATCACGTTAAATAAATAACTCTCAAGAGAACTTTCTCTCCATGAGGAGAAGGTTCTTTTGGGATTTTAAAAGGAAACGATATGAAGAAATATATTTTTATGCGTGTATTGCGTTCATTGTTGTCTATTTTCTTGGTGACAACATTGACCTACACAATTATCTATACGATGGTTCCTCGAAAATTGATTTTCAAGCAGGATACCAACTATAACAAGATTGCAACGACGCCGGACAAGCGGGATAATTATGAAAATACCGTTTATGAGCGGATGGGCTATATCGAGTACTACGATACCAAGGAGTTGCAAGAAAAAGCTAGCACGATAGACTCATCTGTAACAGTAGATGCCAATGATACCAACAAGGCAATCTACGAAAAATACATCAACCAACTAGGAAATGGTTGGACACTTGGTGTGTTCTCAGAAAGTGGTCAATTCTATGCTACGCGTGAAATTCCAATTTTTGAACGTGTTTTCAAATTCTATTCCAACTTGATTGATATTGATCATCCAAACAAGATTCAAGACCCTGAAAATCCAAACTTGCAACGTTATCTTCGTTTTGAAAATGACCCTGCTATCGGTTGGTCATTGGTTGGTTCAGGTACAAAACATAAATACCTTTTGTATTTCAACAATCAATTCCCATTTGTACACCAAAACTTTGTGAACATTAACTTGGGTGACTCTTACCCAACTTATGCAAACACACCAGTGCTTCAAGTTATCACACAAGGTCAGGGACAAACTAAGACATCAGAAGTTCAATTCCCTACAGGTAAAAAGACTTCATCTGTAGATATTTACTCTCGTACCTACAAATCTCCAAGTCAAGCAGATGCGCGTGAAGTAGCCAACTATGGTAAAGACGATCCATATACAGCTACAGAAAGCAATTATCAATACCCATCAATGATCGCAAGCTCAGCGGTTGCTGGTTTGATTGGTTTGATTATTTCGTATGCGATTGCGATTCCACTTGGATCTGCCATGGCTCGTCACAAGAATACTTGGATTGATAGCTTCTCGACAGGTGCTCTAACCTTCTTGCTTGCACTTCCAACGATTGCCTTGGTTTATATCGTGCGCTTGATTGGATCATCTATCGGTCTGCCAGATTCATTTCCTATCTTGGGAGCTGGGGACTGGCGTTCATATGTCTTGCCAGCAGTCATTCTAGGTTTGCTGGGTGCACCAAGTACAGCTATCTGGATTCGTCGTTACATGATCGACTTGCAATCTCAGGACTTCGTTCGTTTTGCTCGTGCAAAAGGTTTGTCTGAAAAAGAAATTTCAAATAAACACATCTTTAAAAATGCCATGGTTCCTTTGGTTTCAGGTATTCCTGGTGCCGTAATCGGGGTTATCGGTGGTGCAACATTGACAGAAACGGTCTTCGCTTTCCCAGGTATGGGTAAAATGTTGATTGACTCTGTTAAGGCATCAAACAACTCAATGGTAGTTGGTCTTGTCTTCATCTTCACATGTATTTCTATCTTCTCACTCTTTGTAGGGGATATCTGGATGACCATGCTTGATCCACGTATTAAATTGACAGAGAAAGGAGGCAAATAATGTCAACAATCGGAAAAGAAAAATTTCAGTTCGTAAAACGTGACGATTTTGCCTCTGAAACAATTGACGCCCCTGCCTATTCATACTGGGGTTCTGTATTTAGACAATTTCTAAAGAAAAAATCAACAGTCCTTATGTTGGGGATTTTGGTTGCCATTATCTTGATGAGCTTTATTTACCCAATGTTCTCAGATTTTGACTTCAACGATGTAAGTAAGGTCAATGACTTCTCTGCTCGTTTTATCAAGCCCAATGCTGAACATTGGTTTGGTACAGATAGCAATGGTAAATCCTTGTTTGACGGGGTTTGGTTTGGTGCGCGTAATTCAATTCTTATCTCTGTAATTGCCACTTTTATCAACCTTGTGATCGGGGTTATTGTTGGTGGAATTTGGGGAATTTCAAAATCCGTTGACCGCGTCATGATGGAAGTTTATAACATTATTTCAAACATTCCGTCTCTCTTGATTGTCATTGTCTTGACTTACTCAATTGGTGCTGGTTTCTGGAATTTGATTTTTGCCATGAGTGTGACAACTTGGATTGGGATTGCTTATATGATTCGTATCCAAATCATGCGTTACCGTGACTTGGAATACAACCTTGCTTCTCAAACACTTGGGACACCAACCTTTAAAATCATCGTTAAAAATATCATGCCACAATTGGTATCCGTTATTGTTTCTACGATGACCTTGATGTTGCCAAGCTTCATCTCTTATGAAGCCTTCCTTTCCTTCTTTGGATTGGGATTGCCTGTAACAGTGCCAAGTTTGGGACGTTTGATCTCAGATTACTCACAAAACGTTACGACCAACGCTTACTTATTCTGGATTCCGTTGACAACCTTGATCTTGGTGTCCCTATCTCTCTTCGTTGTTGGTCAAAACCTAGCGGATGCTAGTGATCCACGTACACATAGATAGGAGTAGACATGACAAAAGAAAATAATGTAATTTTGACTGCTCGTGATATTGTCGTGGAATTTGACGTTCGTGACAAAGTTCTGACAGCTATCCGAGGAGTTTCTCTGGACCTGATTGAAGGGGAAGTTCTTGCCTTGGTAGGTGAGTCCGGTTCTGGTAAATCTGTTTTAACAAAAACCTTTACAGGGATGTTAGAAGACAATGGACGTATTGCCCAAGGAAGCATCGACTATCGTGGACAAGACTTGACCGCTCTTACTTCTAACAAGGAATGGGAGAAGATTCGTGGTGCTAAAATTGCGACTATCTTCCAAGACCCTATGACAAGTTTGGACCCAATCAATACAATCGGTAGCCAAATCACTGAAGTTATCGTTAAACACCAAGGGAAAACAGCTAAGGAAGCCAAAGAGATGGCAATCGACTATATGAATAAGGTCGGAATTCCAGACGCTGAAAAACGTTTTGATGAGTATCCTTTCCAATATTCTGGAGGGATGCGTCAACGTATCGTTATCGCGATTGCCCTTGCCTGTCGTCCAGATATCTTGATCTGTGACGAGCCAACAACGGCCCTTGATGTTACCATTCAAGCGCAAATCATTGATTTGCTTAAAACCTTGCAAAATGAGTACCACTTTACCATTATCTTTATCACCCATGACCTTGGTGTGGTAGCAAGTATTGCCGATAAGGTAGCGGTTATGTATGCTGGTGAAATTGTAGAATACGGAACTGTTGAGGAAGTCTTCTACGACCCACGTCATCCATATACTTGGAGTCTCTTGTCTAGCTTGCCTCAGCTTGCTGACGATAAAGGGGAATTGTACTCTATCCCAGGAACACCACCGTCTCTTTATACTGAGTTGAAAGGTGATGCCTTTGCCCTTCGTTCAGATTATGCTATGCAAATTGACTTTGAACAGAAAGCACCTCAGTTTTCAGTCACGGATACCCACTGGGCTAAGACTTGGTTGCTTCATGAGAATGCTCCTAAAGTTGAAAAACCTGGAGTCATTGCAGATTTGCATGACAAGATTCGTGATAAAATGGGCTTTGCTCATCTAGAAGACTAGGAGGAAGGAAATGTCTGAAAAATTAGTAGAAATTAAAGATTTAGAAATTTCCTTCGGTGAAGGAAGTAAGAAGTTTGTCGCGGTTAAAAACGCCAACTTCTTTATCAACAAGGGAGAAACCTTCTCTCTTGTAGGTGAGTCTGGTAGTGGGAAAACAACCATTGGTCGTGCTATTATTGGTCTAAATAATACTAGTAAAGGTGAAATCATCTTTGATGGTCATAAAATTAATGGGAAAAAATCTCATAAGGAATCATCAGACTTGATCCGTCGCATCCAGATGATTTTCCAGGACCCTGCAGCCAGCTTGAATGAGCGTGCAACAGTTGACTATATCATCTCTGAAGGTCTTTACAACTATCACTTGTTTAAAGATGAAGAAGATCGAAAAGAAAAAGTTCAAAAGATGATTCATGAAGTTGGACTTTTGAAAGAACACTTGACCCGTTACCCACACGAGTTTTCTGGTGGTCAACGCCAGCGTATCGGGATTGCCCGTGCTCTTGTGATGGAACCTGATTTCGTTATTGCGGATGAGCCAATTTCAGCCTTGGACGTATCAGTGCGTGCGCAAGTCTTGAACTTGCTCAAGAAGTTCCAAAAAGAGTTGGGCTTGACCTATCTCTTTATCGCCCATGACTTGTCAGTTGTTCGCTTTATCTCAGATCGTATCGCGGTTATCTATAAGGGAGTTATCGTCGAAGTGGCGGAGACAGAGGAGTTGTTTAACAATCCTGTCCACCCATACACTCAAGCGCTTCTATCTGCTGTACCGATTCCAGATCCAATCTTGGAACGCAAGAAGGTCTTGAAAGTTTACGATCCTGACCAACATGACTATGAGACAGACAAGCCATCTATGGTAGAAATTCGTCCAGGTCACTATGTTTGGGCCAATCAAGCAGAAGTTGCTCGATACAAAGAAGCTCTTAAAAAATAAACAGACTAGGAGAGGGCCGAAAGGTCTTCTCATTTTTAATAGAAAAAATTCCCCTTCTACTAGCTTGTAAAAGGGGAATTGTATTATCATTAACGTTTAGACCAGGTACGTTTCATAAAGAGTAGCAAAATTGGGTATATCTCTAAACGACCTGCAATCATTGCAAAGGAGAGTAGGATTTTAGAGATGGGACTAAAGATGGCAAAACTCGAGGTTGTACCTAGAATAGGTCCGATATTGTTAAAACAGCTGAAGACCGCACTGGTCACGACTAGAAAATCATTGCTATCAAGACTGACGATAAAGATGAGGGAGAGAATAATCATCATATAGATAGCAAAATATTTAAGAATCTTGTGCTGGGTATCCTTATCAATCACAGTTTTATTGACGTGTAGAGTCAAAACACGGTGAGGGGATAAGGTGGACAAAATCTGATTTTTTGCGATTTTAGAGAGGATAAGTCCTCTGATCACCTTAAGACCACCTGCAGTTGAGCCAGCTGATCCACCGATTCCCATGAGGAAGAGGAGGATAAATTGGGAGAAGAGGGGCCAGTTGGTAATATCTCCGTAACCAAAACCTGTTGTCGTGATGATATTGGAAACCTGGAAGAAGGCCATTTCAACACTCTTAGAGACACCTTGATAGAGGTGGAGTGTATTAAGCGTAATCAAGCCTGTAGAAACTAGGACAATGATGATATATGCTCGTAGTTCTTCATCTCCCAAGAAAGCCTTAACCCGACGGAGCATGAGGTAGTAGTAGAGATTGAAGTTAACTCCAAAAACCAGAACTCCGATACTAACTAGATAGGTGATGAGCGAGCTACCATAGTGGGCAATTCCGTCGTTATAGACGGTAAAGCCCCCAGTTCCTGCCGTTCCCATAGCGATGACAAAACTATCATAGAGAGGCATGCCTGCTAGATAGTAGATAACCACAAAAAGGGAGAAGAGAGCCAGATAAAGCAGATAGAGAATCTGGGCAGTGTTTTTTAGCTTGGATACGACCTTGCCAAAGACAGGTCCAGGGACCTCAGCCTTCATCACCTCCAAGTGGCTATTCTTGGCATTGTCCATAATGGCAAGTGCAAAGACGAGTACCCCCATCCCTCCGATCAAGTGGGTGAAACTTCGCCAGAAGAGGAGGGAACGAGTGAGAACGGAAACATCGTTCAGAATAGTTGCTCCTGTAGTCGTAAATCCAGAACTGATTTCAAAGAAGGCATCGATGACGCTGGGGATTTGTCCTGAAAAGACAAAGGGGAGGCCGCCAAAGAAAGACCATAAAATCCAACAGAGGGCAACAATTAAGACCCCTTCCTTGGCATAAATCCGTTGATTTTTCGGTTTCCGTAAAACGCCTAGACCACCGAGAAGGACTAAAATGCCAATCGTAGAAAAGAGAGCGATAAATACTTGATTGGATTCTTGGTAATAGATCGCTACACTAACAGGGACTAGGAGAAGAACAGCCTCAATCAAGAGAAGTTTTGAGAGGAGGTAACGAATCATACTTTTATTCATTTTTTACCTCTCAATCAAATCATAGATTTTGGTGATGTTTGGCAATAAGGTCGTCACGAGTAACTTGTCTCCCACCTCAAGTATATCCTCTCCAGTAGGGAAGATTGTTTTTCCTTTTCGGATAATGGCTGCGATGAGAACCTCTTTTTTCAATTTCAACTGTGATAGAGGTTTGGCAGTCATTTTATTAGCTTCCTTGATTTGGAATTGGAGAGTTTCAATTTGACCGTTTGCTAGATGGTGCATGGCTTGAAGGTCTGAGTACTGAGCGTTTACTCGACCACGGATAAAGTGCATAATGGTATCTACTGCGATGCTTTTTGGTGTGATGATACTTGAAAAATCAGGTGCGTGGATAATCTCTAGAAGGCTTGTTCGGTTGACCTTGGTGATATTCTTATGGACGCCAACACGGTCAAGAAACATAGAAGTGATGATATTTTCCTCATCAACTCCAGTCAAGGTTGCGACTGCGTCATAGTGGGGAGCACTTTCTTCCAGCAAAATGTCTTTTGCAGTTCCATCTCCTTGGACAATATAGAGATTGGGGAACTTTTCACTGAAGAAACGAGCTCTTTCAGGATTGATCTCGATGACCTTGGTATCAATGCGACTGTCTTTTAAAATCCCTAGTAGATAATAAGCAATCTTTCCAGCTCCAACGATAAGTAAGCTTTTAACTGCGCGAGATTTAAAATAGTTATGGAAAAGCATCATATCTACACGATTTCCCGTAACAAAAATCCTATCCTTGTCTTGGATAGTAACATCACCACTTGGAATCATCAGTTGATGATCTCTCTCCATAGCACAGACAATGATATTGCCAAACTTTTTACGGAAGTCTGAGATTGGCATTTGACAAAGACCGCTAGAATCCTTGACAACAAACTCCATGAGACTGACCCGACCTCCAGCAAATCGTTCGACAGAGAGGGCATTAGGGAAATCAATGATATTTGAGATCGCACGCGCTGCTAGGAGTTCTGGATTAACGATAAGTGAAAATCCAAGAATATTTTTCTCTTTAAAATAGGCATTAGAGTATTCAGGATTTCGCACCCGAACGATGGTTTCTTTAGCCCCCATTTTTTTAGCAAGTACCGCTGAAATCATATTCACTTCATCGTGTTCGGTTAGGGCGATAAAGATATCGCACTCTTGAACACCGGCTTGCTCCAAGATGGCAAAGTCAGCACCATTTCCAAGGAGACCTATGATATCATAGCGACTGACAATGTGATTGAGGACAGCCTCATCTTGTTCGATGAGGACAACGTCATGGTTTTCTGCAACCAGTGAACGACAGAGGGCGAAACCAACTTTCCCTCCACCAACGAGGACAATTTTCATATAAAAAACCTACTTTTTCATGATGTAACTATCATACCCTTTTTTAGCAAAAAATGCACTTGCTAAGGCGATTTTTAAGGGAAGAAAGGCCTTTTTCACGTTTTGAAGATACATTTGCTTAATTTCTATAACGATGTCTCCGATTTGAAGTGATTTGGCTCTTTTACTATACCTTTTCAGAAAGGGAATGACCAAACATGAAAATATCATCAAAAAAAGTAAAAAAATCAAGTCATTTCTATTGACAATGATTCTGAAAGTGTTATACTAAGAAAGTAGTTTCGCTGATTTACTTCAAACCTGTTGTGAGGTAAGTTAACGATGCCTTAACCACGCTGTTTGCTGAGCTTGACTCCGGGCAGTGTGGCTATTTTTTTGCAATGATAAAAGGAAACCCGTAATGACAAATCACATTGTATTATTTGAACCTCAGATTCCACAAAATACAGGTAACATTGCGCGTACTTGCGCTGCGACCAATTCTCCCCTCCACATCATCAAACCGATGGGATTTCCGATTGATGATCGGAAGATGAAGCGGGCTGGTTTGGACTACTGGGATAAGCTTGAGATTTATTTTTATGACAGTTTGGAAGATTTCATGTCTCAGATGAAGGGTAAACTCTATCTGATTTCAAAATTTGCGGAAAAGGTCTATTCTGAAGCAGATTTGGCAAGTGGTTGGGATCATTATTTTCTCTTTGGACGTGAAGACAAGGGCTTGCCTGAGGACTTTATGCGAGAACATCCTGAGAAAGCTCTCCGTATTCCTATGAACGATGAGCATGTTCGCAGCCTCAATGTTTCCAATACCGTATGCATGATTGTCTATGAAGCGCTCCGTCAGCAGAATTTTGCAGGTCTTGAGCTTGTTCACACCTATGAAGCAGATAAATTGAAATAATCAAAATGCTTGCACTTGCAAGCGTTTTTTGTTATGATTAAAAGGTCTTCAGGGCTGGGTGAGATTCCCGACCGGCGGTGACTTTAACTAGCTATTTTGGCTTTCTCTTCGTTGTCTTGTCTCGATATACTTAAGTATTATCTTCGACTGCGACGCCTAGATTAATCCAAAATATCTTAGTTAAAGAAGTCCGCGAGCGCAAGCTGATGTGGTGCGATTCCACAACCGACAGTATAGTCTGGATGGGAGAAGACGAAAGAATGGCTTTGTCTGTTCTAATGAGTTTATAGATGAATTGCAACCGCTTGCTCAAAAGAGTGAGAGGGAACTTTTGGGATATAAAAAGTGAGAATAGATAGAGGGATCCTTTCCAACTTCTTCTGATTTTATAGAAAATTGGAGGAACCTGTTATGACAAACACACGTCGAATTTCGACCATTGCGATTTTATCAGCCATTTCATTTGTGCTGATGTACTTTGACTTTCCGCTCTTGCCAGCGGCAACCTTCCTCAAGATCGAGTTTAGTATCTTGCCAGTCCTTGTAGGCTTGGTGGTGATGGATTTGCCAGCTGCTCTAGGAATTCTCTTGATGCGCTCACTCTTGAAGTTGCTTCTGAATAGCCAAGGAGTGAATACCTACATTGGCTTGCCAATGAATATCGTAGCTTTGGGAGTTTTTGTTATCGTCTTTGGTTTGATTTGGAAAAAGGAACGTAGCACCCTTCGTTTCCTACTAGCATCTCTAGCGGGAACTTTTGGATTGACTTCTGCCATGTTGGTTCTCAACTATGTCTATGCGGTTCCTTTATACGCGCAGTTTGCCAACTTTGATATTAGAGAAATTATAGGACTTTCTAACTACTTGATGACTATGGTTTTACCTTTTAACCTGATTGAAGGTATCATCTTTGCCGTTTCATTCTGGTTGTTATACGTCCTCTTGAAACCAACCTTAAAACATTATGAGAGATAAACAAACATTTTTAATGAAGGGCAGTTTTGCCCTTTTACTTTTCGTCCTTCTTGGCTATATGGTTAAGTTCTATCCTGAAACGCTGGTCGGTTTTGATCAACCTCTTCAGACTGCTCTTCGTGGGAACTTGCCAGATTATTTGACAGTTCTATTCCGTGCGCTTACGCATTTGATTGATATCCCAGTAATCATCACCTGGGTTGCCATTGCAGCCTTTATCTTTTATCGTAAGCAGTGGAAGATAGAAAGCTACTTCATGGCGGGTAATCTAGCCTTAGCCGGTCTTTTAATCGTGACCTTTAAAAACATCTACCAGCGCCCACGGCCAGCTATTTTACATCTGGTAGAGGAGAAGGGATTTTCTTTTCCAAGTGGCCATTCTCTGGCTGTAACTTTGATGGTAGGTACTCTGATTGTCATTCTCAGTCAACGGATTAAAGATCCGGTTTGGAGAAAAATTGTGCAAATCGTCCTTGGCTTCTACCTAGTCAGTGTGCTTCTATCTCGGGTCTATCTGGGAGTTCACTACCCATCAGATGTTCTTGCCAGTTTCTGTGTAGGTTTGGGGGTCTTGTTTATCGAATTTCCTTTCTATGACAAGCTTCGCTTCCAATGGCGATTTAAAGGCAAGCAGAAGTGAGATAGGTCTTGCAAGAATGGTAAAAATCTGATAAACTAAGTAGTAATTGAATAGAAATCCGCAAGACTAGTAACTCAAGGGAAGTATATCAGGGAGGAGAGCCGTGACTGCAAGCTCTCTATATGAAAGCTGGGTGAATTCACTTGCGCATGGATTTAGAAATGAAGGTCTGACTTGTCAGATGAAAACGGATGGTACCGCGTGTCAACGCTCCGAGTGGAGTTTTTGGCATGTGGTTTTCTTTTTATCTACGAGAGACTGATGGAGGAATTATGTCAACTATTGAAGAACAATTAAAAGCACTTCGCGAAGAAACGCTGGCTAGCTTGAAGCAGATTACTGCTGAAAATGAAAAAGAGATGCAAGACTTGCGTGTCTCTGTCCTTGGTAAAAAAGGGTCGCTTACGGAAATCCTTAAAGGGATGAAAGATGTCTCTGCTGAGATGCGTCCAATCATCGGGAAACATGTTAATGAAGCTCGTGATGTTTTGACGGCAGCCTTTGAAGAAACAGCTAAGCTCTTGGAAGAAAAGAAAGTCGCAGCTCAACTAGCTAGCGAGAGCATTGATGTGACACTTCCAGGTCGCCCAGTTGCGACTGGGCATCGTCATGTCCTCACACAAACCAGTGAAGAAATCGAAGATATTTTCATCGGGATGGGGTACCAAGTCGTGGATGGTTTTGAAGTGGAGCAAGACTACTATAACTTCGAGCGTATGAACCTCCCAAAAGATCACCCAGCCCGCGATATGCAGGACACTTTCTACATCACAGAAGAAATCTTGCTCCGTACTCACACGTCTCCAGTTCAGGCGCGTGCTATGGATGCTCATGATTTTTCAAAAGGTCCTTTGAAGATGATCTCACCGGGGCGTGTGTTCCGTCGTGATACGGACGATGCAACCCACAGTCACCAGTTCCACCAAATCGAAGGATTGGTTGTTGGGAAAAACATCTCTATGGCAGACCTTCAAGGAACCCTTCAGTTGATTGTCCAAAAGATGTTCGGTGAAGAGCGTCAGATCCGTCTGCGTCCATCCTATTTCCCATTCACAGAGCCATCTGTTGAGGTGGATGTTTCCTGCTTCAAGTGTGGTGGAGAAGGCTGTAACGTATGTAAGAAAACAGGTTGGATCGAGATTATGGGTGCCGGTATGGTTCACCCACGTGTCCTTGAAATGAGTGGAATCGATGCGACTGTTTACTCTGGATTTGCCTTTGGTCTTGGTCAAGAGCGTGTAGCTATGCTCCGCTACGGAATCAACGATATCCGCGGCTTCTACCAAGGCGATGTCCGCTTCTCAGAACAGTTTAAATAAGATTGAAACCTGAAACACAGTCCTATACAGTCCTAGTCATTTTCTCTCGATGAGAATAGTAAGGACTGACTCGAAGAAAAAGAAAGGAATTGAAAAGGTCTTACTTGGTGGGATCTTACAATCAGAATTATGCTTGTATCTTATAAATGGTTAAAAGAATTGGTGGACATTGATGTGCCATCACAAGAGTTGGCTGAAAAAATGTCAACTACGGGGATTGAGGTCGAAAGTGTGGAATCACCAGCTACCGGTCTCTCAAAAATTGTCGTCGGTGAGGTCTTGTCTTGCGAAGATGTGCCAGAAACACACTTGCATGTCTGTCAGGTTAACGTTGGCGAAGAAGAAGCCCGTCAGATCGTTTGTGGTGCACCGAATGTACGTGCTGGAATCAAGGTCATGGTAGCTCTTCCAGGAGCTCGTATCGCGGACAATTACAAAATCAAAAAAGGGAAAATCCGTGGTTTGGAGTCACTTGGAATGATCTGTTCACTTGGTGAACTGGGAATTTCTGACTCGGTCGTACCGAAGGAATTCGCAGATGGTATTCAAATCTTGCCTCAAGATGCAGTACCAGGTGAGGAAGTCTTCTCATATCTAGACTTAGATGATGAAATCATCGAACTTTCTATCACACCAAACCGTGCAGACGCTCTATCTATGCGTGGGGTGGCTCATGAAGTGGCAGCCATCTATGACAATGCAGTCAACTTTAAAGAATTCAGTTTAACAGAAACAAATGAAGCTGCAGCAGACGCCCTTTCTGTAGGCATTGAGACAGACAAGGCGCCTTACTATGCGGCCCGTATCTTGGATAATGTGACCATCGCACCAAGTCCACAATGGTTGCAAAACCTCCTTATGAACGAAGGTATCCGTCCAATTAACAATGTCGTAGACGTAACCAACTACATCCTGCTTTACTTTGGTCAACCGATGCATGCCTTTGACTTGGATACTTTTGAAGGGACCGACATCCGTGTGCGTGAAGCGCGTGCTGGTGAAAAATTGGTGACCTTGGACGGTGAAGAGCGTGACTTGGAAGCAAATGACTTAGTCATCACTGTCGCAGACAAGCCAGTAGCCCTTGCAGGTGTCATGGGTGGTCAAGCAACAGAAATCTCTGAAAATTCTAGTCGTGTTGTCCTTGAAGCAGCTGTTTTCAATGGCAAATCGATCCGCAAGACTAGCGGACACCTCAACCTTCGTTCTGAGTCGTCTTCTCGCTTTGAAAAAGGCATCAATGTGGCAACTGTTAATGAAGCCCTTGATGCGGCGGCTAGCATGATTGCTGATCTTGCAGGTGCGACGGTGCGTAAGGGCATCGTTTCAGCGGGGGAGCTTGACACTTCAGATGTGGAAGTTTCTTCAACCCTTGCAGACGTTAACCGCGTCCTTGGTACGGAGCTTTCCTATGCTGATGTGGAAGATGTCTTCCGTCGTCTTGGCTTTGGCCTTTCTGGCAATGCAGAAAGCTTTACAGTCAGCGTACCCCGTCGTCGTTGGGATATCACTATCGAAGCTGACCTCTTTGAAGAAATCGCCCGTATCTATGGTTATGATCGCTTGCCAACTAGTCTTCCAAAAGATGACGGTACAGCTGGTGAATTGACTGCGACACAAAAATTGCGTCGCCAAGTTCGTACCATCGCTGAAGGAGCAGGTTTGACAGAAATTATCACCTACGCTCTGACAACTCCTGAAAAAGCAGTTGAGTTTACAGCTCAACCAAGTAACCTTACAGAACTCATGTGGCCAATGACAGTGGATCGTTCCGTTCTCCGTCAAAATATGGTCTCAGGTATTCTTGATACAGTGGCCTACAACGTGGCTCGTAAGAACAAAAACTTGGCTCTTTATGAGATTGGAAAAGTCTTTGAACAAACAGGCAATCCGAAAGAAGACCTACCAAACGAAATCAACAGCTTTGCCCTTGCTTTGACAGGCTTGGTTGCAGAAAAAGACTTCCAAACAGCAGCAGTTCCAGTTGATTTCTTCTATGCTAAGGGAATCCTTGAAGCGCTCTTTACTCGCTTGGGACTAGAAGTGACTTATACAGCAACAGCTGAGATTGCAAGTCTCCATCCAGGACGTACAGCCGTGATTTCACTCGGCGACCAAGTTCTTGGTTTCCTTGGCCAAGTGCATCCAGTCACTGCCAAGGCCTACGATATTCCAGAAACGTATGTAGCTGAGCTCAACCTTTCAGGCATCGAAGCTGCCCTTCAACCAGCTGCTCCATTTGTAGAAATCACTAAATTCCCAGCAGTCAGTCGTGACATGGCTCTACTCCTCAAGGCAGAAGTCACTCATCAAGAAGTTGTAGACGCTATCCAAGCTGCAGGCGTGAAACGTTTGACAGATATCAAACTCTTTGACGTCTTCTCAGGCGAAAAACTGGGAGTTGGCATGAAGTCAATGGCCTATAGCTTGACCTTCCAAAATCCAGAAGATAGCTTAACAGACGAAGAAGTCGCACGCTATATGGAAAAAATCCAAGCATCACTCGAAGAAAAAGTGAATGCAGAAGTGCGTTAATAGTCTAAAATCCATCCCTCGGGGTGGATTTTTAGTTTCAAAAGGACAGTTCAGAAGAGAAAAGCGATAGTTGAGGAGGAAGCCATCTCAGAAAGTCTTTAATGAGTTATACTAAAGCTATCGCTGAAGCACTTAAATTTATTAGAGATAGGATACTTTTGCTACTTATAATCCGATAAAATGGACATAAATCGTTGTAAAGGCTATCAAAAAGGAGTATAATAAGTGCAACATATCTCGGAGGTGGAAGATGCTAGAAGTAAGAAATCTAGAGAAAAGTTTCGGTTCCAAGCAAGTTTTGTTTGGTGTCGATTTTCAGGCAAGCCCAGGACGAATTCTAGGGCTGGTCGGGAAAAATGGTGCTGGGAAAACAACGATTTTCCACAGTATTTTGAAATTTTTGGAGTATCAAGGAGAGATTAGTCTGGATGGGCAGGAGATTCGCCAGGAAACTTATGCTCGGATTGGCTATCTGCCTGAAGAACGCAGTCTCATGCCCAAGTTGACAGTTCTTGAGCAAGTTCGCTACCTGGCAACTCTAAAAGGCATGGATGCTAAGGAGGTCAAGGAAAAACTCCCTCAATGGATGGAAAAACTGGAAGTTAAGGGGAAATTAACAGATAAAATCAAGAGCCTCTCAAAAGGGAATCAACAGAAAATCCAGCTGATTATCACCCTCATCCATGAACCAAACTTGATTATCCTAGATGAACCTTTTAGTGGTTTGGATCCAGTCAATACTGAGTTACTCAAGCAGGTCATCATAAAAGAAAAAGAGCGTGGTGCGACCATTATCTTTTCAGACCATGTCATGACCAATGTCGAGGAGCTTTGCGATGATATTCTCATGATTCGAGATGGGCGTGTGGTCTTGCATGGCCCGGTCCAAGAAGTTCGTAATCAATACGGTAAAACACGTCTCTTTGTCTCAAGTGAACGAAGCAAGGAAGAGCTGGAAAGTCTTCCTCATGTCAAACAGGTGTGCTTGACCAAGCAAGGCAGTTGGAAATTGATCCTAGATGATGAGAGCGCTGGAAGGGAACTCTTCCCAATCCTCACTCAAGGTCAATACATCGCGACCTTTGACCAACAAGCTCCAACAATCGATGAAATCTTTAAACTAGAATCAGGGGTGGAAGTATGAGAAATATGTGGGTAGTTATTAAAGAAACCTATCTTCGACATGTCAAGTCGTGGAGTTTCTTCTTTATGGTGATT
This sequence comes from Streptococcus sp. FDAARGOS_256, assembly GCF_002289235.2. GTDB lineage: Bacteria > Bacillota > Bacilli > Lactobacillales > Streptococcaceae > Streptococcus. Next base: position 1,820,894 of record NZ_NTGM02000001.1, read on the forward strand.
TCGCCGTTCCTCTTTTTAGCCTTATCTGTAGGAATCGGCTTTCTCCAAGGGTCTTCTATGGCCAAGAATAGCAAGATAGCAGTAGTAACAACTGTGCCATCTGTGGAAGAAGGGCTCAAGGGTACCAATGGTATCAACTTTGATTATAAGGATGAAGCCAGTGCCCAGGCTGCTATCAAGGATGAGAAAATCAAGGGTTACCTAACCATTGACCAAGAGGACAGCGTCCTCAAGGCCGTCTATCATGGTGAAACTTCTCTTGAAACAGGCATCAAACTAGCAGTAACCAATAAGTTAAATGAACTGCAATACCAACTGAATCGCTCGGCAGCTAATTTGTCTCAAGAACAGGAAAAACGCCTGAGTCAAACTGTTGATTTTACTGAGAAGATTGATGAATCTAAGGAAAACAAAAAAATTGTTCAAACCATTGCGGCCGCAGGGCTTGGTTTCTTCCTTTATATGATTTTGATTACCTATGCTAGTGTCACTGCTCAGGAAGTAGCTAGCGAGAAAGGAACCAAAATCATGGAGGTGGTCTTCTCTAGTATCCGAGCTAGTCATTATTTCTACGCTCGCATGCTGGCTCTACTTCTTGTGATTTTGACTCATATTGGCATTTACGTCGTGGGTGGACTTGCTGCCATTCTGCTCTTTAAAGACCTACCAATCTTGGCACAATCTGGGATTTTAAATCATCTAGGAGAGGCCTTCTCGCTCAATACCTTATTGTTTGTCTTGGTTAGCCTCTTTATGTACGTTGTTTTAGCAGCCTTCCTAGGATCTATGGTTTCTCGCCCTGAGGATTCAGGAAAGGCCTTGTCGCCATTGATGATCTTGATTATAGCAGGATTTGTCGGAGTGACTTCTCTAGGTGCTGCTGGGGACAATTTAGTTCTGAAAATTGGTTCCTATATTCCTTTCATCTCGACCTTCTTTATGCCGTTTAGAGCTATAAATGGGTATGCAAGTGGTCTAGAAGCTTGGATTTCCCTTGCTATAACGGTTGTTTTTGCAGTCACTGCAACTGCCTTTATCGGACGCATGTATGCTAGCCTAGTCCTTCAAACGGATGATTTGGGAATCTGGAAAACCTTTAAACGTGCCTTAGCTTATAAATAGGAGAGCCTCGCAAAAGCGAGGTTTTTCTAGATGTTAAACACTGAAATCGGCAAAAATATTTTTCATATCTATTGACTTTTAGTAGTGAAATTTGGTATGATAGTAGACGGTATTGTTTACCCCATTTGTAAGGCCCCGGAACCTTTCAAATACCCCGCGGACCGGAACATCCGCCCTGTAAACAAAAACGATATTCATATAGGAGAAATCATGAACAAAACTACATTCATGGCTAAACCAGGCCAAGTAGAACGCAAATGGTACGTTGTTGACGCAACTGATGTACCTCTTGGACGCCTTTCAGCAGTTGTTGCTAGCGTACTTCGCGGAAAAAACAAACCAACATTCACACCACACACTGATACAGGTGACTTCGTAATCGTTATCAATGCTGAAAAAGTTAAATTGACTGGTAAAAAAGCAACTGATAAGATCTACTACACTCACTCAAACCACCCAGGTGGATTGAAACAAATCTCTGCTGGTGAACTTCGTTCTAAAAATGCAGTACGTTTGATCGAAAAATCAGTTAAAGGTATGCTTCCACACAATACTCTTGGCCGAGCTCAAGGTATGAAATTGAAAGTATTCGTTGGAGCTGAGCACACTCACGCTGCACAACAACCAGAAGTTCTTGATATTTCAGGACTTATCTAAGGAAAGGAACAATAAAGTATGTCACAAGCACAATATGCAGGTACTGGACGTCGTAAAAACGCTGTTGCACGCGTTCGCCTTGTTCCAGGAACTGGTAAAATCACTGTTAACAAAAAAGATGTTGAAGAGTACATCCCACACGCTGACCTTCGTCTTGTTATCAACCAACCATTCGCAGTTACTTCAACTGTAGGTTCATACGACGTTTTCGTTAACGTTGTTGGTGGTGGATACGCTGGTCAAGCAGGAGCTATCCGTCACGGTATCGCTCGTGCCCTTCTTCAAGTAGACCCAGACTTCCGCGATTCATTGAAACGCGCAGGACTTCTTACACGTGACTCACGTAAAGTTGAACGTAAGAAACCAGGTCTTAAGAAAGCTCGTAAAGCATCACAATTTAGTAAACGTTAATTCGAGAGAATTACTATACTTACAGAGAGCACCTTTCGAGGTGTTCTTTTTTATATTTTCATACTAAATTGGTGCAATCTGACAAAGTCAGTTGCCTCAGAACGTTAATCAATACGATACTATCAACGTTCACAAGCACTTCATGATTCACACTATGAGGTGTTTTTGATGATTTTTAGCACAATTCACACTATTGTTTCTTTGCATTCAACTCAAATTCTTCTGGTCAAATTATTAACAAATCTTCAAGAAGAGTGATTGGTGAAATAGGCTGTTTGAGGCTTTTATGCTAAACTAGTTTTAATGACAATCTTCTATTTCTAAAGCAACAATAGATCCGTAATTTGTTTTTAATTAAGGAGTTTGGGATTGTAAGAGGGAGATGATATATCTGAAGGAGTATCAATATGAAAAAACGTGCCTTGATTTTACTGGTTTTGTCCATTGTAGTATTTGGAGGAGGCGCATGGCTAGCACAGGAAACAAATCTATTTCTAAGTCCGCGAGCCAAGCAGTTGGCTTATTTAAAGGAGCATCAAAAAGAAATAGAAGATTTTGTAAAGTCTAAAAATTCAAAGATTGAATCTGTTCAAATTGATTGGAGACAGACACAATGGGATAAGGTAGGAAATGGTACACCTCAAGGAGGAGGAGATATTATTGATGTTTATGGAACGTTTAATAACATTGATAATTCTGGTTGGCATGTAATGATAATTGTAGATGATGGAAAAGTTGATTTAGCTTCGATGACATTAGTTAATGGCCTAGGCATTGGAGGGAAACCGTTTGAGTAATAGTAATTTAAAAACCTTTGATAATTTTTATTCAAATTTAACATCATTCATTCCCCACTGACTTCAAATACTTGCTAAAAGTATTTTTTTTTACATTCATGGTATAATATACTTAGATTCCGCTATATAGGAGGAAAGAGATGAAAAAACGTACTTTGGTTTGGCTAGTTATAGCCCTTGTAGTATTTGGAGGAGGCGCATGGATGGCACAGGAAACAAATCTATTTGGAGGAATAACTCTGAGCCCACGGGCTAAGCAGTTGGCTTATCTGAAGGAGCATGAAGAGGAAATGGCGAACTTCGTTAAATCTTGGAATTCAAAAGTTGAGAGTGTCCAATTTGATTGGGATAGTATGGAAGTTGGTCAGGTAGGAAATGGAACTCCTCAAGGCGGAGGTTATATGATGACAGTGAACGGTAGAATCAATAATAATAAGGATACTAAATTTACATTAGGTTTTCCACTAAAACGTAATTTAAATGAAATCCCTGAGAAACTTGTTATTATTCAAATGCAACCAATAAGAATTTTGAAAGGAAATTTATGGGATCTTTATGACTAACAGTAACTTAAAAACCTTTGATAATTTTTACTCAAATTTAATATTACTCATTCTCTACCAACTTAGAATACTTGCTAAAAGTATTTTTTTTTTACATTCATGATATAATATACTTAGATTCCGCTATATAGGAGGAAAGAGATGAAAAAACGTACTTTACTTTGGCTAGTTATAGCCCTTGTAGTATTTGGAGGAGGCGCATGGATGGCACAGAAAACAAATCTATTTGGAGGAATAACTCTGAGTCCACGGGCTAAGCAGTTGGCTTATCTGAAGGAGCATGAAGAGGAGATGGCGAACTTTATAAAGTCTAGAAATCCTAAAGTTGAAAGTGTCCAATTTGATTGGGATAGTATGAAAGTAGAAAATATAGGAAATGGTACCCCTCAAGGTGGGGGATATATTATAACATTGGATGGAAAAATAAATAACAATGAAGATACTGAATTTACAATTGGTTTCCCTATAGAATATAATAGCAATAGTATTCCCAATATTAAGAAAATTTCTGAAATGCAACCGATAAGAGTTTTGAAAGGCAACGTATGGGAGATTTATGACTAACAGTAATTTAAAAACCTTTGATAATTTTTATGCGGATTTAGCGCAATCGGCTTATATTGGTCGTCCCAATAATTTTCCACCTAAAAATAATTCAATAGAAGCAAGAGTGTTTGACTATTCAAAAGAAATAATTTATAACGAAGAAATCACCCCTGGAGGTAAACATCTACCCCATAATGGTAGAGTCTACTTGCAGCCGGATCCTGATTTGCGAGATACTTATAAAGTTACATCGATACCAGTTCCTGATGCGAATGGGATGAGGCAGGATATTCGTCACAAACGGTATCAAAAAGGACTCTTAACTGATGATGAAGCTGGTTTCAGTGCCTACTACTTAACGGATACGCCTACCTTGACTAATGATACTACGAAAACCTATATGACCATCCGCGGAAGTGATGCCATCAGTAAAGAAAATTGGAACGACTGGGTTGACAACGATGCTAAGTTCGCTCTCAATCATATCCATACGCCGCAAGCCAAGTTAGCGACAGTAGGAATGAAAACGAAGATCGCAGAGATGACTGAAAAAGCTCCGCAAGCTACGATGGACATCACAGGTCACTCCTTAGGGACCATTGTCTCTGCGCAAGGGGTAGCTGGCCTCAGTGATGAAGAACTGGAGAAAATCAGCAAAGTCGTCCTCTTTGACGGCCCGGACACGACAAAGAGTTTAAAGAAAATGGGACTCAGTGACGAGAAAATCAAAAAGATTAGCGAAAAAATCGAGTACTATGTCAATCCTTTTGATGTCGTGGGGATGCTTAATCGTGAGCATACCATTACCAAATTACCTGGGGATTCCGATGAACCACTTAAGAAACCCGTCGGTAAAGTCAATGTCCTTGTCCCCTTGCATTATACCCAGATTACTGATCCAGAAAGTTCCCATGACTTTGGTGTTTTCCAATCGGATGGAAAGGGAAATTTATTGACTGCGTCTGAGGATTTTCACCCAGAATTGCTCAGGGCAGGTGAAAAGCTAGCTCGACTGATAGCGACAACGTTGGATTCACTCCGGGCTTTAGGAGTCGATGAAAATGTAGCCTCAAATGTTTTAAATGCCATTATGAGGGGTGAGTTTAAAATAAAGGCAGCTATTGGTTATGCTGTTTACGAGAATTTTACAACTGAATATAGTAAAATTGTCGAAGAAGCTCGTCAGGAATCTATAAAGTGGGATCGAGAAGCTATTCCTCGTTATCAGGAACAACTGAGAAATGGTAATCTTACAGGAGAAAAGAGAATTTTGGTCCGAGCTCAGTTGCTTCAGACAGCAGCCCAGTTGGCAAATTTTGACATGGAAGACAAAGTTAAATCTGTGAAAACCTTACTTTCAGATGCTAAGGAAGATATTCAAAACATGATAAAAGAGACAAGACAGACAGCGTTTGACATGGTTGGATATTTGTCAAGCTCAGAAGTTACGAATCTGCTTTCTGGTTTTGATACAACAAGCTTTTGGGATGAAGGCGTTGCAAGTGACACGAAGACTGCAGCAACATCCTTCCTGACACAAATCGAGCAACTGGGGGAAAGCTTGGTTAAAGCTAGTGGTTCCTTTGAGACCATAGATACAGATAGTGCTGAAGATTTTAACAATCTATTGGCGGATGTAAAACAAACATGGAGGGGAAAAAATGTTAGTCCTAACGGATGAGGATACCTTAATTACAAGAGAGCAACTCGATAGAGGCTTCAAAGAAAGAATGAAGGAACAAGAACGCCAAGCAGTCAGGGCCTTGGTAACTGCAAAAGAGTTGTCAATCCTTGCTAAAGGAACTGAGTTAGCTAAAAAGTTGCAGGAAGCAGCCGCAGATATGCAAGAGTATGCTTCTAAGACCTATGTAAACAATATTAAGGGAGGATTTGAGGGCAAGGCCGCTGATGCTGCTGAAACTTACTTGACCCAGACCATGCAAACCCCTACTTTACAGAGTCCGATTAAAAGCTAGGAGAAAACTGGTCATGGATAAAAAGGAACTTCAGAAACTAGAGGATGAGCATAATCGTAAATTACGAGACTTAGAGCGTTTGGAGATGGATTTGGATGATGATTTCCACAAGTTTAGCAGGGAGACGGATCATCTCCTAGAGGCGCTTTCCTATGCATGTAGAGATAGTAGTTTTGCTGAAATTCAACCATATATCTTGGAGATAGAGAACAATTTGGATAACTATCATCAACTTTACAAGAGTCGTATAGAGAATGTGCTGGAAGCTCGCCATCAAGAGAATAAAAACTTTTATAGAAAGTTAGAAGAAAAGAACGTTTAACAAATATACCTTATCAAAGAAGGATGATGTGAGTTTGTTATTATAGATAAAAAAAGAAGTAATTATACAAGAAAAGTAGATAATTTAATCCTTCTTACTAGTTTTTAGATGGAAATAGCTCTTATTTTTTTATAAATAGAATAAAAAATGAATTTTAAACTTGCAATTAAAGCAAATTGTTGATATAATGAGGGAGTAAATTAATATAAAGGAGTTTCACATGGCTTTAATTCAATTAACAACAGAAGAATTGCGTACCTCTGCTCAAAAGTACACTCAAGGTTCTGAGGAAGTAAGACAAGTACTTCGTACATTGACTCAAGAGCAAAATACTATCCGAGACAACTGGAAAGGTGCTGCTTTTGAGAGCTTTGATCGCCAATTCACAGAATTGTCTCCAAAAATTGAGGAGTTTGCAACTTTGCTTGATGAGATCAATGCACAGTTGAACAAGGTTGCTGAAATTGTTGAACAAAACGACCAAGATCTTGCATCACAAATTTAATTTGTTATATAAGTGGCTTTAGGAGGGCGAGAGCCTTCCTATTTTTTATGACGGAGAAGATTTAAAGTAATATGAGGAAGAATAGAATTTTTAAATATATAGGAAGTAGTTTGTTAGCATTAGGATTGCTTGCATTGATTATTTTTTTGAATCTATCTGTTCAAAAAAATACAACGATTAGCAATGAAAATAATGCAAAGGCTAATCAGCAGACAAAATTAAATGTAGCTATCGTAAATGAAGATAAGCCTGTCTACGTAGATACAAAAGAATACAATCTAGGTGCTAGTTATGTAAAAAATATCGAGCGTGATAATTCACAAAATTGGTCTGTTGTCCCTCGTGGAGCAGCTGATTCTGGGTTAGAAAGTGGGAAATACCAACTCGTTTTAACAATTCCTAGTGACTTTTCTGAAAAAATACTCGATATTAACAGCATCAATGTTGATAAGACAACTATCAATTATAAGGTGAATGCGCAAGGAAATTTGCAAGTAGAAAATGATGCAAATAAACTAGCGAAAGATATTGTTTCTGATTTGAATGGTCAGTTAGTTGACATGTATATGGCTAGTATTTTGAACAACCTTTATACAGCACAAAAGAATGTTCAAGCTAGCTCACAGATACAAGCAACCAATATCGGAAACTATCGTACGAATTTATATAATACAGCTATCAACTCTAAAAATCTTTTCCCAACTCTCTATAGTATGTCTAGTTCCTCTGTTGACGCCAACACTGCTTTAAAGACAGGTTTGGAGGGCTACTCACAGATTTTTGGTCGTTTTGATGTTTCGCAGATTGCCTATGGCGAGAAGTTTGGAACTCTACTTAAGAATAGAGTAGATGAGAAGAAAAATCATGCGGATGTTATCACTGGGCTCATTTCTCAGAGTCGGGAAGACGTTAAGGGACAAATTGAAACCTATAAGGAATTAATTAAAGCTCAAGGTAGTCTGACTGCGAATATAGATGGAACACCAGCATCCACTGATGGAACGTCACCAGAAGTTGAGGCTTACTATAAAAAAGTAGCAGAAAGCATCAGCACAGAGATTGGTAGCTTACAGAAAAATCTAACAGATGAAAGAACCAAGTTTGAAAATCATAAAAATGATATTCATAACTTTATTGATGAGAAATTAGCCACTTACTATGGAACAAGTGAGAAGAGCAAAATCACTCTTGATCGATTTTTGGATAAAGCTGCAAACAAGGATTTAGAGAAGGTTGAGGAATCTCTAAAAGAGCAGCTGGCTTCTGCAATCTCAGAATTACCCAAAGAAGACTTTAGTGGAAAAGAATTTAGTGGTTTTGGTATGACACCAATCACAATTCCTTCTGTAAACTATACAGATTTAAAAACGATTAAAGAGCCAAGCGACGAGATTTCTTTGACGGACTTGAAGAATCTGGAACATCTGGCAATCACGAGTACGAGTGCTGTTGGACGAACAGGAACAAAGGCTAAGGTATCATGGAAGGCTGGAACAGGAGTGACGGTTCATTCGGTCACTTATGATGGCACACCAGTTGAGTTTGGTCAAGAAATTGATTTGAAGACGGGTGGGACTTTCAAAGTAGCCTATAGTGTTGCAGAGGCAGCTCCGACTCCAACTACAAGTTCAACGGGGGCTTCAAGCCCAACTCCAAAAGCGGAGCCAAAGACTGTTGATATTTCCTTGAATGATGTTCAAGCAGTCAGTGCTCCGATAGATGTCTTAGCCGTTCAGCAAGCAGCAGTGACTTATGGACAAAAGGTTCAGAAAATAGCTTCTGACTACCAAAAGGTGGAAGCACTCAGACAAGCATACAATACTGTCAAAGAGTTACGAAATAGTGATGTAACAGATGCTTTATCAAATATTTGGCTTGAAGCTATTAGTTCAAACCTGAAGAAGTATGAAGACAGTCTGACTGCACCTGCTAGCGATACAGATACAGAGGGTACTAAAGAGAAAGTAGATAAAGCCTTGTCAAAACTGACTACTCTCAAGCCTGTTCTAGAAAAAAATGTGAAGGATGTTTTGACTACCAACCAAGAATTGAATACAAAAATCAATGAACAGTTAGAGTTGTACAAGAAGTTGGAAGAAAATCTAAAGGATTTGGTTGAGAAGCAAGGGAAAGGCAATGATGCTTTTGAAGAGACTAATAATCAATTGGCTACCCTAAATTCGGATTATGCAGCTCTCTTGTCAGAAACTACGGGTGTGAAGGAATCTTCTCAAAGTAATGTCAAAGCTGCAGAGTCTGTGAATGAGACTTTAGGTAATTTCAATCGTGAATTGTCAAACGCTCAAACAAGTACTGAAAAGTTGTCACAAGATGCTGACTCCTTGATGACGCAGTTTAACGAAGAATTAACTAACAATGGAAACTTTGTAGAATCCTTTGTGAAGGTTCTGAATAATGCCTATCAAAATGGGGTACCAAATGAAGTGTTGTTGAACTTCTTATCCAATCCTGTTACCCAAAATGCTACTTCAGTGAAAGCGACTGTCAATGTTTACCGTCCATTTACATGGATTTTACTATTGGAGATTGTTAGTCTCTTTACAGCCTATCTGTTTGCAACTCAAAACGTTATTCGCAAAGTCAAAGATAAGTTCAAACTTGATAAGTTACATGATACAGACTTGATGACGGTAACCATCCTATCTGCTTTAAGTATCGTTGTCGGATTGGTAGTTGGTGTTGTATCAAGTGTTCAGCTACAGGTTGGTCGTGAATATCAACCATCTTGGGTTCTATTAATTGTTTTAGCCGCATTTGTACTGATTCAAGGACAATATCTATTGCTTAAACATTTCCGAGTGATTGGTATGGGACTCTCCTTCTTTATGATGATTAGCTTTGTCTACCTATCAAATGCTATTGGGACAACAGCAAGTCTAACTGGTTTCCCAGCATTTATCAAAAATCTCAATGCGTTATCAATATTAGAAGGTTTGCTTTCAGGATACTTTGATGGACATCCAGCAGCAATTATCGCTTTTGTTGCAACGATTGTTGTCATAGCTGTTTTACTTGTTATAAATATTTTTATCAGAGAAAGTAGTTTGTGGTTTCAAGCAAGCCAAGCTGAGAAAGAATAGAAAATAGAAATATGAAGAAAATCATTCTTTTCCTTCTTACCTTAGTAACATGTGCAGCAGTCTCTGGGGCTGCTGCAGATGATTTGAAGGATAACAGTCTGCAGATTGATGATTCCCGACTTGAAAAGAAAGAGGGATTGAAATTTGGTCTACAGTCTGAACAAACCAAGGAGCTTTTTAATGAAGCAACTCAAAAGAGGTTGCAGGACATGCAACAGCATCAAGAGGAACAGTTGATCACAGAAAGGGGCCAACTGTTTTCTGCTATACAGAGACCAGTGAAAAAATCTTCTGAAGAACAGTTGTTTCAGCCCAATGCTCAAAAAACAATTAAATTTCAAACAAATATAGGCCATGTAGAAAAAGGTGGTCTGAATGACTTTCTTCCAGAGATATTCTATGTGGTGTTGATTTTCTTGCTTTTTGGAGCAACGGCAGTAATGAGTTATCGTGTGATGGTAGAAGGGATGGACTAAGTTTTTAACTAGTCTGTCTAAATAACTTAGAAAAGGATAAACCAGGCATAGGAGGCGTGTAAAAGGTGGAGCAACATATCAATATTACCCTACGTTTGAGAGAAAGAGATGTGGATATTCGCATCCCACGGCGAATTGAAGTGCGCCGGCTGGTGCGAGAAGTGGATACGATTTTTAATCCAGGTATCAAGCGAAAAAAATATCAATTAAGAATTGTCAATAAAGGTTTGTTGATTGATGAAGGGAAACATCTGTCTGATTATCCTATGACGACAGGAGATTTAGTAGAAATTGAGGAGATATAGGTGGCTGAAGAAAAATTTGAATTTGGTGGACAGTCGTTTGTCTATGAAAAAAATGAAACAAACTGGGAATTAAAACTCAAACGTTCAGATGTTGCGAGTCAAGATTTACGGGAACTCTTACTATTGGATTTGCATCATCCATTCTTTTTGGAGCAATCGATGGTATCTGATGAGGATAGTGTCACCTTCTCCTATCAAGTCGAAGCTTATGGACTGACTTATGAGGAAATAAAGGAACGTACCATTTCGGAAAGAATCCGTTTGGCCCTAAACGTTTTTCGTCTAGAGGGCGCCTTGGAGTTACCTGTGACTTTCCTTTTGCACCCAGTAAATCTCTTTATTACCAAGGATGCTCAGGCTAAGATTGCTTATCGCGGAATTCCTGGTCTGATGGTTCCTCAATCAATATCCTCAGAAGATTTTTTACGCCAGGCTAAATGTTTTACAGTAACACTATTTAGCGATTTGGATTTCATGGATCTTTATAATGGTTCCTTGGAATTAGAGACCTTGCCCGACTTCTTAAATGACCTATGTCAGGCAGATGATATAGAGGCTGCAGTAGCTGTTTTGGAGAAGTACTACACGGAGAAGGCTGCGAAAGAACGGGCAGATTTGGTCTTGGTTCCAAGTAGACGCCATCGTGTCTTTAAACTGGCAACGATTTGGTTAACAGCCAGCGTTGTCTTGTTGATCGTTCCACTTATCTATCTGATTTTTGTGCAAAATCCTTTCAAAGAAAAGATGTTGCAGGCAGATACTGCCTTTATTAAAGTGGATTATAGTGGTGTTATTACAGAATTAGAGAGAATTGATCCAGCTAGCTTGCCGAATACGCAAAAGTATGAGTTGGCTTACTCTTATATTCAGGGGTTGGAATTTTCTTCTGAACAAAAGAAAGTCATCTTGAACAACGTAACACTCAAGTCAGATGAGCTTTATTTGACTTACTGGATCCAGGTTGGGCGCAATCGTTTTGAAGAGGCTCTTGATATTGCGAAACGGATTAACGACAGTGACTTGATTCTCTACGCTTTGACTCAGGAAATCAAGCAGGTTCGAGAAGATGGCAACTTGTCAGGAAAAGACCGTGAAAGTAAGTTGAATACTTTGGAAAGCGAGTATAAGAAATACTGGGATAGTCGAAGTGAGCTACTAACGAGTGAATCAAGCTCCAATGCTTCTACAACTCCTAATCCGCAAGACAAGGCTTCTGAAAGCAAACCGTCATCTGAGAAGAAACCTGTTCCAAGTAGCTCCTCTAGCAATTAAAGTAGACCAAGGAGAGAAATTATGAAAAAACAAATCATTTTCTACAGCCAAGGTCTGCGTTATGAAGTAGAACTGGGTGTAGATAAGACGGTCTTGATCGGGGCGACTGAAAAGGCCCAAGTCTACCTTTATCAACAGGAAAGACCGATTCAGCTCAAGGTCGATGGTGACGAGGTCTTTTATCAGTACGACGATGAAGTGGGACTCTTGAAAGATGGTCTGCGTTTGGGTGAGGTCGTCTTTTATCTCCGAGAAGGGGAGCCAAGGGTTTATGACCTTTTGGATTTATCAGAGTTTCAGATTGGCTCTCAAAAAGGTGCATTGATCACACTAGATGGAGATGTTGAACTCTTACTCCAAAAATCCCAAAATCAATGGAAGCTAACTCGACTAAAAGGCGCATTTTATCGAAACAATCATCTGGAACAAATGGACCAGCAATTGATTGGTTTTGGAGATGAGTTGAGTCTAGGGGCGGTGACGATCAAGTTCTATCCAGATGAAGTATGGGTCCAGGGTCCTGCCCAAGTTGGGCCACAACTGACTCTGAGAGAACCATCTCGATATGGTTTTTATGAAGATTATCCAGATTATCATCGTTCTCCACGGATCATCTATCGTGGTAGCGAGGATAAAATCTTGATTAATCCCCCAGGCCAGGAACCGGTTAAACCGAGCGATGAACTGTTAAAGCTGATCGTTCCTCCTCTGATGATGGTCGGAGTAACCGTCTTAATCACCTTGATTCAACCTCGAGGGATCTATATTCTTGCGACAGTAGGGATGTCCATAACCACAATGATTTTTTCTATCCGTGGTTTTATCAAAAATCGTAAAAAGTATAAGGCTGATAAGAAGGAACGGGTCGATCTCTATCGTCTTTACCTGAAAGATAAGGTCAAGGAATTGACTCGTCTGGAACGAGAACAAAAAGAAGGGATGCACTATCATTTTCCAACGATTTTAGAGTTGACGGACTTGGTTGAGAGTTACAATCACCGGATTTATGAAAAGACTCCCTTGCATTTTGACTTTTTATACTATCGCTTGGGACTTGGGAAAATGCCGACTAGCTATGACTTGAAATACGGTCAACAGGAGCGTAGTGGTAAGAAGGATGCTCTAGAAGAAGAGGGTTACGCTCTCTATAGTCGTCACAAAAAGATCCCAGATATGCCAATCCCGGCAAACCTCAGCCATGGACCAGTGGGTTATATTGGACCTAGAAATCTCGTCCTAGAGCAACTGCAGCTTTTGGTGATGCAGCTAGCGACTTTCCATTCTTATCATGATGTGCAGTTTATTACGATCCTGCCTGAAGAGGAAAAAGAGCAATGGTCTTGGATGCGTTGGCTTCCTCATGCCAAACTGCAAGAACTCAATGTTCGCGGTTTTGTCTACAATCAACGAACACGGGACCAAGTTCTGAATAGTTTGAACCAAATCTTGAAACTACGCCGTAGTCAAAAGGAAGAAGCAACCCACAAGGAGAGCACCCTCTTCCATCCCCATTACGTGGTTCTAGTGACCGATGAAAAGTTGATTTTGGATCATATCATCATGGAGTTCTTTACCGAAGATCCAACGGAATTAGGCTGCTCTCTCATCTTTGTAGAGGATGTCATGAGTTCCTTGTCTGAGAACATCCAGACAGTGATCAATATCAAGGACCGTAATACAGGCCAACTGGTCATGGAAGAAGGAGTTTTGAAAGAGACGGATTTCCGTTTGGACCATTTCCCAGCAGATTATGACAAGGAGCGGATCGCCCGTACCTTGGCACCGCTCAATCACCTCCAAAATCTTAAGAGTTCCATCCCAGATTCTGTGACCTTTATGGAAATGTATGGGGCGGAGACCTTTGAGGATTTGCAGGTATCGAGCCGTTGGAAAAAGAACGCACCTTACAAGAGTTTGGCTGTGCCAATTGGTCTGCGTGGTCAGGATGACCTGGTTCAGCTCAATCTACATGAAAAAGCCCATGGACCTCATGGTTTGATCGCAGGGACGACTGGTTCAGGGAAGTCGGAAACTATCCAATCCTATATCCTATCCCTCGCTGTTAACTTCCACCCTCATGATGTGGCTTTCTTGCTGATTGACTATAAGGGTGGTGGGATGGCCAATCTCTTTAAAAACCTGCCTCACCTCTTGGGGACGATTACCAACTTGGATGGTGCCCAATCTATGCGGGCTCTGGCTTCGATTAATGCGGAGATCCATCGTCGTGAACGACTCTTTGGAGAGTTCGAAGTCAACCATATCAATCAATACCAGAAGAAATTTAAAAACGGAGAAGCGACAGAACCGCTCCCTCACCTCTTTCTCATCTCAGATGAGTTCGCAGAGCTCAAGGTCAACCAGCCAGACTTTATCAAGGAGCTGGTATCCATCGCGCGTGTCGGACGTTCCCTCGGGGTCCACTTGATCCTAGCTACTCAGAAACCATCTGGTGTGGTGGATGACCAGATCTGGTCTAACTCACGCTTCAAGATCGCCCTTAAGGTGGCAGACCGTTCGGACTCCAATGAAATGCTTCATACACCGGACGCGGCCGAGATTACCCAGACAGGACGTGCCTATCTACAGGTCGGGAATAACGAAGTCTATGAGCTCTTCCAGTCAGCCTGGTCAGGGGCAGATTACCAGCCGGACAAGGACGATATGGGGATTGAGGACCACACCATCTACCTTATCAATGAATTGGGCCAATATGAGATCTTGAATGAAGACCTATCGGGCTTAGAAGATGTGGATGAGATCAAGGAAGTTCCGACAGAGTTGGATGCGATAGTGCACCATATCCAGCTCTTGTGTGAAGAACAAGAGATTCCTCCAGTACCACAGCCATGGTTGCCACCGCTCAAAGAGCGAATCGCACTAGACGAACTGGAAGAAGTGCAACCGACAGTAGCCTGGGGACAAGAGAAACCACTCTCTGTCCTCTTGGGGATGGCGGATATCCCGCAGGCCCAGAAGCAGGAAGCTGTCTCTATCAATCTCTCCAAGGATGGTCATATCCTCCTTTATGGAAGTCCGGGTACAGGAAAGACCACCTTCCTTCAGACTGCTGGTATGGACTTGGCTCGTAAATTCAGTCCCAAGGCCCTTACCATGTACTTGATGGACTTTGGTACTAATGGTTTGGCTCCATTGTCCAAGCTTCCACAGGTGGCGGATACCATGCTTTTGGACCAAACGGAGAAAATCTCTAAGTTTGTACGAATCATGGAGCGCGAACTCAACCGTCGTAAGAAACTCCTTGCGGACTATGGTGTTGGGACCTTAGACCTCTACCGTCAGGCCAGTGGTCAGGAAGAGCCGGCTATCGTCATCCTCTTAGATAGCTATGAAGCCTTCAAGGAAGAAGCCTATGAGGCGGAACTCTTCAAGCTCTTGGTGCGTATCTCTCGTGAAGGTCTCAGTATCGGGGTTCACCTCTTGATGACAGCCGGTCGTCAAACCAACCTTCGTGCTCAGCTCTACTCGAACTTCAAGCACCAGTTGAGCCTGCCACAAAATGAGGCAGGTGAAGTGCGGGCAATCGTGGGCTCTACACCACTTGCTATGACTATGGAAGATATCAAGGGACGTGCCCTTATGAAGCGTGAAGAGGTGGATGTCATCCAGCTGGCACTCCCAGTTTATGGAGCCAATGACACCCAAGTTCTCAACAACCTACGTCAGGAAGTCGCTTCCCTCCAAGAAGCCTGGACCGGCCAGCGCCCAAGTGCCATCCCGATGGTGCCAGAGGAGTTGACGATGGAAGTATTTCTCAATCTGCCTACAACTCAAGAAGCGATTCAAAATCATGCATTACCGATTGCAATTAGTTGCGAGGAAGCTGAGATTATCCCAATTAATCTATCTACATTAAAAAATATTGTAGTTTTATCAGAAGGTAAGCAATCTCTTCAGTATACAATTTGTCATCTAGTTAGTGTAATTAATCACTGTCTAGACAATGGTCATGTATTGTTAGTAGACTCTAACGAAGAGTATTCATTCTTAAAAGAAAAAGCAAATGCATATATTTCAGGAGAAGAAATCTTAGATCTATTTAATAATCTTGATAAGGAGATAACAAACAGGAAAGAAACTCCAAAAGATGTTCAAACTTTCATCGTTATACCGGATTTGGCTTCTTTTGTTGAAAAAGTTTCTATATCTGAAGATGATTTTTATCAATTGTATATTAATGCTTATAAATACGGTCTGCACTTTATTACTGCGGGTTCAAAATCGGTATTCTTTAAGGTAAATCCTGTGATTAAAGGCATTAAGGAAAATATTACAACAGCAGTTATTGCTATGCGTTTATATGATCAATCAATTGTGGAACACAATTCAAATAATCGAGAGAAAAAATTAGAGTGGGATCAAGCCTATATTTATGATAAAGGAAGAACTCAAAAAGTAAAATTAATCAAACAAGAAATCGAGGAATAAATTATGTCAGAAAAACTTTACCCATTAGGAACAGTAGTGTATTTAAAAGAAGGAACAGAAAAACTCATGGTTATCGGTCGTGGGGTCGTTTACCAGGATCAGGAAACAAACTCAGAGATGTTTGTAGATTATATGGGTTGTCTTTACCCAAGTGGTATCAATCCAAATAATACAATATTCTTTAATCAAGAAAATATTGATCGAGTTGTTTTCAAAGGTTTTGTGGATGAAGAGGAAGAACGTTTCATAGAAATTTATCAAAATTGGGAGAAGTCTCTTACGATCCCTAAAAAGAAAATAGATTAAACAAAACTTTGATGGAGGTGGTTGTAGATGAATTATAAGGAAAGAATTGCTGCTTTGAATACTTTTAAAACTGCCATAACAGAAGGAGATACGACAGATAGTGTATCAGGTGTTTCTACAGATGTTTCTGGTTGGGAAGGTAATGCTGATTCGAAGTTTGATGATTATGTTCTAACAATTAAGGCCGACTGTGCAGATATTTCTGCCAAAAAGGCAAGTTTTCTTAGTGAGGTTGATGGGAGAATATCCCAAATTCAAGCGATGTTTGATCTTGATGTCGCTTTAAATAGTTGGAGATTGGGTATGGTGTACGATTCAAAAGATTCGGCAAACAATAAAGCTCTAGTATATGATTCTATTAGCCAAGCTGATTTGGATTCGAGTGTACGTGATTATCTATTGGGTATGGTTTATTAGGGGGTAACATGACTACTATCAAGATGGACAAAGAAACATTTGTATCATCGGTTGAGAAATTGATACAAAATGTTGATAATTATACAAAAAGTGTGACAACTTCTGCTTCCCAATTTAGTTTATTTCAAAGTGATTTGTTGGGGGACGGCTATGCTAAATTATTTAATAAAGTAGATTCAGAATTAAAAAACCAAAAGCTCTTAGTGGCAGAATGCATTGTATTGTCTGAAAGTGCAAAAAGTTTTGCTGAAGAGATTTCGTCTGCTGAATCTTCTGTTTCATTTTGAGTGAAGGGGGATAGATTATGGCAGAAATAAAATATAACGCAGATCAACATAAACAATTTCAAGATGAGTTACAAAAAATTGGGGATGGGTTTAGTGACTTGATTACAGAATTGGGAAATGTAAAAGCATCCGTTAGTTCAAATCTTAAGGGTGAAGCAGCTACTGCATTGGAAACTGCGATTGATGATTTAACTTCTAAATTAACGAAAGCAAAGACTAATTGGCATACGACTAATGAAAATGCGAAAAAAGTAGAAGAGATTATCAAAAAAGCAGATGAAGATTCTAAGAAAATAGTGGATGAGCAGAAAGGAGGAGGTTCATGGTAGATGGAGTATTTACAATTCCAATGAGTGAGTATTACAGTAAATCAAGTGAGCTTAAGGGTAAAGTTTCAGATTTGATTACTGATGTTGAAAATAATTTTTTAAGTAAGGTTAGTGCGAATATTGATACACTGGATGAACAAGATATCAGTGTTGTAGAAGGCTTTGCCTCTTATACGAACGCTAAGAGCAAATTAGAAACTCTGAAAGAATATGAAACACAATTAACGAAAATGTCCTCGGAAGGAGATAGTAATCCTCTAAATGGAGTGGTTAGTTTAGATAAACAGTATAGTGCCAAGTTTTCAGATGTTTCAAAAGGAGCGGACTCTCAAACGGTTGCATCAGCTATTTCTGTAATTGACCGAAATATTAGTTCACAAGCAGAGGTGATAAAAGCGAGAGAGAGTTTTCTTGCTTTTATATCCAGTTTGACAGGAATAGGCGAAAAAGAAGCAATCGCTAAGATCCTTGGGATAGATGTCAATGATCTTGGGAAGTGGGCGAAAGCTGCGGCAGATAGAATCAAGGGTGCTGATGATTTTTCGAAATTACTAGACACTTTATATACAGGAAGTGGTAAGGGAATATCATTTCAAACACTCTTATATAGTAAAGAAATAGGTCAAGCTCTTCAAAGTTCCCCGTTGGTAGAAAAAGTATTAACCTTTATGATGGATCTGCCCGATGCAATAAAAAGCACTAAATGGGTTAGTAAGTTAAGTAAGCTTGTAGGGCCTGTTACAAAGGGATTCAAACACGTCAAAACAGCAGCATCTTTTCTAATGGGAGAGTATGCAACAGGAATTGGTAATATAGCAAAGGATTTTATAAAAAGTGACAAGTTTAAAATCGGAGGAGAAATTGTAGGTTGGGGTGTATTGGCCGTGGAAGAGGGAGTCAATATCTATAAGAACTACAACAATTCCAAGACCGATTCCAAGACGACCGTAGGGAAAATCGGGAAGTCTGTGCTAGGTGGTACTGTTGATACCATATCTAACGTTGGTCCCCTAGATGGTATGTGGCTAGGAGCTAAGGCAGGAGCACTAGGAGGAAATCCAGTAGGTGGAGCTCTCGCTGGTCTTGCAGTAGGTACGTTCAATCTTGCAGGCTCTATATTCTTCCCTGAGGAGAAAAAGGCTTTGTATGACGGAGTTAAAAATTTTGCTTATGGTGCAGTGGACGTGGTAGAATCAGGAGTTGAGTCTATCGGAAATGGAATCCACCAGGGCTTGGAGACTGTCAAAAGTGTGGGTAAGAATGTTTCAGATTTTTTCAATGGTGGTCTGAAGACGGTCTCATCCTTGTTTGGATAATAGGAGAAAATAGATGGATAAGATGCAAAAAGATATTAATGATGCACTTGAGACAACTCGGAAATTAAATATAGTAAAGGCGATTTTTGGACTACCACTATATTCGTTTTTGATTGTTTGGGGCACATATTTTCCTATGGGAATCCTTCGATTGGCTAGTAAAAATGGACATGAACTAGTTACACAGTTGACATCAGTAGAAAATAGCCTGATTCCCCCAAATAGTTTCTTTGTCTTTCTATTCTTGTTTTGTTGTGGTCATTTCACTTATTTTTATATTAATTCTAAAAGAAATCGTATTAAAGCTTATTTAATGACTCAGATTTTTCAATTATTTGTGCTTGTGATTTTTTATTATAGTTGGTTTATAGCCATCTTATACTTAATCCCCCTAGTGGCAATTCGTATCGTCTACTGGATTGGTTTTGTGTTATCACTGATTTACCTTATTTATATCCTTGTCACAAAGCAGCGCGCTAGCAAGGATTATTTCTCCTCAGAATATTATAAAAAATTTTTGAATGTTATTTTATTCTTATGGTTGTTGATGTCTGGAATCAATCTCTTTACCCATGGTCTTAATAACCTTCTGGCACATTTGTTGCTTGCTTTATTACCGATTTCACCTATTTTCTTAGGCCTATTTTTGGTATCATTTTTTAAATCCAATGTAGTAACTCTAGAGAACTTGAATACAGTCAATAAAAATCAAGAGAAATACCGTGAAGAGTATGGCTATACCATCGAAGAATGGTATGGAAAGAAGTCAAAAATGTACAAGGACCATGTCAAGAAGTCTAAGAAGAGATAAAGGTTTATAGGGACTATTTCTAGTCTCATGAAACTAACCACCTGAAACAAATTCAGGTGGGTTTCTTTTGCTTTTCTCATCTTCTCACGGTATCGCTCGTGTGGTATAATGGAGAAGAATATTGTTTCTGTTTGGTAACGATCCCAAGACGGCTGTAGGGAAAATCGGGAAGTCTGTGATCGGTGGTACCATTGATACCATATCTAATGTTGGTCCCTTAGATGGTATGTGGCTAGGAGCTAAGGCAGGAGCACTAGGAGGGGTTCCAGCATTTGGAGCCCTCGCTGGCTTTGCTTTAGGAACGCTTAATCTTATCGGTTCTGCAGTTGCACCAGAATTTAAAAAGTCTGTTTATGACGGAGTTAAAAATTTTGCTTATGGTGCTGTGGACGTGGTAGAATCAGGA
Organism: Streptococcus sp. FDAARGOS_256; assembly: GCF_002289235.2. Lineage (GTDB taxonomy): Bacteria > Bacillota > Bacilli > Lactobacillales > Streptococcaceae > Streptococcus. Next base: position 1,841,268 of record NZ_NTGM02000001.1, read on the forward strand.
GTGGAGTCTATCGGAAATGGAATCCACCAGGGCTTGGAGACCGTCAAAAGTGTGGGCAAGAATGTTTCTGATTTTTTCAATGGTGGTCTGAAGGCGGCCTCATCCTGGTTTGGATAATAGGAGAAAATAAATGGAAGAAAAGCAAAAAGATATTAATGAAGCACTAGAAACAACGCGAGGATGGAATATATTAGTAATGATTTTCGTAATGCCATTATTTCTTGGTTTATGTATACTTGCACCTCATCTTGCGATTAGTTCAGGAATATATATGAGTAAGAATAGTATAACTTTTTTGCAGCCGCTTACTGAATTAGAGTATCAACTAATCATCCCAGAAAAAGTTTTTGGTATTTCATTTTTTGTTTATTGGGCGATGTATATGATTATGTATATCATTTCAAAAAGAAATAGAATTTATGCTTATATACTCAATTTACTCGTCTTATTCACTCTTATTCATTTAAGCATTTTTGGACTATTTTTAGGCTTGCAATTCTTTGTTCCTTTTTTAATCATTCGGATTATTTATTGGCTAGCTTATTCCGTAGCAGTTGTCTATATTATTTATAGTCTCATAACAAAGTCATATACTAGAGTTTTTGATATTGACAAGGAGAAAATAAAGAAATATACAAATGTTATCTTGGCTTTATGGTTTATAAATTTTATTGCTGGTATTCTTATTTCAGGGTTTAAAAATTTACTTGCTCATTTACTTTTGGCTATATCACCCATCGCTCCAATCTTTCTCATTATTATCTTAATATCATTGAGTAAATCAACATTCTCTTCACTATTTAATCTTAATGAAGTTAATAAAAACCAAGAGAAATACCGTGAAGAGTATGGCTATAGCATCGAAGAGTGGTATGGAAAGAAGTCAAAAATGTACAAGGAATACGTCAAGAAGTCTAAAAAGAGATAAAGGTCTATAGATACTATTTCTAGTCTCATGAAGCTAACCACCTGAAACAAATTCAGGTGGTTTTCTTTTGCTTCTCTCATCTTCTCACGGTATCGCCCATGTGGTATAATGAGACAAGGGTTGCTCCTCGTTTCAGACGAGTTTATGGATTTCAGGATAAGTTAGCAGGTGAGACGAGTATTTCTGTCAGTCTCCTATCTACCTGTTAACAACTGTCCAAAGTAAAAGGAGATTGTAGCTTGGTTTTATTAGTATTAGTGCTTTTGGTTTTGCTCATTCTAATCTTAAAAAGGAAACAGAAAACTGCTAAAAAATCTGAAGGAAACGCCAAGAAAAGAAATTGGCTATTAATAGGTTGCTTATCCATAGTGATCCCAATGGTAATCTTCACAGTGTTCAGTCCGATTTTTTCTCTAATGGATATGTGGGGGCTGTTTGCCCATGCAAGTCGAACTGAGATTGAGCAAGCTGTGCATCGTTCTTATCAAAATTACGGTCTTACAGGACAGTTTGAGTTAGAAAAATACGAGAAAAACTATACAAGTGTGGGAGGATTTATAATCCATGGTACCTATAGTGAAAATATAGCTGGAAAAACCTATCAGGTTAAAACTCGATTTAAATACTATACTCGCTTTTCGAAAAGTGAAACATATGGAAAGACAGATGCAGAGGTTGATCACAAAAATGATAAAAAAATTTATGATGTTTTCCCAGAATTAGCCTATTTAGGGATTGAAGTTAGTCCAGGAACCAGCGAGTTTTTAAAAACACTGGACAGTTCAATCAAAGATCCTCAACTTCCTGATTTGAAGTATCAAGGTATTGGTTTTGAATTTAATAACCAATCTGATAATATCTATCTTTATAATGAAATATTAGAGGAAAATCAAAGCAAGGGCCAAGCTCTGCAAGGGATGTATCCAATGGATGCTCAATATCTTTTCCAAAAAGAGATTTTTATACCAATATTTGAATTTCAATATTTCGTTCCGAAGGAAAAAAGAGATCTCTTGTATGATGACTATCTTAAAGAGCTTGAAGCGCTCATGAAGGAATTTTTTGCCAACCACCCCCTACCACGCGGTCTTTATGCTGTCAAAATTGCTAAGTATAAAGAGGATAAACTTGTCAATGATAGTGGTGTATACTATGTGAAGATTGAAAATAGTCAAGTTGTAAAGCTGTTGCAAAAATTAGAGTAGGAGTTGCTAGGGCTAGGTCAGTCTTTTGTTTAGAATCTCCAGTTGTGTCTGTTAAAATTTGATTTTCCCAGTGGACAATCGTCCACTTTTTTTATATAATAAAACTAAACCGGATTGGTTGAGTTTTAGAAATGTAAGCTCAACCGTCGATTTGTTTTTCTAAGAGAGATATTCTCAATAAAACATCACACTAGGGGGTGAATCATGTACCAACCAGAAAAACTCAAGGCTCGGAGAAAAGAGTTAAAATTGACACAGAAGGAAATTGCAGAGGAATTAGGGATTAGTTTTCAGGCTTACTCGGCTTGGGAACGTGGAATTAAGGAACCATCCAAGGAGAAGGTTACCCAGCTAGAAAAGATTTTAAAAGTTGCAAAAGGGTATTTTACTCAGATTGAGATTGTTCGTCTCTACAATAGCCTCTCCAAGCAAGGGAAGGACAAGGTTGTGCTCTATGCTCGCAACCTAGCTCAAGAGGAACAAACACAGAAGGTGGCGACCATGCCAGAGCGCCTCTACGAGTATCGTGTCTATGAACGCATGTCAGCAGGGATCGGGGCTTCGGTATATGACGATAGAAATTTTGATACCGTTTACTTTAATGAAGAACTAGCCCACGATTTTGCTTCCTGGGTGGCTGGGGACTCCATGGAACCTAAATATCAAAATGGTTCCGTGGCTTTGATTCGAGAGACCGGATTTGATTATGATGGGGCGGTTTATGCAGTGGTTTGCAACAACCAGACCTATATCAAACGGGTTTATCGGGAGGAAGATGGCTTGCGTCTGGTCTCTATCAATCCTAAATACAAGGATATTTTCATCTCCTATGAGGAAGATCCTCGGATTGTGGGGATTATTGTTGGGAATTTTGTGCCGATGGAGGGTTAGCCTATGGGCTACTTTGATTATTCCAGAGAGCCCAAAAGTGATATTGCCTTTGTCGATATGAAATCTTTTTATGCCAGCGTTGAGTGTGTGAAACGGGGCTTGCATCCGCTGAAGACCTCGCTTTGTGTCATGAGTCGCGCGGATAATTCTACTGGCCTTATATTAGCTTCCTCTCCCATGTTTAAGAAGATTTTTGGCAAGTCCAATGTTGGCCGGGCCTATGATCTGCCTTTTGATATCAAAACGCGCAAATTTTCCTATTACAATGCTCGAAAGCAAGGCTTGCCTACTGACTTAGACTATGTTCGCTACATCGAAGATTGGGCTCAAGTGACTTTGGTTGTGCCACCTAGGATGGATGAATACATAGCGGTCAATATGGAAATCCAGCGAATCTTTCAAAACTATGGTAGTCCAGATGATATTTATCCCTACTCTATCGATGAGGGCTTTATCGATCTGACTAGTTCGCTCAACTATTTCATCCCAGACAAGAGTATCTCTCGCAAAGACAAGCTAGATATGCTTTCTGCTCGCATCCAGAGGGATATTTGGAGGCAGACAGGGATCTACTCTACAGTGGGTATGTCCAATGCCAACCCCTTACTGGCCAAGTTGGCTCTGGATAATGAGGCCAAGCACACTCCGACCATGAGGGCCAACTGGTCTTACCAGGATGTGGAAGAGAAGGTTTGGGCCATTCCCAAGATGACGGACTTTTGGGGGATTGGCAGGCGGATGGAGAAACGCTTGCATGCTCTGGGGATTTTTTCCATCAGAGAATTGGCCACCAGTAATCCAGACCAGCTACAGAAAACACTTGGTCAGGCTGGCCTGCGTTTGTGGTTTCATGCTAACGGGATTGATGAGAGCAATGTTCATAAGCCCTATAAAGCCAAGTCTCAAGGGTTAGGAAATTCTCAAATCTTGCCGAGAGACTACGTGAAGCTACGGGATATCGAAATTATTCTCCGAGAAATGGCGGAGCAGGTGGCTATTAGACTGAGAAGGGCGGGCAAGAAAACAACCCTTGTCTCTCTCTATGTTGGTTTCTCTAAACTGGAGGTCAGGTCGTCTATTCACACACAAATGAAGGTCGAACCGACCAATAATACAGCTATCTTAACGGATTATGTTTTGAAGCTATTTCATAATAAATACACTTCTGGAGCGATCAGAAGTGTCGGAGTCAACTATTCAGGATTTGTGGACGAGTCCTTTGGCTTGATCTCCCTCTTTGATGATGTTGACAAGTTAGAAAAAGAAGAAAGGCTCCAGACGGCTATTGATGCCATTCGGGAACAATTTGGTTTTACCTCCCTCTTAAAGGCCAATGCACTGGAAGAAGCCTCTAGGAGTCTTGCCAGAAGCAAGCTGATTGGGGGGCATTCTGCTGGAGGATTAGATGGACTAAAATGATTGATCGTTCTTATTTACCCTTTCCATCTGCGCGTGACTATCAAGATCCAGGGATGCAGAAGTGGATGGGCTTTTTCCTCTCAGAGCATACTAGTTCACTCGGTGAAGAAAGAAATCGGGTTGCTTTTTCGACGAGTTTGAATCCCGTTGAGAAGTTGCTCTTGCTTTCACAGCTTTATGTCGGGCAACTGAAGGGATGCTTTGTAGTCAAGGAAAGAAGGCATAAAACCACGATCATTGGTGAGGTAAGCGAATTATCACCTCAAACTCTATCTATTAGGACCAATGAGGGCTATAGGCTGGTAGAGGTAGTAGATGTCCTCGAAATTCGACTGTGGGAGGAGGGAGTGTATGACTAGAAAAGACTTGTATGAAAACAAACTGCAGATGGATTATTTTTCAGAAGCCTATATTCGTTTTGAAGAGGATTTTCAAAAATACTCTGCTATGAATGTGCCTTTGACTTTTTTGATCGATGACATCCTACGCACTATGGCGATGAATCAGAAAAACTACTTTGTCTTAAACAAGGAAAACGCCAAGGATGGGCGGGAGCATCGCTTTTATTTTAGGGTGGTGACGGAAAAAGAGTGTCCCAGAAATCGAACCTATGCATACGCTGGACTCAAAAATAGTAGTCAGTGACTAGGTGTAGAAGAGGGAAGTTTGATTTAGGAAAGATGGCTTGTGAACGTCAGAAGATCTCATGGTATTGGAATTCGAAACACCATCTTTTATCTGTGGAGTTCTTGCAGAAACTTATAATGGTAGTTCGGATGAGGTAAGACAAGGGGCACTCTCTTTTTAGATGAGCGTTTATTTGAAAACGTGGTTGGATTTGAGAACAGCTATTCTCAATGATCATCTTATTTTATAGAGTCATACCAAAACATCCATGTATATTTGTGGATGTTTTTTAATTTTACAGATAGAAAAAGAGAAGACCAAATGGTCTTCTCAACGGGGGAACTGAATCATTAGAAAGAATCAATCAAAGAGGGTTATTAGTCTTTGAAATTCTTTTGGAAGATGAGGAGAGACAAGATAGAAGTAATGGCTGCCAAGAAGAGGAAGGCACTTGCTTCTTGTTCCCCAGTTGCAGGGAGTAGTCTTTCCTTGTCTTCTTTGACTGTAGCTGTAACAGGAGCTTTTTCATCTTTTGATGATGAATTATCTGTTACGGCTGGCGCAGGTTTTTCAGTCTCTCTTGGTAGAACATACTCAGGAAGAGTCACAACTGGTGGCGCTTCTGTTCCAACTGAGCTTTGTTTGCTACCTACCTCAATCACTCGATCTTGAGCTGGAGTTGCTTCTGTTTGGAGAACCTTGCGATTGTCACCGTCCACTTCAACATACTCGACTAAGAGACCGTCTTTCCCTTCTGATAGAACTTGCTCTTTTCCTTTGTCTAATTGTGGGTTTTCGCGACGAATCGTCTTGAACGGTACGACCTTATTGACGATTTCTAAGCTTGGAAGTGTAAAGACAAGGTCTTTAACCCCTTCCTCAGGACTTGAAGAAGTAATTGGTTTCTCAGGTTGCGCCGGTTTCTCAGGTTGAGTCGGCTTTTCAGGCTGAGCTGGCTTTTCAGGCTGAGCTGGCTTTTCCGGTTGCGCCGGTTTCTCAGGTTGAGCCGGTTTTTCCGGTTGAACTGGCTTTTCAGGCTGAGCCGGAGTTTCAGGCTGAGCCGGTTGTTCAGGTTGAGCAGGTTTCTCAGGTTGAGCCGGTTTTTCAGGCTGAGCCGGTTTTTCTGGTTGAACTGGATTCTCAGGTTGAGTTGGTTGTTCCGGTTGCGCTGGCTTTTCAGGCTGAGCCGGTTTTTCCGGTTGAACTGGATTCTCAGGTTGAGTCGGCTTTTCAGGCTGAGCTGGAGTTTCCGGTTGAGTCGGTTTCTCAGGCTGAGCCGGAGTTTCCGGTTGAGTTGGTTTTTCAGGCTGAGCTGGTTTCTCAGGTTGAGCAGGTTTCTCAGGCTGAGCCGCTTCGAGTTTGTTGATTTGTTCGAGAGCAGTTTCTAGCGCTTGATTGACTGCTTCCTGAGTTTTAGCTTCTTGGATGGCAGCAATGGCTTGGTCAGCAATTTCTAATAATTTCTTCTTAGCTTCCTTGTTGGATCCAAGCTCAGCGACTTTTTTCTCGATAGCTTTTGTCAAGCTGTCCATAGCCTTATCATACTCAATTTCCGGTTGTTTTGGTTCAGCTGGTTGCTCAGGTTTAGAAGGTTCTTCAGGCTGTTCCGGTTGCTCTGGACTAGGTTCCTCTTGGCCTCTTTGATAGTTCTCATCCTTGGATAGGATATCTTGTAGGGCACTGACTGTCAACATGACATCCTGAACATCCACTGCATCAGCACTGAGTTGGTTTCTCAATTTTTCTAGATTTGCTTGGAAAGCTTGGCGTGCAGTAGCCGTATTTTTCAAGCCTGCTGGATCAAAGTTGGACAGATCATCTTTCCATTTAGAGATAGACTGGATGATATCTGCCTTGCTGTAGAGTTCACTGCCTTCGCCACGAGTGATAAATTGGTCCACCTGAATACCGATATTTTGAGATAAATCGTTTCGATCAGGATCTAGTTGAAGGGTGACTGCGTGCAGGTTTTCGTCCAGACCTTTTAGGCTAACTAGAGTTTGATTGCCTTGACGTTGGGCTGCACGACCGCTAAAGTATTTCTTACCATCAATAGTTGAAGCATTTCCCATTCCATCTTGGTAAGGAACTTCTTTGCCATCTAGGAAGATTTTGTAGATACCATGATTTGGATCAACATAGCCCTTGATATCAAGTCCAGTACCGTAGAAGTAGGCTGTGACAGTTGTCTTTTTCTTTTGCTCATCAGTTAAGCGGCCAAAGGAAGCCCAAGACTCAGTCTTTTGGTACTTGTCTGCCGAATTGGTTTCATGGTGCCAGCCAGGACTGTAATCCAACTGACTAGCTTGGTCATCATAACTTGTTTGGTCCTTGATCAGCAATTCAGCTTTCATCACTTGGATGGTTGCATCGGTAGCGAAACCTAGCAGGGCACCATCAGTGACAGAAGTGAGCTTGGCTTTGAAGTCAAAGATAGAGTCGGCTTGTTCTGTAAAGTCAATCGTTGGGATGGTCACAGTCTTTTCTGTTTCTCCGTCTTTAAAGGTCACATCTTGAGTTGTATCTTGGTAAACTTTACCGTGAACACCAGTTCCAGGTTCTGTGATGAAGCGAACAGTAGCAGTCCCCTTGCTTCCACCAACACGCTTAATCTTAACAGTGACTGGTTTTCCTTTTTCGACTTCGTAGTTAGTAGACTCGAGTTCAAACATCCCTTTACTATCATTGTTTAGGGTGTAGATTCCTTCTGTAGCAATTGGTTCGCCTGTTTTGTTCACGAGGGTAATAGTGTGTTGGCCTGGTGCTAAATCGCCTGTCTCAAAGACTTTTTGGCTGCGTTTACGACTAGCATTCTTAGTTTGCACATCTGCAACCTTTTGACCATCAACGTAGACGGACATTTCTCCGTGACCTGGATCGACCGTAGAGACGACATAGGCCTTGGTTCCTGTGAAGGTATAGCTGACTTTGGCGTCTTTTTGATTGGTCCACATAGAAGTGCCACGAACACCTTCAGATTCATTGTACCAAGTTGTTCCAGCTGTATCTGCCGTTGTGTTTGAGTGGTATTCCAGTCCAAGAGGGTAGCCATCTGTCTTTTCAATGCTGCTTGGTGTCTTGTAGACTGAGAAGTTGGTTAAGATTGGGGTTGCTTGAGCACCGGTGATGGTTACACGGATTTTTTGTGCTTCTACAGGCTTGCCTTGAATCAAGCGACGGTAACCAACGGTCGAACCTTCACCATATGTCACCCAGCGTCCGTTGATTTCGACTTCAATCTTGAAACCTGAGATACGTTGACCTTTGGCGATATCTTCCTTGAGTTCAACGACGTCAAATCGTCTCTTTTGCCCCAAATCGACTGTAAAGCTACCGGTTGTGGCATCATTTGAGAGCGCCCAGCTGGTGTCATCTGTACCGTCTGTGAGGTGACTTTCCTTGTAGAGGTGGTTTTGACGAGTAGAACTTGCTGTTACAGTCGCGCCTTTGGCAAAGTCAGTCGCATACATTTGGTCTAGGGTTGCCTTGAATTCCTTCAAGCGAGCCACATCCGCATCTGCGAATTTTCCTTCTTTGTTTGGTGGAATGTTGAGAAGGAGTGGGGTTCCACGACCAACAGATTTGAAGTAGATATCCATCAACTCTTTGAGTGATTTCGGCTGTTGATTGTCATGATAGAACCAGCCTGAACGGATCGAAACGTCAGCTTCCCCTACAGAATACATATCACCATCTGGGTCACCATGGTTGAGGTATTCGTTTTTCACATCGTCTGTGATGTTGGCCCGTTTAACTTTATGCCATACAGGGTCACCAGCGATACCACGTTCATTTCCGATCCAGCGAACGCTTGTTGGTTGAGCAGAGAAGATGGCGATATCTCCTTCAGCTTCTTTGATGTATTTGAACCATTCATCAAAGGTATAGGTCACTTTTTGGGCACCGCTACCACGCGCACCGTCCATCCAAACTTCGATGAATTTCCCTTTATTTCCGTATTTTGGGTTTCCAAGGATTTCTTTCAGTTGGTTGAGATAGTATTGGTTGTATTCCTTTTCGGTTGCAACATGGTATTTTGGATGATTGGCATCCCATGGTGACAAGTAAACACCCATATTCATGTCGTACTTGCTGGCAGACTTGGAAACTTCTTCGAGAAGGTCACCCTTTCCATCTTTCCATGGGCTGGCAGCTACAGTATGATCCGTATACTTAGAAGGGTAAGCAACGAAACCGTCGTGGTGTTTAACAACCATAATGGTTCGTTTGAAGCCCGTTTCCTTCAGGGTGCGAATCCACTGGTCAGTATCCAAGTTGGTTGGATTGAAGTATCGAGGGTCTTCTTTCCCATTTCCCCATTCAGAATTGGTATAGGTGTTCATTCCGTAGTGGATGAAGGCTGCCAATTCTTCCTTGTGGTAATCGAGTTGAGCCTTGCTTGGAAGAGGTCCATGATTGCCAATTTCGGTTTCTTTATCTTCTGGATGAGCCACTGGTGGAGTCGGTGTCGTTGGATTAGCTGTATCAGCGACTGGCTCGTATTCAAAGACGACCTCATTCACCCCTTTTTGCTGGATCCTTGCTTCCAAACTAGCCTTGACTGGACGGTAGCCAGCAATGTCTTTTGCATGGAAGGTGTTGACAAAGGAAACGTCATACTCTTGACCGTCATTGTTATCAACTGTCGCTTCCGCTAGTTCAGTAGTGGTTCCTTTTTGACGGTAGTAAACTTTGAAGGAGCCTTTGTTGACTTTATAGACTACCTTGATGACACGTGTACCGGCAGGCGCTTTGCTGACAACATTGTGATCTTCAGCCCAAGCATCCTTTAGTTGTTTATTGACCGCTACACCATCAATGGATACAATTTCGTATTTGTCTTTATTCTTCTGATAGAAGTCCGTTTTCTCGATTTCTTTTTTGAAATTATAATCAAATGGCGAATCAACAGCTGTCTGTTCGATAAAGGTATCATTATCTTTGACAGGATTTCCTTCTTCGTCTTCGTGTTGGATAACCACACGACCGTATTCAACTCCCTTGGTCAAGGTAGCAATCCCATCTTGGTTAAAGGAATATTCGTTGCTTCCGATCACAGCTTTCTCATTCCGAAGCATACGCCCTTCATCAGTAAAGTAGTAACGATTTCCGTTGTCTCCCTGGTACCAGCCTTTCACACCATACTTGGCAATCATGTCCTTCACCCATTTCAGTTGTTCAGGTGAAAGGACGAGTCCACCACCAAAGCGATCCTTTTCAGCTACACCATTGTCAACGGTTCCGTGTTGATGGACACCCAGAACTTTTCCTTGGCTATCCACAATCCCGCCACCAGACAAACCAGATACAGAAGTGGTTTTGTAGGTGATACCAGTCGTTCCTTTATCATCATAGGACTCAACAGATCGGATGGTCCCATCTGCCTTGTAAAGCTGACCAGCTAGGATAGGTTGTTTCAGTTCTTTTGAGCTCGAGTCAGTTGGGTAGCCAATCGTACTGATGGCTTCTCCCGGCTGATGTGTCTTGTGCTCCGCTAAAGGCGCAAAGGTTGCTGCTTTGTTTGGACTAGCAATCGGAAGAGGAATAGGAGCTTCTACAAGAGCAAGGTCGTTTTTATAGCCTTTTCCAAACTCCTTCTTGTTCCAGAAATGGATATCTTTTTCTCTGAATAAAACCGTAGTTCCAGAAGATGGCAGTGAGTTTTTCTTTTCGCTGTTTGAACCAACGTTATAGTAGAACTGGGCAGATTTTCCACCACGAATGTGACCCTCGCCAGTTTCTTTATTGGCCTCTAAGAAGTTATGAGCAACGGTAAGGATCAGGTTAGGTGCTACAAAGATACCTGAGCCTGAAACGAGGTAGCGTTGTTCTCCTGCGTTGTAAGTGCTGTAAACCATAGTAGCAGCAGTAGCAGGTTGTCCCTCGTAGTTGATGTGTTTGAGGTCTTGTCCACCGTTAATAATAGCACGGTTTCCATTCTCAGCTTCTTTTGGAGCTTCTTCCTTGTCCTTTAGAATGCTCTTAGTTTCTACTTTTGGACTAGCTTTCTGGTCAACGATAGTAGTCGTATCGAGTTCTTTGACAGGTGTGTCGGGATAGGCACGGTCCTGAATGTCTTCAGGGAGCAAGTCAGCACTGTTGGTATCGGCAGCAGATATTTCTTGTTTTTCAGCTTCTACACGACCTTCTTCTTTGACTGGTTCAGCCTTGGTCTCTTCTATATCTGCTACTTGTTTCATTTGCTGATCTAAATTGGATGTTGTGGTAGGAGACATTTCGTCTGCACGCACGGTTCCAGAAGCAAAAAATGCCAGTCCCACGATAACAGATGCCACACCTACAGTCAACTTCCGAATGCTAAATGTTTGCCCTTTTTCAAAAAGGTATCGATTCATAATATACTCCTAGTTTTTAGAAAGGCAGTCAGCTACTACCCGAGCCCAAGCTTAACTTGGTTGTGTCTTTATTTTACGATAAATAAATTCCCTTATAATTTGTAAACCCCTTACCCCCTAATTTATAAAGCGCTTTCATTTTAAGATAAAAAAATTTAATAGGCCATTTCTCCCTTAAAATGACTAAAAGTTTTTAATATAACAAATATACTAAATTAATGAAAGAATTGCAATAGCAAAAAGCAAAAAAATAAATATAAATTAAAGAAAATCCGTTACTTTTTAAAGAAAAAACGCATCCTTTCAGGGCTCAAACTAAATAAAAGGATACGTTTTGAAAAGAAATTAGAGTATTTTCTGGAGAGACTCTTGGATGGTTTGGGGGTCTGTTTTGGAAGAGAAGCGCTCAAGGACTTGCCCATCTCGACCAATGAGAAACTTAGCAAAATTCCATTCGATTCGTTTTCCTAGCGGGCCAGTTTTCTGGTCTTTTAGCCAAACATAAAGAGGATCTGCTTCCTTGCCGTTGACCTTAATCTTGGCAAAGCGAGGAAAAGTGGTCTGATAGTGTAGACTGCAGAAACTATTGATTTCCTCTGCGCTGCCAGGTGCTTGTCCCATAAACTGATTGCAAGGGAAATCTAGGATTTCAAAGCCCTTATCTTGATAGCGTTCATAGAGTTCTTGAAGTCCCTGGTACTGGGGCGTTAAACCACATCCAGTAGCAGTGTTGACAATCAAGAGAATCTTGCCACGATAGCTCTCCAGGGGAGTTGCTTGGTTGTTTTGATTCAAAACGGAAAAATCATATATACTGGTCATTTTTCTATATTCTCCTTATGCATTCCTGATTCAGAGTGTTTCATCTCGTGTTCCGATAAAAAGGCATAGGTCATGGTTCCAAAGATGGCACCAATTCCCAAACCCAAGACTAGTAAAGGGAGCATTTTATCGAACTGGGAGAGATTGTCCCAAAAGGTATCGAGGGGAAGATGCTGAACAAAGAGTTTGTGAAAGGCTGATAAGACAAACAAGCCAATTGGAATGCTGATGAATACACCCCAACTACGAAGGTTGATTTGGCTTTTGCTGTAGCTTTTATGATGGATTTCGGACGGGTCATCCTTGTCCAAATGTAAGTCGCGAACTGCTAGTCTCGCCCTAGATGAGAGGACGAAGATAAGTCCAAAATAGAGGTAGGGCATGGCATCTCGCACCAACTCTATGAAGCGTCCAAATAGGAGATAGAACAGGAAGAGTAGGAGGGAGGAGTATACGATTTGGATTAAGGCACGGGCACCTGCCTTGTAGATTATCTCTTGGCGGCATTCATCAAAGGGGCCTTGTATGTGAAAGAATAGTTTGAGTAAGCGAGTGGTGAGATCTTCTTTTTTCATGGGAGTAATCTCCTAAATGAGCGATTTTTGATTGATTTCTTTAAAGAGTTGATAGAGAGTATAGAAGTAAACCAAACTAAAAATGATACAGATTATTAGAAATACCAGGTATCTCCAATCCATAGGATTTGTTAAAAGTTGTGGAAAGGATACGAGGATAAAACAGAGAGATGCGTTTAGAAGACGTATTTTTTTTGATTGGATTTTCTGGAATCTCTGTCCCTTGTTCAATACAGGAAGGAATAAAAGAAAGATAATCAAGAAAGGATGCTCAATATGTCCAGAAAGTAGGAAAAAGGTAACAAAGATACTGATAAAAACATGACTGATCAGTAGTCTAGCTAGTGATTTCATAAGGCACCTCCTAGTCGTCTTCTTGGTCTTTCTTGGCCTTTTGAATGCGAAGAGAGACGATAATTTGTATAGTCACTCCGAAGACGAAAGTAGCTAGGATAGTTGATACAAAATGTCCTGTATTTAAAAGAGAACCAAGATAATCCTTGCTATCATCGGTTAGGACATTTAGAAGTGGTATTCCAAAGAACATGCCCATGCCATAGATTAGACCGGCTTTTAGACCAGGAAAATGCAGTTGTTTACTTTCTTTCTTACTTAACATTTCGGGATCAATAGCTGTGATGCCCGTTTTCTTGGTTTGAGAGACCACATAGAGGGCAGCTACCATCGAAATGCCAAACACTACGAGAGGATAACCGATAGCGACAATTTGAGGGTATTTATAAGCAAGGACAAAGGGGATGAGGTTGCCAAATATCATGAGATAAAAGAGAACGATAAAGACCTGATTCCCGATACGATCGGCCTCGCGCCGTTTGTGTTCGTCAAGGGGGCCAGAAATGCCGTATGTGCGTTTGATAAGTTTGTCAGTGAGAGTTTCTTTTTTCATTTGTTTGCTCCTTTTTTAAAAATCGTCTTCCCAAAAGAGACTGTTAAGGTCAGTTTGGAGGCTGTGGGCGAGATTGAGACAGAGTTCCAGGGTTGGATTGTACTTGTCATTTTCAATCATGTTGATGGTCTGTCTCGAGACACCGATATCTTTGGCGAGCTCGAGCTGAGAAATACCCAGTTCCTTGCGGAATTCTTTGACACGATTCATAGGGTCTCCTTTCTGATATGTCGTATATATTTGACTACATTATATTATTTTGGGGATGAGATGTCAAGTATATATGACATATTTTTGAGAATTTTTTTCGAAGAAACTTAGCCTTGTCTGACAAGTGCAAGCTGGTCAGATTTGTGGTAAAATAGATAGGATATGACAAAAGAATTTCATCATGTAACGGTCTTGCTTCATGAAACGATTGATATGCTTGACGTAAAACCTGACGGTATCTACGTTGATGCGACTTTGGGTGGAGCAGGCCATAGCGAATATTTATTAAGTAAATTGAGCGAAAAAGGGCATCTCTATGCCTTTGACCAGGACCAGAATGCCATTGACAACGCGCATAAACGGTTGGCACCCTATATCGAAAAAGGGATGGTAACCTTTATCAAGGATAACTTCCGTCATTTGCAGGCACGTTTGCAGGAGGCTGGTGTCCAGGAAATTGATGGAATTTGTTATGACTTAGGGGTGTCCAGTCCTCAGCTGGATCAGCGTGAACGTGGTTTTTCTTATAAAAAGGATGCGCCACTGGATATGCGGATGAATCAAGAAGCTAGTCTGACGGCCTATGAGGTGGTCAATCGTTATGACTATCATGACTTGGTTCGGATCTTTTTCAAGTATGGTGAGGATAAGTTTTCTAAACAGATTGCCCGTAAGATTGAGCAAGCGCGTGAGGTGAAACCAATTGAGACAACGACGGAGTTGGCAGAGATTATCAAGTCGGCCAAGCCTGCCAAGGAGCTCAAGAAAAAGGGGCACCCTGCCAAGCAGATTTTCCAGGCTATCCGAATCGAAGTCAATGATGAGCTGGGCGCTGCAGATGAATCTATCCAGCAGGCCATGGACATGCTGGCTTTGGATGGTAGAATCTCGGTCATTACCTTCCATTCTCTGGAAGATCGCTTGACCAAGCAATTATTCAAAGAAGCTTCAACAGTGGAAGTTCCCAAAGGCTTGCCCTTCATTCCAGATGATCTTAAGCCTAAGATGGAATTGGTATCCCGCAAACCAATCTTGCCAAGTGCCGAAGAGCTAGAAGCCAACAATCGTTCGCATTCAGCCAAGTTGCGCGTGGCTAGAAAAATTCACAAGTAAGAGGAAAAACATGGCAGAAAGAATCGAAAAAACAAGTCAGTTATTGCAAACGAAGTTTAAAGGTTTTTCACGTGTGGAAAAGGCCTTCTATGTTTCGATTGCTGCAACAATGATTATCCTGGCAATTAGCGTTGTGTTTATGCAAACCAAGCTATTACAAGTTCAGAATGAATTGACCAAGGTCAATGCTCAAATCGAAGAAAAGAAAACTGAGCTAGACGATGCCAAGCAAGAGGTCAATGAATTGATTCGTTCAGAACGTTTGAAAGAGATTGCAAACTCCAAGGATTTGCAGCTGAATAACGAAAATATCCGAGCAGCGGAGTAAGAAATGAAACAGTGGAAAGAAAAAATCATCCGTTATGCCGTTCGTAACCGTAAATCTCCAGAAGAAAATCGCCGAAGAGTAGGGAAAAGCCTGAGTTTATTGGCTGTCATACTCTTCGCGGTCTTTTTGGTCAACTTTGCGGTCATTATCGGAACGGGTAAAAAATTTGGTAAGGACTTGGTTCAAGAAGCCAACAAGGTCCATCAAACAACCAAGACGATTCCTGCAAAACGGGGAACCATCTACGATCGTAATGGAACGCCTATTGCAGAAGATGCGACTTCGTATAATATCTATGCCGTTATTGACAAGACCTACAAGTCAGCAACAGGCAAAATTCTCTATGTAGAGGATTCTCAATTTAATAAGGTGGCTGAGATTTTCCATAAATACCTAGATATGGAAGAGTCTTATGTCAAAGAACAGCTTTCTCAACCAGATCTAAAACAGGTATCCTTTGGTACCAAGGGAAATGGGATCACCTATGCCAATATGATGGCTATTAAAAATGACCTCAAAACTGCTGGCGTTGAGGGAGTTGACTTCACAACTAGCCCTAACCGTAGTTATCCCAATGGACAGTTTGCTTCTTCCTTTATCGGTTTAGCGCAACTCCATGAAAATGAGGATGGGACCAAACGTTTGATTGGGACATCTGGATTGGAGAGTTCTTTAAATAACATTCTGGCGGGTACAGATGGGATTATCACCTATGAGAAGGATCGTCTGGGAAATATTGTTCCGGGTACGGAGCAGGCTTCCCAACACATGGTAGACGGAAAGGATGTTTACACAACCCTTTCTAGTCCTTTGCAATCCTTTATGGAAACCCAGATGGATGCCTTCCAGGAAAAGGTAAAAGGCAAGTATATGACGGCTACCTTGGTCAGCGCTAAAACAGGGGAAATCCTCGCTACGACCCAACGTCCGACCTTCAATGCCGATACCAAGGATGGCATCACAAAAGACTTTGTCTGGCGAGATATTCTTTATCAAAGTAACTATGAACCAGGATCAGCCATGAAGGTTATGACGTTAGCTTCTTCTATTGATAATAATACCTTCCCAAGTGGAGAATACTTCAATAGCAGTGAATTAAAAATAGCGGATGCGACGATTCGAGATTGGGATGTTAATGATGGTTTGACTACTGGTGGGATGATGACTTTCTCACAAGGTTTCGCTCACTCCAGTAATGTTGGAATGAGTCTACTTGAACAAAAAATGGGAGATGCTACTTGGTTGGATTATCTAAACCGCTTTAAGTTTGGAGTGCCGACGCGTTTTGGTCTGACTGATGAGTACACAGGTCAATTGCCTGCAGATAATATTGTCAATATTGCCATGAGTGCATTTGGTCAGGGGATTTCTGTAACGCAGACCCAGATGCTACGTGCCTTTACAGCCATCGCCAATGATGGGGTTATGTTGGAGCCTAAATTTATCAGCGCCCTCTATGACCCGAATGACCAGTCTGTTCGTAAGTCTCAAAAGGAAATCGTCGGAAATCCTGTATCAAAAGCGGCAGCTTCCTCTACTCGGGATCACATGGTCATGGTCGGAACAGATCCTGTCTATGGTACCATGTACAACCACAGTACAGGAAAGCCAAATGTCAATGTTCCGGGGCAAAATGTCGCTCTGAAATCCGGGACTGCTCAGATTGCTGATGAGAAGAATGGGGGTTACCTGACAGGTGAAACCAACTATATCTTCTCTGTTGTGTCGATGCATCCTGCAGAAAATCCTGACTTTATCCTCTATGTAACGGTGCAACAGCCAGAGCATTATTCGGGTGTTCAGCTTGGGGAGTTTGCCAACCCAATCCTTGAGCGAGCTTCTGCCACGAAAGAGTCCCTCAATCTTCAGTCAACTGCCAAGAGCTTGGATCAGGTCAGCAAGACGACAAGCTATACCATGCCAGCTACCAAGGACTTTACTCCAGGAGACCTAGCAGAGGAATTGCGTCGTAACCTTGTCCAACCAATCGTTATCGGAACAGGAACCAAGATCAAGGAACTCTCGGTTTCTGAAGGAGATAATTTGGAAGCCAATCAGCAGACCTTGATCCTGTCAGATAAGGTCGAAGAAATGCCTGATATGTATGGCTGGACAGATGAAAATGTGCAAACATTTGCCAAATGGCTGAATATAGAAGTCGAGTGGGAAGGTAGTGGCAAAACGGTCAAGAAACAAAGTGTCCGTGCCAATACAGCCCTCAAAGACATTAAAAAAATGAAAGTAACTTTAGGAGATTAAGATGATTAGTTCCATTAGTGCTGGAATTCTAGCCTTTCTATTGACCTTGATTGGCATTCCAGCCTTTATCCGATTTTATCGAAAAGCACAGATTACGGGTCAGCAGATGCACGAGGATGTCAAACAACACCAAGCTAAAGCTGGGACTCCAACCATGGGAGGTCTTGTCTTCCTTATCGTTGCAGTAGTTGTGAGCTTTCTTATTGCTCTCTTTACCCAACAATTGACCAACAATGTAGGCATGATTTTGTTTATCTTGGTGTTGTATGGTTTGGTAGGTTTTCTGGATGATTTCCTCAAGGTCTTTCGTAAGATCAACGAAGGCTTGAATCCTAAGCAAAAGCTTGCTCTCCAGCTCCTTGGAGGAGTGATTTTCTACCTCTTTTATGAGCGTGGTGGCGATATGCTTTCAGTTTTTGGCTACCAAGTTCATTTGGGTTTTTTCTATATTTTCTTTGCCCTTTTCTGGCTAGTTGGTTTTTCCAATGCGGTGAATCTGACTGACGGGATTGATGGCTTAGCGAGTATTTCCGTGGTGATTAGCTTATCGGCCTACGGTGTGATTGCTTATATGCAAAATCAATTGGATATTCTTCTTGTGATTCTTGCCATGATTGGTGGTTTGCTAGGTTTCTTCGTCTTTAACCACAAACCTGCCAAGGTCTTCATGGGAGATGTAGGAAGTTTGGCTCTTGGTGGGATGCTAGCAGCAATCTCTATGGCCCTCCACCAAGAATGGACCCTTTTGTTGATTGGGATTATCTATGTCTTTGAGACAAGCTCTGTTATGATGCAGGTTACCTACTTCAAAATTAGTGGTGGAAAGCGTATTTTCCGTATGACACCTGTGCATCACCATTTCGAGCTTGGAGGATTCTCAGGCAAGGGCAATCCTTGGAGCGAGTGGAAGGTTGACTTCTTCTTTTGGGGAGTTGGGCTTCTAGCAAGTCTCTTGACCTTAGCCTTTTTATACCTACTGTAAAACTAACTTTTGATGACAAAATAAAACAGGATGAAGGTGATCTTCATCCTGTTTTTGTGTGTTTAAAGGTTAGTTGGAGTCATCCTTTCTCCCTTTTAACATAAAAGTGGCTGTAAGGGCTAGGCTGAGTCCTGCTAAGAAGAGGAGTGGGTTGGACACTTCTCCTGTTGCTGGAAGTTCTTCTTTAGGAGAATGATTTCCAGCTTTAGCAAGGCTCGGACTAGCTGGAAATTGTTCAGCCTCGTGTGCTGAGGTTTCTGCATCTGAAGTACTTGGTTTTTCCTCTGTGTTAGAGCTTGTTCCAGTTGCTTGATAGACGACAGCATAGGTACTGAAATGATTAGTGATGAATTCTACCTTTCCGTCTCGAACGGTGAAATCAAGGACTTGCAACTCCTTGGTTGGAGTGATGTAGTAGATGTTTTCTACGCTAGCTGAAACAGGCAAGCGAACTAAGACAGCGCCTTTTGGCTGTACGCTATGATCTGTTGGATTTTTAAGTTGTAGGTCGTAAGCGTCATAGGTCTTGCCAAAGAGTTCTTGAGCTAGGACACGTCGGCTAGAAACGTGAGAAATTCCTTCTAAGTCGCTGGCTCCACCGATGATTTCTACTCCAGTCTCCTTATCTTTTAAGACTTGAACTGGATAGTCAGGAAGGCTAAGGCTTGGAGCGGCCTGATCTCCGCTAGTTCCGATAGGTTTAGTGTATTCAGGTTTTTCAACAGTAGGAGTTTCCTCTTGACCTGCTGTTCCGATAGGTTTGGTGTATTCAGGTTTTTCAACAGTAGGTGCTTCCTCTTGACCTGCTGTTCCGATAGGTTCGGTGTATTCAGGCTTTTCTACAGTAGGAGACTCTTCTTGCCCCGCCGTTCCGATAGGTTCGGTGTATTCAGGCTTTTCTACAGTGGGTGGCACTTCTTGCCCTGCAGTCCCGATAGGTTTAGTGTATTCAGGAATTTCAACAGTAGGAGCTGGTTCCTCTCCCTTGCTTGTAGTTGGTTGCTTCTCATCAACTTTCTTTTCATCCTTTTTAGTAAAGACGGCTACGATAGGGCTGCTTGTGGTATTTCCTTGAATGGTATAAGCTTCAATGGCATTTCCAGCTTTGCGATTGGTTTCGTCAGGGATTGGGATTTGAACTTGATTGTCTTGGATTGATAGGATAGTCTGATCCCCACTGGTAACCAGATGCGTTTCATCCACCTTACGCAAAACTAGAGGATCTTTGACTCCTGGGAAGGTCACTGCGATGGCTTCCCAATCTCCAGCTGGTAGGCTTAAGGAAATGGTTTTGTCATTTTCCTTAAGAGGCGCAATGCTCGGGCTATCTATACCAACAGCAGGAGCTTTGATGATATCAAAGGAGTCTAGAGAGATTTTCTTGCGACCTTCTGGCGAATCTGGATCAACTTGTAATGTCAGGGTATGCGGACCGTCAGTGAGATTTGTAAATTCGCCAATAAAAGCTCTCTTTTCAGTTGCACCTGAAGTGTAGAAGTCTAGACTTGGCATTTCTTTGCCATCTAGTGTAACACGTGCTCGTCCAAGAGCGAGGCTCTTTAAGCCAAAGATACGAATACCCGTCCCTGTAAAGGAAATAGTTGCCTGAGCTTCTGAAGCTGCACTAGAGTCGCTGTTGTTAATATCAGCGTATTTTTCCGTACCTCCGTAGAGTTCAGGGTCAGACCAGTCCTTAAACTGGGCACCATACTGGATGCGCGAATCGCGATCATCTATTTTTTCAATCGTATTGCCTGTTCCTGCTAGGATCTTGAAGTAGTCTAATGAAATTTTCGAGCGCTCACTACCACGTCCTTTGTGCTCACGTTTAACACTAAGAGTCAATGTGTGAGGTCCGTCAGATAGTCCTGCGAAGCGACCAATGAGACTACCTTTTTCAGTTGCTCCAGCAGTATGGAAGTCAAGCTCCCCGACTTCTTTGCCATCAATTTTAGCAGTGGCAAGACCTAGTTCAGACGATTTCAGTCCATAGATTTCGATACCAACGCCAGTGAAAGGAATGGTAGCAGTGAGATCTTCGTCTGTGTAGTCTCCTTTTGAAAGGTCAGCAAATTTCTCTGTTCCTCCAAATAATTCTGAGTCTGCCCAGTTTCCAAAGGCAGCTCCGTACTGGATGCGGCTATCTCGGTCGTCCATCAACTCGCTATAGGTTTCGACAGTGGCCTGTTCAGACACTTGTGTGGAAAGCTCGCCCAGCATAGCCTTTACAGTATAAGTATAGGCATGTTGAGGATTGAGTGATCGGTCGATAAAGTGGGTTTGATTGGTTACAAATTCTCTGGTCGCAGAAGTTTGGCCAGATGCGTCTTTCACTTGTCTTTGGATGACATAGTGGGTAGCGCCTTCTACTTGGTTAAAGGTGAGTTCAGCAGTGACTCCATTTTGTCGAACTGCTGTTAGACTGGTTACACGACCAGGGAAGTGTTCAAAGGTAATGACGTCACCTTTTTGTGTTGCCAGTTGGATGCGATTGTTTTTGAGGATCGTTGCCTTGACTGGTTTGCCATTGACCTTGATTTGGCTGGCTTCGATATTTGGATAGTCTACAATTAGGTCTCCACCGACATTTGAAAGGAAGGACAAGCTTTGCAGGTTTTTATCTTTCCACTTCATGCTAACTTCAAAGTTTCCTCGAGCAACCAAGCCAGAAACCTGACCGTCTTTCCAGGCATCTGGAAGGGCTGGTAATGGTGCAATATAGCCTGTATGAGATTGGAGGAGCATTTCTGCCATCCCACTAGTTGCTCCGAAGTTGCCATCGATTTGGAAAGGCGCGTGCGTATCCCAAAGGTTTTCTAGAGTTGAGTACTTGAGCTGTTCAGCGAGTAAGCGATGGGCACGGTTACCGTCCAGCAGACGAGCCCAGAGGTTGATTTTATTGGCCTTAGACCAACCTGTACCACCATCTCCACGGTGATTGAGGGTTGCACGCGCAGCTTCTAGGTATTCAGCCTGATCCTTGCTAAAGAGCGTACCTGGGAAGAGACCAACTAGATGGGAAACGTGACGGTGGTGATTTTCAATCCCTTCATTTGTGAATTGCGGACTGTCCTCCTCGTACCATTCCTTAATGCGTCTCTCTTTGTTGATGTAAAGTGGTTTCAGTTTGTCAAATTTAGCCTTGACCTCTGTGACTAAGTCTTTGTCGACATTCAGATGGTTGGCGACTTCCATGTAGTCGTGGAATAGCTGCCAGACTAGCGATTGGTCAAAGGTATTTCCGATGGTGATGGTCCCGTGTTCTGGTGAGTAGGATGGAGAAGATACCCAACGGTCACTGGCCTTGTCATAGTGCAAGAAGGAGTTCCAGAACTTAGCGGTTTCCTTGAGCATTGGGTAAATCTTTTCTTTGAGATAGGTTTCATCCTTGGTGAATTTATAATAGTCATAGACGTTCTGCATCATCCAAGCATTAGCAGCTGGAGACCAACCCCAATAGTAATTCCAGCCTGGAGTAGTCCAGCCAAATGGTGTCGCCTGGGTGTGGACCAGCCAACCATTTTCTTGGCCGTCTTTGGATTCGATACCTGCGTATTCCTTGGCAGCGATACGGCCATAATAGCGCATGTCGTCAATGTAATTAATCATTGGCTTGGCTGTTTCAGCTAGATTGCTCATATAGGCAGGCCAGTAGTTCATTTGCAAATTGACATTGAGGTGGTAGTCAGCATTCCAAGGTGGATTGTCTACAGCATTCCAGACTCCTTGTAGGTTGGCAGGAAGAGCATCTGTCCGATCACGAGACGAACTGATGAGTAAATAACGTCCGTATTGGAAGAAGAGTTCTTCCAATTTTTGCCCTTTTTCTGGGTTATAGCCTTGAAGGGCCTCTTTCGTCGTTTGAGCAGTCTTGTTTCCGCCTAGGTTTATTTTAACGCGGTTAAAGAGACTTTGATAGTCCTTGATATGGGCCTTTTTAAGTGTCTCGTAGTCTTTGGCCTTAGCAGCTTCTACAATCCCTTTAACTGTTTTTTCGAGGTCAATGTCTTTTCGATAGTTGGCTTTTGGATTCTGAGCAAAGTTGGTCTTGGCACTGAGATAGAGGGTCGCATAACTTGCGCCTGTAACGGTTAGTGTCTCGTCCTGAACAGTCACCTTTCCGTCTGTTTTAATTCCTAGATAGGATGCAAATTTGAGGCCGTTATCTTTGACAGTTCCCTTTAGAAGGATTCCATTTGCATCTGTAGTGACATGACCATTCTTATAGTTGGAATATTCCCAAGAGTAGTTGCCATTAGCAAGCAAGTCTTCTGTCAAGCTGTTCCAAAGGGTAAAGTCAAGTGTCTTGTTTCCTTTTTTGGTCAAGTGGGTCACAGTGACATCATCAGGATAGCTGGAGAAGGTTTCGCGTTTGAAGGTGGTCCCATCTTGGGTGTAAGAAGTGGTCGTAGTGGCTTCAGTGATATCCAAACCGCGATGATAATCAGTTACAGTATCTAACCCTTTTTTCTGGTTATTGAAGACCATGAAGATATCACCAAAGGCTAGGTAACGTCCATACTGGGCGTTGTTTGGTCCAACTAGATTTTGTTCAGCGAGCTGTTTTGCTTTTTGGCGGTCGCCAGCTTCGAGGGCTTTACGTATCTCTGCTAAGACCTTGTAGCGATCCTTGTAGTTTCCTCCGTTATAGTCGGTGCTATCGGGTTGTGGTCCTCCTGACCAGAGGGTCTTTTCGTTGTACTGGATTCTCTCTTCCCCAATGAGTCCGAAAACCTTGGCTCCCATCTCTCCATTTCCGACAGGGAGGGCTTGCTTTTCCCATCCGTCATAGGAGGGAGCTGTTGGCTGATTGTAGTTGAGTTGATAGTTTTCTTGTTTTGTCACAGGCTGGTCTGCTTTTTCAGGTTCCTTATTTTCTTTAGCTTCTACAATGGCTTCTTCACTAGCTTGACTATTTGTCTTCTGATTCTCCTCAGCTGGCCTGCTTTCGGAAACTACTGGACTCTCGGCTAGAGACGGTTTTGTAGTTTCAGTCGCTTCAGCTGCTTTGGGTTCACTATCAGGCTTAGTGATAGCTTCGACAGAGGTTGATTCAGTTTGCTTGACCTCAACACTGTCTGCAGCTACAGTATGGTTGACTAGAAAAACAGCCCCTAGTAAAACAGAAGCAGTCCCAACCGTCAGCTTTCGGATGCTATAGCGACAGGATTTCTCCCAAAAGTGTTTTTTCATAAAACCCTCCTTCGTTTATTAGAAACCGCTTGCATTTTATAAAGCAGTTTCGTTTATTTTGTTTCTATTTATCTCCTTACCTCCCATTCTAATGGTCGCTTAGCATTTGTCAAGAGCTTTTTAGCAAGATACATATTTGCTGTTGTTTTTTCTTAAAATAGTAGAAGAAAGAGAGGAAAGGGTGGAATTATTCGTAATTTCATAGTTCAATCTGATTGTAAGACTAGCTTAGAATTGGCTTAACCCCCTCTTGAAAGCGTAAAACAAACTAGTCAGGAAAGTCACTTTATGGTATAATATAGAAGACTCAAAAAGAAACAGGAGAAAAAGAATGGATTTACTTTTAGCAATTATCTTGATTGTGCTAGCTTTTCTAGGAGGAGCTCTTGGAGGTATGTACTTGGTTCGTAAGCAAATTGAAAAAGAATTTGCGGACAACCCACGTTTGAATGCTGAGGCAGTTCGTGCTCTCTTGAGCGCAAATGGTCAAAAACCAAGCGAAGCCAAGGTACAACAAGTTTACCACCAAATCATCCGCCAACAAAAAGCAGCCCTTGCTAACAATAAAAAGAAATAAATAGGAAAAGTCTGGGATGAAAGTTCCAGACTTCTCACTATGTTCAATAGTTCTCAATGATAAGACTTTTTCCTTGCATTCTATTGATATTTGATTATGATTAAGAGAGAGGAAGTTGACATTTTATCAAGCTGTCTATCCGATCGTTCAGGACAAGGAATCATGATGAACTATCAATCAGAAAAAAGACTAGAAAGAAGACTGTATGGATAATCGACCAATTGGTTTTTTGGATTCGGGTGTCGGGGGCTTGACTGTTGTTCGTGAGCTCATGCGCCAGCTTCCCCATGAAGAAATCGTCTATATTGGAGATTCGGCACGGGCACCCTATGGTCCCCGCCCTGCTGAGCAAATTCGTGAATATACTTGGCAGTTGGTCAACTTTCTCTTGACCAAGGATGTCAAGATGATTGTCATTGCTTGTAATACTGCGACTGCGGTCGTCTGGGAAGAAATCAAGGCCAAACTAGACATTCCCGTTCTAGGTGTGATTTTGCCAGGAGCTTCGGCAGCTATCAAGTCCAGTCAAGGTGGGAAAATCGGGGTGATTGGAACTCCCATGACGGTACAATCAGACATCTACCGTCAGAAAATCCATGATCTGGATCCGGATTTACAGGTGGAGAGTTTGGCCTGTCCCAAGTTTGCCCCCTTGGTGGAGTCTGGTGCCCTGTCAACCAGTGTAACTAAGAAAGTGGTCTATGAAACCCTGCGTCCCTTGGTTGGAAAGGTGGATAGCCTGATTTTGGGTTGTACGCATTACCCACTCCTTCGCCCTATCATCCAAAATGTCATGGGACCAAAGGTTCAGCTCATTGATAGTGGGGCAGAGTGTGTACGGGATATCTCGGTTTTGCTGAACTATTTTGAAATCAACCGTAGCCGAGATGCGGGACCTCTTCAACATCGTTTTTACACAACAGCCAGTAGCCAAAGTTTTGCCCAGATTGGGGAAGAATGGCTGGAAAAAGAGATTCATGTGGAGCATGTAACATTATGACAAATAAAATTTATGAATACAAGGATGACCAGGACTGGTATGTCGGTGTCTGGGATGTCTATGGAGGCATCTATAGCCTTATCAAAGATTCTCTCGAGCTTGATTTTATGGATTTAGCGCGGATTTTTCGTGACGAGGAAAATGGCTTTCCGATTACGATAACGGTGATGCGCTGGTCTTCTAACTTCCGTCTGCTCTCCTTTATCGTTGAGATTTTAAATGCTGAAGCAGGCCGCAATCTAGAAGTCATCCAACGTCAGGGTGCCCTGCTCTTGATTGAAAATGGACAGCTTTTGCATGTCGAATTGCCTAAAGAAGGAGTTGAAGTGGAAACCTTCTTTGAAACTAGCAAGGTCAGAGAAACTCTGCTCATTGCGACTCGTAACGAAGGAAAGACCAAGGAATTCCGAGCTATCTTTGACAAGTTAGGCTACGATGTGGAAAATCTCAATGACTATCCAGATTTGCCTGAAGTAGCTGAAACAGGTATGACCTTTGAAGAAAATGCCCGCCTCAAGGCAGAAACCATTTCCCAATTAACAGGCAAGATGGTGCTAGCAGATGACTCAGGTCTCAAAGTCGATGTCCTCGGCGGTTTGCCAGGAGTCTGGTCAGCCCGTTTTGCAGGTGTGGGAGCAACCGACCGTGAAAACAATGCCAAACTCTTGCACGAATTGGCCATGGTCTTTGAACTCAAGGACCGTTCGGCTCAATTCCACACAACCCTAGTCGTAGCTAGTCCAAACAAGGAAAGCTTGGTGGTTGAAGCTGACTGGCCAGGTTATATCAACTTTGAACCCAAGGGTGAAAATGGCTTTGGTTATGATCCGCTCTTCCTTGTGGGAGAGACAGGTAAGTCAGCAGCTGAATTAACCCTTGAAGAAAAAAATAGCCAATCCCACCGTGCCTTAGCCGTTAAGAAACTTTTGGAGGTATTTCCATCATGGCAAAGCAAACCATCATTGTAATGAGTGATTCCCATGGCGATAGCTTGATTGTGGAAGAAATTCGTGATCGTTATCTGGGGAAAGTTGATGCCATTTTTCACGATGGTGACTCAGAACTCCGTCCAGACTCTCCGCTCTGGGAAGGCATTCATGTCGTCAAAGGAAATATGGACTTTTATGCTGGCTACCCAGAACGGTTGGTGACTCAACTTGGTCCCACTAAGATCATCCAGACGCATGGACACTTGTTTGACATCAATTTCAACTTTCAAAAGTTGGACTACTGGGCTCAGGAAGAAGATGCCGATATCTGTCTCTATGGTCACTTGCATGTGCCAAATGCTTGGATGGAAGGCAAGACTCTTTTTCTAAATCCAGGCTCCATCAGCCAACCACGAGGGACTATCAGAGAATGTCTCTATGCTCGAGTGGAGATTGATGACAGCTATTTTAAAGTAGACTTTTTGACACGTGACCATGAGGTTTATCCAGGCTTGTCCAAGGAGTTTGCTCGATGATTGCCAAGGAATTTGAAGCATTTTTATTGG
The DNA here is from genome assembly GCF_002289235.2 of Streptococcus sp. FDAARGOS_256. Taxonomy (GTDB): domain Bacteria; phylum Bacillota; class Bacilli; order Lactobacillales; family Streptococcaceae; genus Streptococcus. Next base: position 1,868,155 of record NZ_NTGM02000001.1, read on the forward strand.
AGCAGGAAGAGACTTTTCTTACCCCTGCTGAGAATCTAGCAGCCTTGATTGATACCCATAACGCTGACCATGCAATTTTGGTGCTGAGCCAAATCACCTATACCCGTATCCCTGTTGTGACCTTTGACAAACGCTTTGTTGGAACCATTGGTCTGAGGGATATTTTGGCTTATCAAATGGAGCAAGGTTTGACAGATGAACAGATGGCAACGACAGATATCGTCAATATAACCAAGACGGATGTAGTAGTCGTCGCTCCAGACTATAATATCACTGAAGTCCTCCATAAATTGGTAGATGAACCCTTCTTACCAGTCGTAGATGGTGAAGGAATTTTCCAAGGAATCATCACGCGCAAGTCCATCCTCAAGGCAGTTAATGCCCTCTTGCATGACTTTAGTAAGGAATATGAGATTCGATGCAAATGAGAGATAGGATTTCAGACTTTTTAGAGAGAAAGCAGGGCTTGTCTACTAATTCAAAGCAATCTTATAAGTATGATCTGGAGCAATTTTTAGACATTGTAGGTGAGCGGATCTCTGAAACTAGTCTCAAGATTTACCAAGCCCAGCTAGCCAATCTAAAAATCAGCGCCCAGAAACGGAAACTTTCAGCCTGTAACCAATTTCTCTACTTTCTCTATCGAAAAGGAGAAGTGGACAGCTTTTATCGTTTGGAATTAACCAAACAAGCTGAAAAGAAGACTGAAAAGTCAGAACGGTTAGACCTAGAGTCTTTTTGGCAGGAAAGTGACTATCCAGAGGGGCGCTTGCTAGCGCTCTTAATCCTAGAAATGGGACTCTTGCCAAGTGAGATTTTATCCCTTAAGGTTGTAGATATCAATCTGGATTTTCAGGTGCTGCGAATTAACAAGGCTTCCCAACAGAGGATTGTCACTATTCCCACGACCTTGATTCCAGAGCTAGAACCCTTGATGGGGCAGACCTATCTCTTTGAAAGGGGGGGGAAAGCCTATTCTCGTCAGTGGGCCTTTCGACAGCTAGAGTCATTTGTCAAGGAGAAAGGTTTCCCAACCTTATCAGCCCAAGCCTTGCGGGAACAGTTCATTCTAAGACAGATAGAAGAGAAGGTCGATTTTTACGAAATTGCAAAAAAATTAGGATTAAAAACAGTCCTGACCTTAGAAAAATATAGATAATGGATATTAAATTAAAAGATTTTGAAGGGCCCCTGGACTTGCTCTTGCACTTGGTTTCTAAGTACCAGATGGATATCTACGATGTGCCTATCACAGAAGTCATCGAACAGTACCTAGCCTATGTCTCAACTCTGCAGGCCATGCGTCTGGAAGTGACGGGTGAGTACATGGTCATGGCTAGTCAGTTGATGCTGATCAAGAGCCGCAAGCTTCTTCCAAAGGTGGCAGAAGTGGCTGATTCGGAGGATGACCTGGAGCAGGATCTCCTCTCCCAAATCGAAGAATACCGCAAGTTCAAGCTCTTGGGTGAGCACTTGGAGGCTAAGCACCAAGATCGGGCCCAGTACTTTTCTAAAGCGCCGACAGAGTTGATTTACGAGGATGCGGAGCTTGTACATGACAAGACGACCATTGATCTCTTTTTGGCTTTTTCAAATATCCTAGCCAAGAAAAAAGAGGAGTTCTCACAGAATCACACGACCATCTTGCGGGATGAGTATAAGATTGAGGACATGATGGTCATCGTAAAAGAGTCCTTGACTGGACGAGACCAGTTGCGTTTGCAGGATTTGTTCAAGGAAGCCCAGAATGTCCAAGAGGTTATTACCCTCTTTTTGGCGACCTTAGAGTTAATCAAAACCCAGGAACTAATCCTCGTACAAGAGGAGAGTTTCGGAGATATCTATCTCATGGAAAAGAAGGAAGAAAGTCAAGAGGCACAAAGCTAGACTTGATAGAGAGGAAAGATGAGTACTTTAGCAGAAATAGAAGCGCTCTTGTTTGTAGCAGGTGAAGATGGGATTCGAGTTCGCCAGTTGGCTGAACTCCTATCACTTCCCCCGACAGGCATCCAACAGAGTTTAGAAAAATTAGCCCAGAAGTATGAAAATGACCCAGAGTCAAGCTTGTCCCTGATCGAGACAGGTGGTGCATACAGATTGGTCACCAAGCCTCAATTTGCAGCGATTTTGAAGGAATACTCCAAGGCACCCATCAACCAAAGTTTGTCTCGGGCTGCCCTTGAGACCTTGTCCATCATTGCCTACAAGCAGCCTATCACGCGGATAGAAATTGATGCTATTCGTGGGGTCAACTCGAGTGGAGCCTTGGCAAAGTTGCAGGCTTTTGACTTGATACGAGAAGATGGGAAAAAAGAAGTGTTGGGGCGCCCCAACCTCTATGTGACTACGGATTATTTCCTAGATTACATGGGGATTAACCATTTAGAAGAATTACCAGTGATTGATGAGCTTGAGATTCAAGCCCAAGAAAGCCAATTATTTGGTGAAAGGATAGAAGAAGATGAGAATCAATAAGTATATTGCCCACGCAGGTGTGGCCAGTAGGAGAAAAGCAGAAGAGTTGATCAAGCAAGGTTTGGTGACCGTCAACGGCCAAGTGGTGCGTGAACTCGCAACTACTATCAAGTCAGGCGACAAGGTCGAAGTTGAAGGTCAACCTATCTACAACGAAGAAAAGGTCTACTATCTGCTTAACAAACCACGTGGAGTGATTTCCAGTGTGACAGATGACAAGGGACGCAAGACAGTTGTGGATCTCTTACCAAATGTTAAAGAACGCATTTACCCTGTGGGACGTTTGGACTGGGATACATCAGGTGTCTTGATTTTGACCAATGATGGGGACTTCACGGATGAGATGATTCACCCCCGTAATGAGATTGACAAGGTCTATGTCGCGCGTGTTAAAGGTGTGGCCAATAAGGATAATCTTCGCCCCTTGACTCGTGGTCTTGAGATTGATGGCAAGAAAACCAAGCCAGCTGTTTACGAAATTCTCAAAGTGGATCCAGTCAAAAATCGCTCAGTAGTGCAGTTGACTATCCATGAGGGACGTAATCATCAGGTTAAAAAGATGTTTGAAGCTGTCGGTCTTCAAGTGGATAAGTTGTCTCGGACACGTTTTGGACACTTAGACTTGACAGGTCTTCGTCCAGGAGAATCCCGTCGCCTTAATAAAAAAGAAATCAGCCAACTACACACTATGGCTGTAACCAAGAAATAATGAAACGCATCTTAATAGCGCCAGTACGCTTTTACCAACGTTTTATCTCCCCAGCCTTTCCCCCCTCTTGTCGCTTTGAGCCGACTTGTTCCAACTACATGATTCAGGCTATTGAAAAACATGGCTTCAAGGGTGTTCTGATGGGCTTGGCTCGGATTTTACGTTGCCACCCCTGGTCGAAAACAGGTAAGGACCCCGTCCCAGATCACTTTTCCCTCAGACGAAATCAAGAAAAAAAATAACCCAACATCACCTGATGTTGGGTTTTCTTGTTTATTTCAAAGCTTTTTGAGCGTCTTCAATCATGAGTTTAGTTGATTCAAGTCCGCCTCCGCTTAGATACCAGAGGTCTGGTGTTAGTTGGATGATTTTACCATTTTTAGCAGCAGGAGTTTCAGCGATGAGGGCATTTTCTAGGACGCCATCGTTGCTTGAGTTGTCCCCACCAATGGCAAGGGTACGGTTGATGACAAAGAGGATGTCAGGATTGATTTCTTTGACACTTTCAAAGCTGACTTCTTGTCCGTGGCGAGAGTCTTCAAATTTGGTGTCAGTTGGCTTGAATTTTAAGGTTTGATACAAGAAAGAGAAACGAGATTGGGCACCAAAGGCAGCCATTTTTCCTTCATTGAGGAGGATAGCAAGGGCTTTTTTGTCAGAACTTTCGTTTTTAGTAGCGACTTCTTGGATGCTCTTATCTAGGTTAGCCAATTCTTGCTTGGCTTTCTGAGTGCCTGTTTCACCAAAGGCGCTTGCAAGGGATTCGATGTTGGTCTTGGTAGAAGTCCAGTAGTCGTCCTTACTTGCTTGGAAGAGAACGGTTGGAGCAATTTCTTTGAACTTGTCTACGAATTTTTGGGTACGTGGAGAAGCGATAATCAAATCCGGCTCAAGAGCAGCAATGGCTTCTAGGTCTGGCTCAACCATGGAACCCACATTGTTGACATTTCCTGTAAGATCTTTTAGGTAAGTCGGAACAGTTTTTGTAGGCATTCCGACGATATTCTTTTCAAAACCTAAAGCGCGAATAGTATCCGCAGCACCGAGGTCAAAGGTCACAATCTTTTCAGGAACCTTTGAAAGTTTGACCTCATCTAGTGAACTTTTAATGGTTATCTCTGTTGGAGCAGAGCTACTTGTCTCTGTCTGGCTATTGCTTGAATTTGTATTTGTACTACATGCACCAAGTAAGAGCAAGAAGCTAGCCGCTAGGGCAGTGAGATAAAGTTTAAGGGATGTTTTCATGATTTCTCCTTTTTAAAATATAGTAACGATGTAGGGGGTCTCTTAAATAGGTTTGTTAGCTAAGAGACAGAGGGTTCTCTAACATGAGTTCAGAATAGCTAGCTATAGATACAGATCTTTTTGCCATTGATATCAGCCAGTGTGATGGGAATCTCATAAAGTTGACTGAGCAGGTCAGCCTGCATGATTTGAGCAGTCGTTCCCTTGCAAAAGACTTGACCGTCCTTAAAGGCAACAATTTCATCCGCATATTGGCTAGCCATGTTGATATCGTGGAGGACGATGATAATGGTTTTGCCAAGTTCCTCCACCAGTCGCCGAAGGATCTGCATCATGCTGACACTTTGCTTGATATCGAGATTGTTAAGCGGTTCGTCCAGCAAGATAAAGTCTGTATCCTGGGCTAGTACCATAGCGATAAAGACACGTTGGAGTTGTCCGCCAGACAGACTATCGATGTAGCGGTCTTTTAAGTTGGTCAGTTCCAGATAGTCAAGGGTTTCTCGAATTTTTTCCCAGTCTTCCGCCCTCAGTCGACCACGACTGTAGGGAAAACGTCCAAAGCTGACCAGTTCTTCTACAGTCAATTTGGCTTGGTAATTAATCTTCTGCTTTAGGATGGTGAGTTCTTTGGCCAGTTCTTGGGAATTCCAGCTTTCGATTTCCCGGCCTTTAATACTGAGAATCCCCTGATCTTTCTTGGTCAGTCTGCTCATGATGGAGAGAAGAGTTGATTTCCCGGCGCCGTTTGGACCAATGAAGGCTGTCAGTTTCTGAGGACTGACTTCAAGGGAAATGTCTTGCAAAATATCCTGTTTTTGAATGGATTTGTCAATGTTTTCCAGTTTCACTGACGTGCCCTCCTGTAAAGTAAGATAAAGAATAAGAGACCACCCACACTCTCAATGATCATACTGATGCGAATTTCCAGCGCAAAGACTCGTTCGATGAGGGCTTGCCCCAAGGTCAAACTAATAAATCCAATCAGAATGGCTACGATAAAGAGCAACTTGTGCCGATAATCTTTGACAATCAGGTAAGTGAGATTGGCTAGCATAAAGCCGAAGAAGGCCATAGGTCCTACCAAGGCAGTCGCTGTTGAGGTCAAAAGCACGATGCCCCAGAGGAGTTCTCTCTGTTCTTTTTCAACATCGAGTCCCAGTATCTGAGCCGTTTCTCTTTGCAGGTGCAAGACATCCAGAACGACTGCTTTTCGAAAGAAAAAGATTGTCAAGGCAAGGATGATCAGAGAACCGATGGCTAGGATGGAAGTGTTGAGATGCTGAAAGGAGGCAAAGAGAGTGTTCTGCAGTTTATCGTATTCATTTGGATCCATCAGGACTTGGAGGAAGGTACTGATATTTCGAAAGAGACTTCCCAGGGCTAGGCAGATTAGCAGAATGAAAACCAGATCTTGCTTCATCAGCGTCTTCAAGTAGCCTTGTAAGGCGAGAAAGAAGAGGGATTGAAGCAGAAGCAAGACTAGAAATTCTAAGACAGGAGACTTTCCAAGCTGTAGAAATTTGCTTTCAAATATCAGTAGCAGGGTCTGTAGCAAGACATAGAAGGATTCGATTCCCAAAATACTTGGCGTCAGAAAGCGATTTTCCGTCAGGGTTTGAAAACTAATGGTCGAAATCCCTGTCGCGATGGCTACCAAGATATAAACGATGATTTTTTGGGAACGTAGCTTCCAGGCAAAGGCAGACAGGTTAGTGATGGGCCAAAAGTAGAGGAGACAAGCTCCGATGGCCAGAATAATGAGAAGGCAGAAGAGCTTGGTATGTTTGCTTTTAAACTGCATCTTTTTGTCCCCCTCTCCAGAGAAGTAGGATAAAGACGAGGCTACCGATGATTCCTAGTAGGAGACTGACAGACAGCTCATAGGGCCGAATCAAGACTCGAGAGAGGATGTCGCAGGCCAGAACCAGATTGGCGCCGACCAGAGCGACCATGAGTTTGGTTTGACTCAGATTATCTCCATAGCGCTTGCGGACAAGATTGGGAACGATGACCCCGAGAAATGGCAAGGCACCCACGGTAATCATGGTGACACTTGTCGTTAGCGCCACTAGAAAGAGGGCCAGCTTTTCAAGTAGGGAGTAGGAAATCCCTAAACTCTCACTGGTTTCCTTGCCCAGATTCATGATGGTGAAGGTTTGGGATAATTTCCAAACGGCTATCAGGATAATGAGGCCTAAGAAGAGCCACTCATACTGATGAGTCTGAATCATGGAGAAGGAGCCCTGGGTCCAAGCAGTCATACTCTGAACCAGATTGAAACGATAGGCGATAACTTCTGTGACAGAACCGATAATCCCACTATAGATGATCCCGATCAAGGGCAACATCCACCTTTCCTTTACAGAAAAAATAGTCATAAAGGCCAGGAAGAAGAGGGTAAATAAAATGGATGAGCCAAAAGCAAAGAGCATCTTTTGGGTCAGACTCGCAGACGGAAAGACAAAGAGGCTCAACACCATTCCCAGTTTGGCAGCTTCTGTCGTTCCGACTGTACTCGGAGCAGCAAACTGATTTTGAGTAATGGTCTGCATGAGAAGGCCTGCCATACTCATGCTAGATGCAGCCAGGAGAATGCTGATGGTTCTTGGAAGACGCGACTCTTGAAAGAGAAGCCAAGTCTGTTGGTCAAAAGCAAAGAATTTTTCCCAAGAAAAATCACTGGTTCCAATACTAATGGAGAGAAAGAGCAGGAGTAGAAGTAAGCCTGTTAAAATATGAGAGAGTTTCATGCTCCGTCCTTTCATGTAGATTTGGTATAAAAATAGCCTTGGAGATAATGTAACATGATTTTTTTAATCTGTCAATAAATTTTCTGACAATTTAATGTAAAAAGAAAGAAAAATTCCTGAAATAATATCTGCCCCTCTCTTTTATTGGAAAACTGAGTAAAAACCAATCCACCTTCCCACTATCCTTCTCCTATAAAAAGTGGTAAAATGGAGGACAGAAAGAAGGAACTGAAATGACAACATTATTTTCAAAAATCAAAGAAGTAACAGAGCTTGCTGCAATCTCTGGTCATGAAGCGCCTGTACGGACTTATCTTCGTGAAAAGTTGACACCGCATGTGGATGAAGTAGTGACAGATGGCTTGGGTGGTATTTTCGGGATTAAACATTCAGAAGCTGCGGATGCACCGCGTGTCTTGGTCGCTTCTCACATGGACGAAGTTGGTTTTATGGTCAGCGAGATTAAGCCAGACGGTACTTTCCGTGTGGTTGAAATCGGTGGCTGGAACCCTATGGTGGTTAGCAGTCAACGCTTTAAACTTTTTACGCGTGACGGTCGTGAAATTCCTGTGATCTCAGGATCTGTTCCTCCACATTTGACTCGTGGAAAGGGTGGACCAACCATACCAGCCATTGCCGATATCGTTTTTGATGGTGGTTTTGCGGACAAGGCTGAGGCAGAAAGCTTTGGTATCCGTCCGGGTGACACCATTGTACCTGATAGCTCCGCTATCTTGACAGCCAATGAAAAAAATATCATCTCCAAAGCTTGGGACAACCGCTACGGTGTCCTCATGGTAAGCGAGCTAGCTGAAGCTTTATCAGGTCAAAAACTCGGAAATGAACTCTACCTTGGCTCGAACGTCCAAGAAGAAGTTGGTCTTCGTGGCGCTCATACTTCTACAACTAAGTTTGATCCAGAAGTTTTCCTAGCTGTTGACTGTTCACCTGCTGGTGATGTTTATGGTGGCCAAGGCAAGATTGGGGACGGAACCTTGATTCGTTTCTATGATCCAGGTCACTTGCTTCTCCCAGGTATGAAGGATTTCCTTTTGACAACAGCTGAAGAAGCTGGTATCAAGTACCAATACTACTGTGGTAAAGGCGGAACAGACGCTGGCGCAGCTCATCTGAAAAATGGTGGTGTCCCATCTACAACTATCGGTGTCTGCGCTCGTTATATCCATTCTCACCAAACTCTCTACGCGATGGATGACTTCCTAGAAGCTCAAGCTTTTTTGCAAGCCTTGGTGAAAAAATTGGACCGTTCAACGGTTGATTTGATTAAACATTATTAAGCATAAGGGAGGTGGTCGGGATGGCAGAACCAAACCTAGAAAGCCTTATAAGAGATCTCTACAACCATGCTCGTCAGGGTTTGAGTGAAGATTTAGTTGCTGCTCTCCTAGAGACTGCTAAAAAACTACCCACTACAAATGAGCAATTACTAGCAGTCCGTCTCTCAGGACTGGTCACCCGTGAATTGCTCATCAATCCCAAACACCCAGCACCTGAATTGATCAACTTGGCTCGCTTTATCAAAAGGGAAGAAGCTAAGTACAGAGGAACCGCGGTTTCTGCTATTATGTTTGGAGAGCTATTTAAAATGCTTTGATTCACAATGGAATCAAAGCATTTTTTATATGTCAGAAAAAACATTTTTGATGAGGAAATGAAAAAGCCATCCCATTCAGGATAGCTTCTTGGCACTTATACTCAATGAAAATCAAAGAGCAAACTAGGAAACTAACCGCAGGTTGCTCAAAACATGGTTTTGAGGTTGTAGATGAAACTGACGAAGTCAGTAACCATACCTACGGCAAGGCGACGTTGACGTGGTTTGAAGAGATTTTCGAAGAGTATTAGATTTGTTCAGCAATGACCTTTTCGGCTAGATTCATAGCATGGTCAGACACACGAGTGTAGTGGGAAATGATGTCGATAAAGTTGACTCCAGCTTGTGTAGAACACTCACCTTTGTTAAGGCGTTTGATGTGAGTCTTTCTGAGAACGCGTTCCATATTGTTAATTTCTTTATGGCGTTCAATCAGATTTTGAGCTTTTTCAATATCATTGTTTTCTACACTATCAAGGGCATCCTTGATAAATGCAGTTGTTGCTTGATAAATCTCAGCTAATTCCTCTAAAGCAGCATCAGAAAACTGAACATTCTTACGTTGGAGGTAGTCTGTTAGGTTGAGAAGAGCTTCTGCGTGGTCCCCAATCCGTTCCAAATCACGAGATGAATCCAGAATGTTAGTCAACACTTCACTTTCCTTTTGGCTCAAGGATTCGCTTGAGAGTCTGATGAGGTAACGAGTGAGTTTTTCATCGATGGTGTTGATGGCTTCCTCTGTTTTGTGCCCTTTTTCAGCTACCTTTTCATCCAAACCGATAATATAGGTATAAGAAAGGTCAAAAGCTTTGGCTGCATAGTTCCCCAAGTGCAAAAGTTCTTTTTTAGCATTTCCTAGAGCGATAGAAGGAGATTGCTGGATAAGTTGCTCGTCGAGATAAAGGGGCTCGTACTTGACAACCTCGTCTTCACCAGGGATGAGCTTGGTTACAAAGTAGGCCAAGGCTCCGATGAATGGAAATTGTACAATGGTGTTACTTACGTTAAAGGCACCGTGAGAGAAGGCGATTGTCATCTCAGGTGAGAGGTGAAGGAGTGCCTGGAAGTACTCGATCATAGCAGTGAAGGGGCCTAATAAGATTAAGCAAAGAATAGTTCCTAAAACGTTAAAGGTAACGTGGGTTGCAGCAACGCGTTTTGCAGAGATGTTGGCTCCAGCTGCCGCAATGATAACGGTTAGAGTTGTCCCGATATTATCCCCGAAGAGAACTGGTAGCGAACCTTTAAGGTCAAGGAAGCCACCTGCATAGAGACCTTGTAGAATCCCGATAGTTGCCGAAGAGGCCTGAATGAGGACGGTAATCACTGCACCGGCTACTACTCCTAAAATAGGATTTTGTCCCAAGGTTACCATATACTCCTTGAATTGTGGTAAATCTTTAAGCGGGCTCATACCGGCACTGATGAGGTTGAGGGCGTAGAAGATTCCCCCGACACCAAACAGGATGCGCCCGATATTGTTTGCTGTTCTGTTTTTTGTGAAGAAGAGGAACATGGTTCCAAGGAAAATCAAGGGTAAAGCATACTCGCCAAGCTTGAAACCGATGATAAAGGAAGTAACGGTGGTTCCGATGTTGGCTCCCATGATAATTCCGATAGCCTGTCTAAGAGTGAGAAGACTAGCGCTGACCAGCCCAACCGTGATAACTGTAACCCCTGTACTTGACTGAATGAGGGCGGTCACGACAATCCCGACTAGAACACCTAAAAAGGGATTGCTAGTGTACTTGTCAATGTAAAAACGAAGGCGATCTCCAGCAGCTTGTTGCAAACCGTCTCCCATGGTCTTGATACTGTATAAAAACAGTCCTAGACCTCCTAAAAAGTGAAATAAAATTTCCTGCCAATTAATGGACATTTCTTTTTCCTCCGGAAAATAATAACGGAATTTCTCCTATTCTATTTTAAAGGATAAAAGTAAATCTCACAAGTGTTTAGCTGAAATTTTCATAAGAAACAAGAACTTTCTTTTAAAATGAGAGATAGATTCCCTTTAAGATAGATGATTTATAGGATTGTGTCCAAATTTTACTGATTATTATCCTAGTTATAGTTTTTATGTTAAATAGATTGACATCGCTTTCATATAGGATAAAATGAAGATGATCCTGTTCTGGTGGTGTGCACTGAGAACAGTTACTTTTTATCAAAAAGTAAAGCGCTTACTTTATATTTTATTAGGAGGATAAGATGAAAAATCTATTTTTTGAAAAACGTTGCCGTTACAGTATTCGTAAGCTGTCAATCGGGGCTTGTTCCTTGATGATTGGTTCAGCTCTATTCGCGAGCCCAGCTCTTGCTGAACAAGTCGCAGTCCCTGAAACAGCTGCAAATGCGAGCGCCCAAGCTACAAGCGCTAGTGAAACAGCTAATCCAGATACTGCAGCCCTTGAAAAACAATTAGAGGAAACAGAGAACAAAGTAGCTGAGCAACCAATTTCAGAAAACACTCCAGCAATAGCCGATTTGGTCAATGAAAAAGAAGAGGCAAAACCCGCTCCGGCAGATAAAGCTGAAAAACCTGCTCAACCAACTGAAAAAGAAGAAGTCAAACCAGAGGAAACTCCTCAAGTGGCTGAGAAGAAAGCCGACAAACCGATTCTAGCAGACGTTCCTAAAAATGAAGAAAAGAGTCTCCGACCAAAAGAAATCAAATTTGATACTTGGGATGATTTGTTGAAATGGGAACCAGGTGCGCGCGAGGATGATCCCATCAATCGTTCCTCAGTTGAACTCGCCAAGCGCCATAGAGGTCAGTTGGTTAACGAAAAAGCAAGCAGAAGAGCCAAGGTTCAGGCGCTAGCAAATACCAACTCAAAGGCTAAAGACCATGCTTCTGTTGGTGGAGAAGAATTCAAGGCTTACGCCTTTGATTACTGGCAGTACTTGGATTCAATGGTCTTCTGGGAAGGTCTAGTTCCAACTCCAGATGTCATTGATGCTGGGCACCGCAACGGAGTTCCCGTTTATGGAACCCTCTTTTTCAACTGGTCAAATAGCATTGCCGACCAAGAGAAATTTGCAGCTGCCTTGAAACAAGACGCAGATGGCACCTTCCCTATCGCACGAAAACTTGTCGACCTTGCTAAGTACTATGGCTTTGATGGGTATTTTATCAACCAAGAAACAACGGGTGAATTGGTAGCACCTCTTGGTGAAAAAATGCGCCAATTCATGCTCTATACAAAAGAATACGCAGCCAAAGTCAACCACCCAATCAAGTATGCTTGGTACGATGCCATGACCTACAAATATGGTCGTTACCACGAAGATGGTCTAGGTGATTACAACTACCAGTTCATGCAAAAAGAAGGAGACAAGGTACCTGCAGATCAATTTTTTGCCAATTTCAACTGGAACAAGGAAAAGAATGACCACTCCGTAGAGATGGCCAAATGGCTAGAACGTAGCCAATATGATGTCTTTGCAGGCTTGGAATTGCAACAAGGTGGTTCTTATAAGACCAAAGTCAAATGGGATGCCCTCTTAGATGAAAAGGGTAAGTTGCGTTTGTCGTTAGGACTTTTTGCACCAGATACGATTACCAGTCTAGGAAAAACAGGCGAAGACTACCACAAGAACGAAGACATCTTCTTTACAGGTTACCAAGGAGATCCAACGGCTCAAAAACCAGCAGATAAAGAGTGGTATGGGATAGCCAATTTAGTTGCTGACCGCACACCAGCAGTTGGCCGAACCTTCACGACCTCCTTTAATACAGGTCATGGTAGAAAATGGTTTGTAGACGGTAAAGTTTCTAAGGATTCTGAGTGGAACTACCGTTCTGTTTCTGGTGTCTTGCCAACATGGCGCTGGTGGCAGACTTCAACGGGGGAAAAACTTCGTGCAGAATATGACTTTACAGATGCCTATAATGGAGGTAACTCCCTTAAATTCTCAGGTGATGTAGCTGGTAAGACGGACCAGGATGTGAATTTGTATTCTACCAAACTAGAAGTAACTGAAAACACCAAACTTCGTGTTGCCCACAAGGGAGGAAAAGGCTCTAAAGTTTATATGGCCTTCTCTACAACACCAGACTACAAATTTGAGGATGCAGCCGCATGGAAAGAGCTAACACTTTCTGATAACTGGAAGAATGAAGAATTTGACCTTAGCTCACTAGCAGGTAAAACAATCTATGCAGTCAAACTCTTCTTCGAACATGAAGGGGCTGTAAAAGATTATCAGTTCAACCTAGGTCAATTAACAATTTCGGACAATCACCAAGCACCACAAGCCCCAACAGGTCTCTCTGTAGTGAAGCAATCTCTTAAGAATGCCCAAGAAGCTGAAGCAGTTGTTCAATTTACGGGTAACCAAGATGCGGATTTCTATGAAGTCTACGAAAAAGACGGTGACAACTGGCGTTTGTTGACAGGTTCATCTGCTTCAACCATCTACTTGCCAAAAGTTAGCCGTTCTGCTAATGCGACTGGTACAACGCAAGAATTGAAAGTCGTTGCAGTTGGTAAAAATGGACTCCGTTCAGAAGCAGCGACGGCATCCTTTAACTGGGGCATGACAGTTCAGGATACAACTCTCCCAAGACCTTTGGCTGAAAATATTGTTCCAGGGGCAACGGTTATTGGTAGCACCTTCCCGAATACTGAAGGCGGTGAAGGCATCGAAGGCATGTTGAACGGTACGATTACAAGTCTATCAGACAAGTGGTCCTCAGGACAATTGAGCGGTAGTGTCGATATTCGTTTGACCCAACCACGTCGTGTTGTTAGATGGGTAATGGATCATGCGGGAGCTGGTGGTGAGTCTGTTAACGATGGTCTGATGAACACCAAGGACTTTGATCTTTACTACAAGGATACAGATGGCGAGTGGAAACTGGCTAAGGAAGTCCGTGGCAATAAAGCGCACGTGACGGATATCACTCTTGATAAACCAATCACTGCCCAAGACTGGCGTTTGCATGTCATTACATCTGATAACGGAACACCTTGGAAAGCCATTCGTATCTACAACTGGAAGATGTACGAAACCTTGGACACAGAAAGTCAAAATATTCCAATGGCTAAGGTAGCTGCTCGTTCACTTGGAAACCATCAAGTTCAACTAGGCTTCTCTGATGTTCCAGCAGGCGCAACCATCACCGTTTACGACAAGGCAGATTCACAAACACCAATTGCAACCTTGAAGACTGAAACTGGTGGCGACCTAGCAACAGCACCATTGGGCTTTGACAAGCAACCAAATCTCCTCTACTATCGTACCCAACTACCTGGCAAAGAAATCAGTAACACCTTGGCAGTAGCGATTCCACAGGATGAAAGAAAAATTAAATCTGTTAGCCTTGAAAAAGGACCTAAGAAGACAGTTTATAAAGAAGGAGAAAAACTGGACCTCAGAGGCGGAACACTCCGTGTTCAATACGAAGGGGGACAAGCCGATGAGCTGATCAACCTTACTCATTCAGGTGTGACAGTATCTGGCTACAACGCTCATCAAAAAGGGGAACAAAAGCTCACAGTTAGCTATCTTGGACTTCCAGTAAGCGGTGACTTGAAGGTACAAGTGACTGGTCAAGATGAAGGAAAACCAAAAGAAGTAGCAGGTCTGTACATTACTCAGAAACCGAAAACGGACTATCTAGTAGGAGAGCAACTGGATCTTGCAGAAGGGCGCTTCGGCGTTCTCTATGATGATGAGACAGAAGAAAGCCATGCCTTCACAGATCAAGGTGTTGAAATTACGGGCTACGATGCTCAAAAGACTGGTCGTCAGACCTTGACTCTTCATTACAAGGGACACACAGCTGAGTTCGATGTCTTGGTTTCTCCAAAAGCAGCTGTCAACGACGAGTACCTCAAACAAGAAATTACTGCTGCCCAAGGCCGTCAGTCAACTCTTGCCTACACCTTCTCAAGCGAGGACAAACAAGCAGCACTAGTAGAGAAGCTCAATGCAGCGAAAGCTGTAGCAGAAAACCATAATGCCAGTCAAGAAGAGGTCAACAAAGCTTTGAATGAGTTGAAACAAGCAGGGACAGACCTAGATGGAAATCAACGTTATCAGACTGCTAGAGAAGAGTTGGAAGGCTTGCTCGAATCTGTTCGTGAAAAAGATTCCCAAGCTGAGTTGATTGAACAAGCAGAAACTTTGTTGGCTTCAGAAATGCCAACTCCACAAGCTTTTGCGGACATGAAAGAAAAGTTGAATAAGAAATTAGTACCTGCAGAAGAAAGCCATCATGTTGGAAGCATGGATCCAAATGAAGTGGCTCCAACGGTTGAAGCTCTTCCTGAACTAGTTATTGAAACTGAAACAACAGCCTTTGAACGTCAGGAGCGACCAAACGCCGAGCTTCTCAAAGGACAACGCCAGCTAGTTCAAGCAGGAGCGGAAGGCCAAATTCGTCGTCTAGTAGAAGTAGATGTCCAAGGCAATCGCACCCTTCGTTCAACTGAAGTTCTCAAGGAAGCTATCCCAGAAATCACAGAAGTAGGAACAAAAGTTCTGTCAAGCAACCAACCAGCTGAAGGTGTGAAAGATTTAGTTCTAGCAACTCCGAAACTGGAAGTTGAAGAGGCTACAATGGCCTTCGAACGTCAAGAACGACCAAATGCAAGCCTTCTGAAAGGTCAACGTCAGCTAGTTCAAGCAGGTGTGGAAGGCCAAGTTCGTCACTTTGTAGAGGTGGATGCCCAAGGCAAACGCACTCTTCTTTCAACTGAAGTTCTCAAGGAAGCCCTTCCAGAAATTGTTGAAGTAGGAATGAAAGAAGAGCAAGTCTCACAAACAAGGGATCAAGCGCCTTTAGTAGCACCGACAAAAGTTGAAGCAACAAGCAAAGAGCTTCCAAATACGGGAGCGACAAGAGATGCTAGTCTAGTAGCGCTGGGACTCCTCGGAGTAATGAGTGGCTACGGCTTGCTTGCTGGAAAGAAGAGAGAAGATTAATCGAATTTACGAATCTTGGATTTTCTCATAAAAAATAAAAAAACAAGGTTTGACTGTAGATTAGTCAGGTCTTGTTTTTAGTTTTGCAATTGAAGAGTAAATTTGAAGCTAGATTTTTGTTATTCAATTCCTTGGATAAATTTTTGGAAACGATAAGTGTCGAAATAAATATTGGATGCAACTAATTTATCAAATTCATCGAATTTCAGAAATTCTGCGACATCCATTTCGAGTTCTTTTCCTTGAGGAGAATGTAGACGGTATCGATTTAAAGCTGAGACTGTTCGACCATCAACAAGTAATTGCTTCACTTCAAGATGCTGGCTCAAAGCATAGAATTGGCCTGCGCCTTGCAAATAAACATCACGTCCTTGTCGAATTTCTATACTATCGCACATGCCATAGTCAAAGTTTTCAGCTACGAAATCTTCCCAGCCTCCCTCATTTACTGCTGTAAAATAGCTTTCTGCAAGTGTTTTTGTATCCATTTGGAACCTCCTGTAAAATAATTGGGCTATGATGAATATCACGAAATATTTTGCCCACTTAAGAGTATACAAAAGGAAATATGACTACAGGTTGTCATATTGCTGAAGATTTTTTTTGAGAGTACTGACCAGTAGATTTTGTAAGTGACTTGGAGATACGACCTTTACTTGATAACCAAAGCTTAAGAGTAAATCAAAAAATGCAGGAGTTAAAGCTCTGAATGCCTGAACTTTTATTATTTCGTCCTCGACTCTGATTTCTTCTTCCGTGAAGTTATCGTAGATTTTTGGGAGTGCAAATCTTGTAAAAACTAGTTCGATTTCTTCTCCTTGCCCCTCCACTTTATGTTTTGGGGGATTTAAAAAAAGCTCTAACTTTTCTTGAGATAAACGTGGATAATCGAATGGTTTATCTTTTATCTCCACTAGTTCTAGTTCACGAATTCGAGTTAATTTAAAAATACGAAAATCTAATTTTTCTAAGCAGTAACCGATAACATACCAAGCATTCAGTTTATAGATCAATCTGTATGGGATAATTGTTCGCTGACTTTTCTCCTGTTTTTTCGAATAGTAAGAAAAAGAAATCATCTGTTCAGTTTGTATCGCTTCCTCAATTTCTAGTAAATAATTTGTATTAAGAGTCCAGGAACTGAGATCAAAGTAAAAAGGACTGTTTGCTCTTGTAATTTCTTGAGAAGACAGCTTGTGTTCGATACTGTCAAGACTTGAATGACCAACGATTTTACTAACATTTTGGCTCATATTAATGATAAACTGTCTCTCCTCCTCAGTGAAAAAGTTTCTGTCTATCTTATAGTCGCTCGGTATATAGAAACCTCCCTTATCTCCACGTTCCGAATAGATTGGGATCCCCGCTAAACTGAGTGTATCCATGTCTCTATATACAGTTCGAGTAGATATTTCAAACCTCTCTGCAATCTCTTTAGCTGTTATCCTCTTCTTATTTAAAAGAGACAGTAAAATATAGATTAGTCTTTCTAATTTCATGGTAGCAATTCCCCTTCTTTTAATCTCAAATAGCACAAACTAAAGAAACTATTTTAGTTATATTGTATAATAAGAAACCTAGCAATTCAAAAAGAAGGACTGTAGAGTTTAGAATATTAAGGATTAAAGTGTTAGAAAAAGAATGGTATAGAAGTAATTAGGCAGATCAATCAAGAATTTGCCTAAATTATTCCAACCGAATTATGTGAAAATTGCTATTTCCCGAACTGCAATCCTAGGTTTTTAGGTTAATAAATAGAAGAATGAACAAGAAAAGTTTAGGGTTTTTCTATCTCTTTTGCGGATTTTGTGATATAATTAACACGTATAAAAAAAGAAGGAGTCATATCTAATGGCAAAATTGACTGTTAAAGACGTTGACTTGAAAGGGAAAAAAGTTCTCGTTCGTGTTGACTTCAACGTACCTGTTAAAGATGGCGTGATTACCAATGACAACCGTATCACTGCAGCTCTTCCAACTATCAAGTACATCCTTGAACAAGGTGGACGTGCTATCCTCTTCTCTCACCTTGGCCGTGTAAAAGAAGAAGCAGACAAGGCTGGTAAATCACTTGCTCCTGTAGCTGCTGACTTGGCTGCTAAATTGGGTCAAGACGTTGCTTTCCTTCCAGGTGTCACTCGTGGTGCTGAATTGGAAGTAGCAATCAACGCTCTTGAAGATGGACAAGTTCTCTTGGTTGAAAACACTCGTTACGAAGATGTTGATGGCAAGAAAGAATCTAAAAACGATCCTGAACTTGGTAAATACTGGGCATCACTTGGAGATGGTATCTTCGTAAACGATGCATTCGGTACAGCTCACCGTGCACACGCATCTAACGTCGGTATCTCAGCAAACGTTGAAAAAGCTGTTGCTGGATTCCTTCTTGAAAATGAAATTGCCTACATCCAAGAAGCAGTTGAAGCTCCAGAACGTCCATTCGTAGCGATCCTTGGTGGTTCAAAAGTATCTGACAAGATCGGTGTTATCGAAAACTTGCTTGAAAAAGCTGATAAAGTGCTTATCGGTGGTGGGATGACTTACACATTCTACAAAGCACAAGGTATCGAAATTGGTAACTCACTTGTAGAAGAAGACAAATTGGATGTTGCGAAAGCTCTTCTTGAAAAAGCAAACGGCAAATTGATCTTGCCAGTTGACTCAAAAGAAGCAAACGCATTTGCTGACTACACTGAAGTGAAAGACACTGAAGGTGAAGCAGTAGACCCAGGTTTCCTTGGTTTGGATATCGGTCCAAAATCTATCGCTAAATTTGACGAAGCTTTGACTGGTGCCAAAACAGTTGTATGGAACGGACCTATGGGTGTATTTGAAAACCCTGACTTCCAAGCTGGTACAATCGGTGTCATGGACGCTATCGTGAAACAACCTGGTGTTAAATCAATCATCGGTGGTGGTGACTCAGCTGCTGCAGCCATCAACCTTGGCCGTGCAGACAAGTTCTCATGGATCTCTACTGGTGGTGGAGCATCAATGGAACTCCTTGAAGGTAAAGTATTGCCAGGACTTGCAGCTTTGACTGAAAAATAAATAGTTTAACTAAAGGAAGATGGTGTGACCATCTTCTTTTTAATTTAATTTATAAATAGGTGGAATTTTTCTATAAATAAAAAAAAAGAGTAAATATTTGCATCCTGCCTTGTAAAGTGCTAGTATAAAAAGTAACGACTAAATTTAGATAAGGAAAAGGATTATAATGAAAAATAAAAAAGAAGTCTATGGATTTCGTAAAAGCAAAGTTGCGAAAACGTTGTGTGGTGCTGTTTTAGGAACTGCTTTGATTGCTTTTGCAGACAAAGCAGTATTTGCTGATGAAGTTACAGAGACAACTAGTACAAGTACAGTTGAGGTAGCTACTACAGGAAATCCAGCTACAAATCTACCTGAAGCTCAGGGGGAAATGAGCCAAGTTGCCAAAGAGAGCCAAGCTAAGGCTGGTTCTAAAGACTCAGCTTTGCCAGTAGAAGTATCATCAGCTGATTTGGATAAAGCAGTTGCCGATGCAAAATCTGCAGGAGTTAAGGTAGTTCAAGATGAAACAAAAGACAAAGGAACCGCCACAACTGCTACAGAGAATGCTCAAAAACAAGATGAGATTAAAAGCGACTATGCTAAACAGGCTGAAGAAATAAAGACAACGACTGAAGCATATAAAAAGGAAGTCGCAGCTCATCAGGCTGAAACAGATAAAATCAATGCTGAAAACAAAGCAGCGGATGACAAGTACCAAAAAGATCTAAAAAGTCATCAAGAAGAAGTTGAAAAAATCAACACTGCTAATGCAACAGCTAAAGCAGAATATGAGGCTAAGCTAGCACAATATCAAAAAGATTTAGCAACTGTCAAAAAAGCAAACGAAGATAGTCAACAGGATTATCAAAATAAACTTTCAGCTTACCAGACAGAATTAGCTCGAGTACAAAAAGCTAATGCTGAAGCTAAAGAGGCTTATGATAAAGCAGTAAAAGAAAACACAGCTAAAAACGAAGCGCTTAAAGCTGAAAATGAAGCGATTAAACAGCGTAATGAAACTGCAAAAGCGAATTATGAAGCAGCGATGAAGCAGTATGAAGCAGACCTTGCAGCTATTAAGAAAGCTAAAGAGGATAATGATGCTGATTATCAAGCTAAATTAGCAGCTTATCAAACAGAATTGGCACGTGTTCAAAAGGCTAATTCTGATGCAAAAGTAGCCTATGAAAAGGCTGTTGAAGAAAACACAGCTAAAAACAATGCTATCCAAGCTGAAAATGAAGCTATTAAACAACGAAATGAAACAGCCAAGGCAACTTATGAGGCTAAAATAGCACAATACGAAAAAGACTTGGCAGCAGTCAAACAAGCGAATGCAGCTAACGAAACAGACTACCAAACTAAGTTAGCGGCTTATCAGACGGAATTAGCTCGCGTTCAAAAAGCTAATGCTGATGCTAAAGCAGCTTATGAGAAGGCTGTTGAAGACAATAAGGCAAAAAATGCAGCGCTCCAAGCTGAAAACGAAGAAATCAAGCAACGGAATGCCGCGGCTAAAACTGACTATGAAGCAAAATTAGCTAAATATGAAGCTGATCTTGCCAAATATAAGAAAGAGTTGGCTGAGTATCCGGCTAAGTTGCAGGCTTATAAAGATGAGCAGGCTAAAATTAAGGCGGCCCTTGTAGAACTTGAAAATAATAAAGATCAAGATGGTTACTTGTCTAAGCCATCTGCTCAGAGCTTGGTTTACGATTTAGAACCGAATGCTCAACTTGATCTCAAAACGGAAGGAAAACTTCTCACTGCAGCAGCAGTTGATGAAGCTTTTAAGAAAGACACAGTCCAATATGGCAAGAAAAATCTTCAGTTAGACAATCTAAATGTCAAGAACTTGGAAAACGGTGCTACCGCTTCTTCGGTGGAATTGTATGGTAATATTGGAGACAAATCTGACTGGACCACCAATGTAGGGAATAAAACAGAAGTTAAATGGGGCTCTGTTCTTCTAGAACGTGGGCAAAGCGTAACTGCAACTTATACCAACCTTCAAAATTCATACTACAATGGTAAAAAGATTTCTAAGATTGTTTACAAATATACTGTAGATCCTTCTTCTCAATTTAAAAATCCTAGTGGAAAAGTTTGGTTGGGAATCTTTAGTGACCCAACTTTGGGTGTCTTTGCTTCTGCTTACACTGGTGATGTTGAAAAAGGGACTTCAATTTTCATTAAAAATGAATTTACCTTCTATGATGAAAATGACCAACCAATTAATTTTGACAATGCCCTTCTTTCAGTAGCATCTCTAAACAGAGAAAATAATTCTATTGAGATGGCCAAGGATTACACTGGTAACTTTATTAAAATTTCCGGTTCATCTGTTGGAGAAAAAGACGGAAAGATTTATGCCACAGAAACCTTGAACTTTAAAAAAGACCAAGGTGGATCTCGTTGGACTATGTATCCAAATGGTCAACCTGGTTCAGGTTGGGATTCATCAGATGCTCCAAACTCTTGGTATGGTGCAGGAGCAATCAGCATGTCTGGTTCAACTAACCGTGTTACTGTTGGTGCCATTTCTGCGACCCTAGTAGTTCCTTCTGATCCAGTTATGGCGGTTGATACAGGTAAAAGACCAAACATCTGGTACTCACTCAATGGTAAGATTCGTGCCGTCAACGTTCCGAAAATTACAAAAGAAAAACCAACTCCACCGGTAGAACCTACTGCACCGCAAGCACCGTCTTATGAGGTGGAAAAACCATTGGAACCAGCTCCAGTAGCACCAAGCTATGAAAACGAGCCAACACCACCGGTAAAAACTCCAGATCAACCAGAGCCATCAAAACCAGAAGAGCCAACATATGAGACAGAGAAACCATTGGAACCAGCTCCAGTAGCACCAAACTACGAAAATGAGCCAACTCCGCCGGTAAAAACTCCAGATCAACCGGAGCCATCAAAACCAGAAGAGCCAACATATGAGACAGAGAAACCATTGGAACCAGCTCCAGTAGCACCAAGCTATGAAAATGAGCCAACACCACCGGTAAAAACTCCAGATCAACCAGAGCCATCAAAACCAGAAGAGCCAAACTATGATCCATTGCCAACTCCGCCGGTAGCACCAACTCCTAAGCAGTTGCCAACACCACCAGCGGTGCCAACAGTTCACTTCCATTACAATCGTCTATTTGCACAACCTCAGATTAATAAAGAAATTAAGAATGAGGATGGAGTAGATATCGATCGTACTCTCGTTGCTAAGCAGTCTGTAGTGAAGTTTGAGTTGAAAACGGAAGCTTTAACTGCAGGGCGTCCAAAAACAACTTCATTTGTATTGGTAGATCCACTTCCAACTGGCTATCAGTTTGATTTGGAAGCAACCAAGGCTGCAAGCAAAGGTTTTGAAACAAGCTATGATAAAGCTAGTCACACTGTAACCTTTAAGGCTACTGAGGAGACCTTGGCTGCTTTCAATGCAGATTTGACAAAATCCTTTGAGACTCTATATCCAACTGTTGTTGGTCGTGTCTTGAATGATGGGGCGACTTATACAAATAACTTTACCTTGACAGTCAACGACGCCTACGGTGTTAAGTCAAACATTGTTCGTGTAACGACTCCAGGTAAACCAAATGATCCTGACAATCCAAATAACAACTACATCAAGCCTTTGAAAGTTAACAAGAACAAGCAAGGTGTAAATATTGATGGTAAAGAGGTTCTAGCTGGTTCAACGAACTACTATGAACTTACATGGGATTTGGACCAATACAAGGGAGATAAATCTTCTAAAGAAGCGATTCAAAATGGTTTCTACTATGTGGATGATTATCCAGAAGAAGCCTTAACCCTTCAACCAGAATTGGTTAAGATCCGTGATCTAGAGGGCAACCTTGTATCAGGTATCAGTGTTCAACAATTTGATAGTTTAGAAGCTGCGCCTAAGAAGGTTCAAGATCTGTTGAAGAAAGCAAACATCACTGTTAAAGGTGCTTTCCAACTCTTCTCAGCTGATAATCCAGCCGAATTCTACAAGAACTATGTAGCAGCAGGAAAATCATTGCTCATCACAGATCCGATGACAGTTAAACCTGAATTTGGTCAAACGGGTGGTAAGTACGAAAACAAAGCCTACCAAATTGATTTTGGAAATGGCTATGCTACAGAAGTAGTTGTCAACAATGTACCGAAAATCACACCTAAAAAAGATGTGACAATCAGTATGGATCCAAGCAGTGACAATATTGATGGCCAAACCATTCCGTTGAACCAGTACTTCAATTATCGTTTAATCGGTGGTTTGATTCCACAAAATCATTCTGAGGACTTGAATGACTATAGTTTTGTAGATGATTATGACCAAAAGGGTGATCAATACACTAGAAACTATAAAGTTCTTGCCAAGGTTGATATCCGATTGAAAGACGGTCGTGTTATCAAGGCAGGAACAGACTTAACGGCTGAAACACAGGTTGAACATGATCAAGATAAGGGAATGCTTACCATTCGCTTCAAGGAAGAATTCCTTCAAGAGAT
Organism: Streptococcus sp. FDAARGOS_256; assembly: GCF_002289235.2. Lineage (GTDB taxonomy): Bacteria > Bacillota > Bacilli > Lactobacillales > Streptococcaceae > Streptococcus. The sequence continues at coordinate 1,891,427 of NZ_NTGM02000001.1, forward strand.
TCAGTTGGATTCTCCATTCCAGGCTGAGACTTATATTCAAATGAAACGAATTGCTGTTGGAACCTTTGAAAATACCTATGTAAATACTGTGAACAAAGTTGCTTACGCCTCAAATACAGTTCGTACGACAACGCCAGAACCTAAGAAACCAGAGGAGCCAACGACTCCTACTCCAAATCCAAAAGGTAACCCTACTCTACCTCAAACAGGTACAAATGATTCAAGCTACATGCCATATCTTGGTCTAGCAGCTTTAGTAGGAGTTTTAGGACTTGGTCAGTTGAAACGTAAAGAAGACGAAAGCAAGTAAGCTCTGAATTTAAATAAAAAAGAGGAACTCTGTTTCCTCTTTTTCGGCTCATTGTCAACTGTAGTGGGTTGAAGAAAAGCTAAGCTCGAGAAAGGACAAATTTCGTCCTTTCTTTTTTGATATTCAGAGCGACGAAAATTCGCTTCTTGAAGTTTTCAAAGTTCCGAAAACCAAAGGCATTGCGTTTGATAAGTTTGATGAGATTATTAGTCGCTTCCAATTTTGCGTTGGAATAGGATAACTGAAGGGCATTGACGATTTTCCCTTTGTCCTTTAGAAATGTTTTAAAGACAGTCTGAAAAAGAGAATGAACCTTCTTTATATTGTCTTCAAAGAGTCCGAAAAATTTCTCTGGTTTCTTATTCTGAAAGTGAAAAAGCAAGAGTTGATAGAGATGATAGTGGTGTTTCAAGTCTTCTGAATAGCTCAAAAGCTTGTCTAGGATTTCTTTATTGGTTAAGTGCATACGAAAAGTAGGGCGATAAAAACCCTTATCACTGAGTTTACGACTATCCTGTTGAATGAGCTTCCAGTAGCGCTTGATAGCTTGTGTTCTGCCCTCAAGAACAGTGATGATATTGAGCTTTTCAAAATCTTGCGCAATAAAACTCATCTTTCCCTTAGTGAAGGTATACTCGTCCCAGGACATAATCTCAGGCAGACGAGAAAAATCATGCTTAAAACGGAAGTCATTGAGTTTGCGAATGACAGTTGAAGTTGAAATAGACAGCTGATGGGCAATGCCAGTCATAGAAGTCTTTTCAATTAGCTTTTGGGCAATCTTTTGGTTGATGATACGAGGGATTTGGTGATTTTTCTTGACTATAGGAGTCTCAGAGACCATCATTTTAGAGCACTGATAGCACTTAAAACGGCGTTTTTTAAGGAGAATTCTAGTAGGCATACCAGTCGTTTCAAGGTAAGGGATTTTAGAAGGTTTTTGAAAGTCATATTTCTTCATTTGGCTTCCGCAATCAGGACAAAGTGGGGCATCATAATCCAATTTAGCAATGATTTCCTTGTGGGTATTCTTATTGATGATGTCTATAATTTGGATATTAGGGTCTTTGATATCGAGTAGTTTTGTGATAAAATGTAATTGTTCCATATGGCTCTTTCTAATGATGGTTTGGTTGCTTTTCATTATAGGTCATATGGGACTTTTTCTCTACAACAAAATAGGCTCCATAATATCTATAGGAGATTTACCCACTACAAATATTATAGAGCCAAAATAAATAGTTTAACTAAAAGAAGATGGTGTGACCATCTTCTTTTTAATTTAATTTATAAACATGTGGAATTTTTCTATAAATAAAAAGAGAAAAGAGTAAATATTTGTATCTTGCCTTGTAAAGTGTTAATATAAGAAGTAACGACTAAATTTAGATAAGGAAATGACTTATAATGAAAAATAAAAAAGAAGTCTATGGATTTCGTAAAAGCAAAGTTGCGAAAACGTTGTGTGGTGCTGTTTTAGGAACTGCTTTGATTGCTTTTGCAGACAAAGCAGTATTTGCTGATGAAGTTACAGAGACAACTAGTACAAGTACAGTTGAGGTAGCTACTACAGGAAACCCAGCTACAAATCTACCTGAAGCTCAGGGTGAAATGAGCCAAGTTGCCAAAGAGAGCCAAACTAAGGCTGGTTCTAAAGACTCAGCTTTGCCAGTAGAAGTATCATCAGCTGATTTGGATAAAGCAGTTGCCGATGCAAAATCTGCAGGAGTTAAGGTAGTTCAAGATGAAACAAAAGACAAAGGAACCGCCACAACTGCTACAGAGAATGCTCAAAAACAAGATGAGATTAAAAGCGACTATGCTAAACAGGCTGAAGAAATAAAGACAACGACTGAAGCATATAAAAAGGAAGTCGCAGCTCATCAGGCTGAAACAGATAAAATCAATGCTGAAAACAAAGCAGCGGATGACAAGTATCAAAAAGATCTAAAAAGTCATCAAGAAGAAGTTGGAAAAATCAACACTGCCAATGCAACAGCTAAAGCAGAGTATGAGGCTAAGCTAGCACAATATCAAAAAGATTTAGCAACTGTCAAAAAAGCAAACGAAGATAGTCAACAGGATTATCAAAATAAACTTTCAGCTTACCAGACAGAATTAGCTCGAGTACAAAAAGCTAATGCTGAAGCTAAAGAAGCCTATGATAAGGCGGTAAAAGAAAATACTGCGAAAAACGAAGCGCTTAAAGCTGAAAATGAAGCCATTAAACAGCGTAATGAAACTGCAAAAGCGAATTATGAAGCAGCTATGAAGCAGTATGAAGCGGATCTTGCAGCTATTAAGAAAGCCAAGGAAGATAATGATGCTGATTATCAAGCTAAATTAGTAGCTTATCAGACAGAATTGGCACGTGTTCAAAAGGCTAATGCTGATGCAAAAGCAGCCTATGAAAAGGCTGTTGAAGAAAACACAGCTAAAAACAATGCTATCCAAGCTGAAAATGAAGCTATTAAGCAGCGTAACGCCACTGCAAAATCGACTTATGAAGCTGCGATGAAGAAATACGAAGCAGACTTGGCGGAAGTTAAACAAGCGAATGCTACCAATGAAGCAGACTACCAAGCTAAGCTAGCGGCTTATCAGACAGAACTAGCTCGCGTTCAAAAAGCAAATGCCGATGCAAAAGCAGCCTATGAAAAGGCTGTTGAAGATAATAAGGTAAAAAATGCAGCGCTTCAAGCTGAGAATGAAGCAATCAAGCAACGTAATGCCACGGCTAAAACAGACTATGAAACTAAATTAGCTAAATACGAAGCGGATCTTGCCAAATATAAGAAAGAGTTCGCAGCTTATACTGCAGCACTCGCAGAAGCGGAGAGTAAAAAGAAACAAGATGGTTATCTTTCAGAACCAAGATCACAATCGTTGAACTTTAAATCAGAACCAAATGCAATACGAACAATTGATTCATCTGTACATCAATATGGGCAGCAGGAATTGGATGCTTTGGTAAAATCATGGGGGATTTCGCCAACAAATCCTGATAGGAAAAAATCTACAGCATATTCATATTTCAATGCAATCAATTCGAATAACACTTATGCAAAGCTTGTATTAGAAAAGGATAAACCAGTCGATGTTACCTATACTGGTCTAAAAAATTCAAGTTTTAATGGTAAGAAAATTTCAAAAGTAGTTTACACTTACACATTAAAAGAAACAGGTTTTAACGATGGAACCAAAATGACTATGTTTGCCTCGAGTGATCCAACTGTGACAGCATGGTATAATGATTATTTTACTTCTACAAACATTAATGTAAAAGTCAAGTTTTATGATGAAGAAGGTCAACTTATGAATCTCACAGGAGGATTAGTTAATTTTTCATCTCTAAATAGAGGTAACGGTAGTGGGGCAATTGATAAAGATGCAATTGAAAGTGTTAGAAACTTTAACGGTCGATATATTCCAATTTCTGGTTCATCTATCAAGATTCATGAAAATAACTCTGCTTATGCAGATTCATCAAATGCAGAAAAATCGCTAGGCGCTCGTTGGAATACATCGGAATGGGATACAACCTCTAGTCCAAATAATTGGTACGGAGCTATTGTCGGTGAAATAACTCAATCGGAGATTAGCTTTAATATGGCTTCTTCTAAAAGTGGAAATATTTGGTTTGCTTTCAATTCAAACATTAATGCAATTGGGGTTCCGACGAAACCTGTTGCACCAACAGCTCCAACTCAACCAATGTATGAGACAGAGAAACCATTGGAACCAGCTCCAGTAGCACCAAACTACGAAAATGAGCCAACTCCACCGGTAAAAACTCCAGATCAACCGGAGCCATCAAAACCAGAAGAGCCAACATATGAGACAGAGAAACCATTGGAACCAGCTCCAGTAGCACCAAACTACGAAAATGAGCCAACTCCACCGGTAAAAACTCCAGATCAACCGGAGCCATCAAAACCAGAAGAGCCAACATATGAGACAGAGAAACCATTGGAACCAGCTCCAGTAGCACCAAGCTATGAAAATGAGCCAACACCACCGGTAAAAACTCCAGATCAACCAGAGCCATCAAAACCAGAAGAGCCAAACTATGATCCATTGCCAACTCCGCCGGTAGCACCAACTCCTAAGCAGTTGCCAACACCACCAGCGGTGCCAACAGTTCACTTCCATTACAATCGTCTATTTGCACAACCTCAGATTAATAAAGAAATTAAGAATGAGGATGGAGTAGATATCGATCGTACTCTCGTTGCTAAGCAGTCTGTAGTGAAGTTTGAGTTGAAAACGGAAGCTTTAACTGCAGGGCGTCCAAAAACAACTTCATTTGTATTGGTAGATCCACTTCCAACTGGCTATCAGTTTGATTTGGAAGCAACCAAGGCTGCAAGCAAAGGTTTTGAAACAAGCTATGATAAAGCTAGTCACACTGTAACCTTTAAGGCTACTGAGGAGACCTTGGCTGCTTTCAATGCAGATTTGACAAAATCCTTTGAGACTCTATATCCAACTGTTGTTGGTCGTGTCTTGAATGATGGGGCGACTTATACAAATAACTTTACCTTGACAGTCAACGACGCCTACGGTGTTAAGTCAAACATTGTTCGTGTAACGACTCCAGGTAAACCAAATGATCCTGACAATCCAAATAACAACTACATCAAGCCTTTGAAAGTTAACAAGAACAAGCAAGGTGTAAATATTGATGGTAAAGAGGTTCTAGCTGGTTCAACGAACTACTATGAACTTACATGGGATTTGGACCAATACAAGGGAGATAAATCTTCTAAAGAAGCGATTCAAAATGGTTTCTACTATGTGGATGATTATCCAGAAGAAGCCTTAACCCTTCAACCAGAATTGGTTAAGATCCGTGATCTAGAGGGCAACCTTGTATCAGGTATCAGTGTTCAACAATTTGATAGTTTAGAAGCTGCGCCTAAGAAGGTTCAAGATCTGTTGAAGAAAGCAAACATCACTGTTAAAGGTGCTTTCCAACTCTTCTCAGCTGATAATCCAGCCGAATTCTACAAGAACTATGTAGCAGCAGGAAAATCATTGCTCATCACAGATCCGATGACAGTTAAACCTGAATTTGGTCAAACGGGTGGTAAGTACGAAAACAAAGCCTACCAAATTGATTTTGGAAATGGCTATGCTACAGAAGTAGTTGTCAACAATGTACCGAAAATCACACCTAAAAAAGATGTGACAATCAGTATGGATCCAAGCAGTGACAATATTGATGGCCAAACCATTCCGTTGAACCAGTACTTCAATTATCGTTTAATCGGTGGTTTGATTCCACAAAATCATTCTGAGGACTTGAATGACTATAGTTTTGTAGATGATTATGACCAAAAGGGTGATCAATACACTAGAAACTATAAAGTTCTTGCCAAGGTTGATATCCGATTGAAAGACGGTCGTGTTATCAAGGCAGGAACAGACTTAACGGCTGAAACACAGGTTGAACATGATCAAGATAAGGGAATGCTTACCATTCGCTTCAAGGAAGAATTCCTTCAAGAGATTCAGTTGGATTCTCCATTCCAGGCTGAGACTTATATTCAAATGAAACGAATTGCTGTTGGAACCTTTGAAAATACCTATGTAAATACTGTGAACAAAGTTGCTTACGCTTCAAACACAGTTCGCACGACAACGCCAGAACCTAAGAAACCAGGGGAGCCAACAACTCCTACTCCAAATCCAAAAGGTAACCCTACTCTACCTCAAACAGGTACAAATGATTCAAGCTACATGCCATATCTTGGTCTAGCAGCTTTAGTAGGAGTTTTAGGACTTGGTCAGTTGAAACGTAAAGAAGACGAAAGTAACTAAGCTCTGAATTTAAATAGAAAAGAGGAACTCTGTTTCCTCTTTTTTATAGCCCTAAATTAAAAACGCTTCCTATTGATTTTCACTCATAAAATCAACTAATTTATGTTAAAATGGTAGTAGAAAGTTGAGATTATGAGTTATTTTAAAAAATATAAATTTGATAAGTCACAGTTCAAGCTTGGTATGCGAACTTTCAAAACGGGGATTGCTGTATTTATAGTTCTCTTGATTTTTGGTTTTTTTGGCTGGAAGGGGCTTCAAATCGGAGCATTGACAGCGGTCTTCAGTCTACGAGAGAGCTTTGATAAGAGCGTCCATTTTGGAACTTCGCGTATCTTAGGAAATAGCATTGGCGGTTTTTACGCCCTTGTCTTTTTCCTCTTAAACACTTTATTTCATGGAGCCTTTTGGGTAACCTTACTAGTTGTTCCGATTTGCACCATGTTAACCATTATGACAAACGTTGCCATGAATAACAAGGCAGGAGTTATTGGTGGTGTAGCAGCCATGTTGATCATTACCCTATCAATACCAAGCGGAGAAACATTTTTGTACGTGTTTGCGCGCGTATTTGAAACATTTATGGGAGTTTTTGTCGCAATCCTTGTAAATTATGATATTGAGCAACTGAAACTCTTTTGGGAGAAAAAAAGAAAATAATGTTACATTTTGTGACATTATCCGTTGACGTATGTCTTTTTTTAGACTATAATAGACAGGAAGAAGGAAATTGTAAATGAAGGAAAGAGAATTTCGCCGAAATATGGCTGTTTTTCCTATCGGCAGTGTTATGAAATTGACCGATCTCTCGGCGCGTCAGATTCGTTATTATGAAGATCAAGAGTTGATCAAACCTGATCGAAACGAAGGGAACCGTCGCATGTATTCTTTGAATGACATGGATCGTCTACTTGAAATCAAAGATTATATCTCTGAAGGTCATAATATTGCTGCGATTAAGAAAAAATATGCTGAACGTGAAGCGAAGTCCAAGAAAGCCGTGAGTCAGACGGAAGTGCGTCGCGCACTTCACAATGAACTCCTCCAGCAGGGGCGCTTTGCTTCAGTACGGTCACCCTTTGGTCGCGGTTAGGCAATCGCAAGTAGTCATATATATTAAGGAGAAAACCCATGCCAATCACAGCTGCAGATATTCGTCGTGAAGTCAAGGAAAAAAATGTTACCTTTATCCGTCTCATGTTTTCAGATATTCTGGGAACCATGAAAAACGTCGAAATTCCTGCTACAGATGAACAGTTAGATAAGGTCTTGTCAAACAAAGCCATGTTTGATGGCTCTTCTATTGAAGGTTTTGTACGTATCAATGAGTCAGATATGTACTTGTACCCAGACTTGGATACATGGACAGTCTTCCCTTGGGGAGATGAAAATGGAAGTGTTGCAGGTTTGATCTGTGATGTCTATACAACAGAAGGCGAACCCTTTGCAGGTGACCCTCGTGGTAATCTGAAGCGTGCACTTCGTCATATGGAAGAAGTAGGATTCAAATCCTTCAACCTTGGTCCAGAACCAGAATTCTTCCTCTTTAAGTTGGATGAAAATGGGGATCCAACACTTGAAGTAAATGACAAGGGTGGCTACTTTGATTTGGCCCCTACTGATCTTGCAGACAATACGCGTCGTGAAATCGTTAATGTCTTGACCAAAATGGGATTTGAAGTAGAAGCGAGTCACCACGAGGTTGCGGTTGGACAACATGAAATTGACTTCAAGTATGATGAAGTCCTCCGTGCCTGTGACAAGATTCAAATCTTTAAACTCGTTGTTAAAACCATTGCTCGCAAACATGGCCTTTACGCAACCTTTATGGCTAAACCGAAATTTGGTATCGCTGGATCAGGTATGCACTGTAATATGTCCTTGTTTGATGCAGAAGGAAACAATGCCTTCTTTGATCCAAATGATCCAAAAGGAATGCAGTTGTCAGAAACGGCCTACCATTTCCTTGGTGGTTTGATTAAACATGCTTACAACTATACTGCTATCATGAACCCAACAGTTAACTCATACAAACGTTTGGTTCCAGGTTATGAAGCGCCTGTTTACATTGCTTGGGCTGGTCGTAACCGTTCGCCACTTGTGCGCGTACCAGCTTCACGTGGTATGGGAACTCGTCTTGAGTTGCGTTCAGTGGACCCGATGGCAAACCCATACATCGCTATGGCAGTTCTATTGGAAGTTGGTTTGCATGGTATTGAAAACAAAATCGAAGCACCAGCTCCTATCGAAGAAAATATCTATATCATGACAGCGGAAGAGCGTAAGGAAGCTGGAATTACTGACCTTCCATCAACGCTTCACAACGCCTTGAAAGCCTTGACTGAGGATGAAGTGGTCAAGGCAGCCCTAGGTGAACACATCTACACGAGCTTCCTTGAAGCTAAACGTATCGAGTGGGCTAGCTATGCAACCTTTGTGTCACAATGGGAAGTTGATAATTATCTTGATTTGTATTAAGAACATAAAAAAGATTGTCTGATTGGGCAATCTTTTTTATTATTGCAAATTTTTAAATGTATTTCGTTGCTGTTTTTAGTATAGTTATTATATAGAAAAACAGAAAACAAGAAAGAGTGAATTATGCATTAAAAAGAAATAATATTCTGAAAATAATTAGAAAATAACGTCCAATCATTTTCATTATACCTATTTAATGCAGTAGTGTGGCGGGTTTAGCGTGAGAAAGAAAAAAGTTTACAATTTGACAACATATTTCTTGAAATACTAATTAGTAAATGATAAAATGTTTTTTGGAATGGATGAGTTTCGGAGGGTTCATAAATTATTTACTATATTATTTACTCAAGCTGTACTCGCCATATTTCATCAAAAAGGAAAGGAGATTCTATGCAAAAAGATAAGTGGTGGCTTCCGTTTTTAGCAGTGGGAGTCATCATCGGATTGTCGGTGGGTTTGATTTATTATACTAGACCCGCTAAGGACGGAGAAGTAGGGACTTCATCAGTTTCGCAATCAACTTCAAGTGCTGAGAACAATACTGCCTTGAGTCTAAAAGGTCAACAACTTCCAGAATTTAAAATGACTTCTCAAGACGGTAAATTGGTTGCTAGTTCAGAGCTGTATGATAAACCTATGTTAATTGTCGAATGGGCTAGTTGGTGTCCTCATTGTCAGAAACAACTACCCATTGTTCAGCAGATGTATGAAAAGTATGGTGAACAGATCAATTTTGTTTTACTGAATATGAACGAACCTGGTAAAGAAACAAAGGAGAGTGCTGATCGATACATTAAGGAAAAAGGATACACTTTCCCTTATTACTATGACGAAGATCAATCAGCGGCAGATCTATTACAGGTTCAGACCATACCAAGTATGTATTTTGTAACCAAAAAGCAAGAAGTAAAAAATGTATTGGTTAATCATTCCGATGCGGAAAGCTTTTCTAAAGAGTTGCAAACACTACTCAACTAACATATATCTACTATAGAAAAGGGGGAAGAAGAAATCACAATAGGATTTCAGAAATAGCAATGAGAGATTTCATTAAAAAGGTCTCCATATTGTTTATCATTTTATTTTTATCTGTTCCATTAGCCTTAATGGGACAGCTGCTTGGTAGTGCTGCAGCAAATGAAGGCGGTAGTGCTATTGAAGTAGGTGGAAATACAAAGATAACACAAAATGGATGTTCCCGTAAAATTGAAAAAACAGAGAAGATTGCTTGGTCAGTTCCAAGACAGCCTATTGACCTTGTTATCTTGCAGGATGCGAGTGGATCGTTTAGTAAAACAATTCCAAATGTTAAGAATGCTTTGAAACGATTGACAACGTATGTCAATGCAGAAGACTATGATGAGAAAAATCCTCACTTGGTTAAAACGAACGAAGAAAAAACAACAGACCGAGTATTTGTTGCCTCATATCAGGGGTTGGATCAAGTTCGTTACTTTAACAGCGACGATTTTACAGGTCAGCCTAATGTATACACCGATCCGGATACAACAGGGAAACACTATACCTATGGGAATAGTGGTTTAACTAGCAATCAACAAACAATTCATGGCTTTATTGATAATATTGCTGTTGAAGGTGGTACCCCAACTGTTCCTGCGATTGATGATACGATTGCAGCATACAACAGAGTTAAAGGGAATATGGAAAACGGTCGTAAGACAGTCTTTCTTTTAATTACTGATGGTATTGCAAATGGTTATCGTCCTCAAGGAAGTAACAATGTCGTTATGGACAAGAGCTGGACTCGTAATTCAGCCCTCCAACGTGCTTGGGGAGTCGATAGCTATCCTGAAGCATCACAGGATATTGTGGGTCGTGCAAATGAACTTAAAGCGGCGGGAGATAAACTGAAAGCGACTGTAGGAGATAAGGGCTCGGTTGTTATTGGTTTCTGGGAACGTGTAGAAGGATTTACTGAGAAGTATTACCAATACGGAGATGCCTATCTAAACGGATTTGGAAATGCACTAAATATTGGTGATAATCGTTCTGTCCAAACTATTTTCCATGAAGCTTTGCAATCAATGGCTTCTCCAGATAAGGAAGTGAATGGTAAGAATACTTCCTTCTATGTTAATGAACAAAGTGACATTACTAGATTTTCAAATCGAATTTTGGAATCTGTAATGGCGGCCTTAATCAAGGAAGATATCACTGGTGAGTTTGATATTACACCAGGTTACAAAGTTGATGCCATCCGTATCAATGGTAAGAAAATTGTGTCGGAAGTCAAAGACTCGACAAAAGAAGTTCGTGGTAAAATTACACAAAACGGAGATAAAGTTACTATCTCTGTACCAGAGAGTGTCTTTAACCCAGGTGACAATAAATTTGACTACGATTTGAGCAAGGAAGCTCACGCTGAACAAGTTGATGAGGATGATGAACAAGATCCTCCTGCAGACTATCAGCCTGTTAAAGAGAAAGTTCCAGTTCCTGAATTGACTGGTAAGTTTAAAGTTGGTAACTTTGAAACCCAAACAATCGGTGGACACAAAGAAGAAGTAGAAGTTCAAAAGCTAGAATACTGTTACCCAAGTGCTACTAAGAAAATTGTAGACCAAGATCAAAGTAATGATACTGGTACCATTGAAGATCCACTTCAATTGACTAAAAAACCAGCCTATGCGGCTAACTTGTCTGCCAAAGACGAAACATTTACTTATACAGTAGATTACAACTTCAATAACGTTCCTTATGAGTTTAAGCAAAACGTTATGTTGACAGACCCTCTTGACTATCGTTTGGAGGTTGTGGGTCACCATGCGTCTGGTCCAGAAGGTACTATCCTGACACGTGTTGTGAAGCAAAAGGATGATCTTGGAAACGACCGAGAAGTTGTTGTTGCGGATGTTCCAAGCATTGCTGGTAACTACAATTACTTGGTGCTGAAGAAAGCTCAAATGACCATTACGGTTCGCTTGAAGGAGCAATATCGCAATAATCAAGCGAGCAAAGAATTTATGGCTCTTCTTCAGGATAATGATGGCTTCGGCTTGCTGAACCAAGGTAATATCATGTGGAATGGTGAGGATAACACTCCAGACCAAAGCAAACATGCTAAAACCACTGATAAGCCAAGTACAATCCGTCGCTCAAATCCAGTCTATGTGAAACCACCAGTTGAAACAGAGATTGAAAAGAAAGTAAACGACAAGGAACATGAAGATCTTAAGACGGAAGACGAAGTCTTCAAGTATAAGGTATCTGTTCCATGGCCAGGTATTGCGGATAGCTTTAGCATTACCGATACAGTTGTTCCAGAATTGGAAGTTCAACCAAATTCTGTGAAGGTAACTATTGGTGGAAAAGATAATGCTGATTTGACAAAAGCGATAACAGTTTCGGGTCAAACAGTTTCAGTTTCATTGGATAAGACTGATCTTGAAAAAATTACACGTAAGGTAACGCGTCGTAAGACCAAAGACATCCAATATGTCGAACTGACATTTGATGCTAAAATTCGTCCAGGTGCTGACCTTTCTAAGTACAAGAAAGATGGTCAAGTAAAAGTACCAAATACGGCAGATGTTGCCTTGAATGACATCAAGAAAACTTCTAATGAAGTAACGGTTACCCCACCAAAACCAAAAGAACCGACTATTGATAAGAAAATCAATGAAAACTTGGATAGCTTCCAAACGTTTGATGGGCAACCATACAACTACAATATTACAACAGCAGTACCAAGTGATGTTGCAAATTACAAGAAATTTGTGATTCGTGATACACTAGATGCTAATTTGGAACTTGCAGGTGACGTAAGTATTAAAGGTTCTGCAGCGGCCCTCTTTGATGTCCGTACCAATGGCCAAGAGATTACGGCAACGGTGAAGGATGGTCAGTTTGGTGAACTTGCAAAATACTCAACTATTGAACTAGTCATTCCTGCAAAAGTTAAAAATGGTGTGACAGGTACAACCATTGAAAACAAGGCTTCTATTTCCTTTACAAATGAGAATAATGTAGAGAAAGAAGTTGAATCGAAACCTGTCACTGTAACGCCACCTCCTGTAACGAAGAAGATCAATGAAACTCTTGATCACTTAGATATCGCGACAGGTCAAGCGTATAACTACAACATTAAGACAAAACTTCCAACAGATATTACAGATTACAAGAAATTTGTGATTACAGATACACTTGAAGGAGATTTGTCAGTTATCAATGAAACTTCAAGCAAACCAGTTATCAAAGGAGCAGCTGCAGCCTTCTTCGATGTAATAGTTGAGGGTCAAACCGTGACTGCAACGATGAAGGACTTTGCGAACGCTACAGACCTTGCTGGTCAAGAAGTGGAATTGATTATTCCAGCTAAGATCAATGATGGAGTGACTCGTATCAACATTCCAAATACTGCGAAGTTCAGCTTCACAGATAAGAACGATCATAGCGGAGAAAAAGAAACGAAACCGGTAACCGTAACCCCTCCATCAGAACCAGGTGTTGATAAGAAAATCAACGAAACACTGACAGAGGCAACAATCGGTGCGGACACAGACTTTACTTATAATATCAAAGCGAAATTGCCAAATGATATTACAACGTACAAGTCCTTCGTTGTAACGGATACCTTGGATGAGAACTTGACTCCAGGTCAAGCTGAAATCAAGGGAGCTGCAGCGAAATTCTTCGATGTAACAGTTCAAGGTCAAACCGTGACTGCAACGATGAAAGATTTTGCGAATGCGGGTGACTACGGTAACCAAGAAGTAGAGCTCGTGATTCATGCCAAAGTGAAGAAAGGCTCAACTGTTCCATCTATTGAGAACAAAGCTAAGATTACTTACACCAACAAGAATGACCAACAAGGTGAGAAAGAAACCAAGCCGGTCACTGTTACACCACCACCAATCACGAAGAAGGTGAATGGTCAGGAACACGCAGATCTTGGTAAGTTATCAGAAATCTTTACTTATACGATTGACTCAACGGTTCCACATGTGGCAGATACCTTCACCATTTCAGATGATATCGTCAAAGAATTGGCATTTGAAGGAGAAGCAACGGTCACTGTTGATGGCCAAGCTGTTCAAGACCTCACTGTAACAACAGAAGGTCAACGTTTGACGGTCACATTTGGTAAAGAGCAAGTGAAACAATATGCTGGTAAAGCTGTACAAGTTTCATTTAAGGCTAAGGTGAAGGAAGGCATTACCTTTGATGCACTCTTAGCGGCTTATCCAAATGAATCAAAAGACAAGCCGGTAGTACCAAATACTGCTAGCTACATTATTAATGATAATCCTGATTCTAAGAAAGAATCAAAACCAGTTACCGTTACACCACCACCAACCACTACTCCAGAGCTTAAGAAGGAAGTAAACGGAGCAGAACGTTATGATCTTGCAAAACGTAATGAAGAGTTTACTTATACTTTGAAAACAACAATGCCTGCCAGCGCAACTGTGTTTGAGATGACAGACGAGTTGAAAGAAGTTCTAGAATTTGTTGGTGAGAATGCTTCAGCCACTGTTAAACTTGATGGTGAGGATGCAGGATCGAAGGCGACAGTGACACTTTCTGGTCAAGTCATCAAAGTTGCCTTTACAGAAGCTTCTGTAAAAGCAGATGCCGGTAAGACTATTGAAGTAAACTTCAAGGCTAAGATTAGAGATAATGCCAACTTATCAGCTTATGTGAATAAAGATGGTAAGACAGAGATTCCGAATAAGGCTTCTTATGATATTGATCATAATCCAAAATACCACAAGGACTCTAATGAAGTCCCAGTAACGCCACCAACACCAGATGAGCCAGAGATCAAGAAAGATGTGAACGGTAAGGCAGAAGAAACCCTCGCAAAACGTGATGAAGTCTTCACCTATAATGTGAAAACAAGAGTAGCGCAAGATGCGACAGCCTTCAGCGTAACCGATAAGATCGAAGATGTTCTTGAGTTCGCAGGTAAATCAAGTGCTAAATTGAATGGTCAAGCTCTTGATGCTAGCCAAATCAAGGTAGAAGGACAAACGATTACCTTGACGCTTACAGAAGAACAAGTGAAAGCCAATGGCGGTCAAGCAGTTGAATTAACATTCGACGCGAAGATCAAAGCCGGCGCAAACTTGTCCGCATATGTGAAGGAAGACGGCCGTACACAGATTCCGAATAAGGCTTCTTATGACGCAAGCTTCCCACACAAACCAGGTGTGCACAAGGATTCGAACGAAGTCCCAGTAACGCCACCAACACCAGGCGAGCCAGAGATCAAGAAAGATGTGAACGGTAAGGCAGAAGAAACCCTCGCAAAACGTGATGAAGTCTTCACCTATAATGTGAAAACAACAGTAGCGCAAGATGCGACAGCCTTCAGCGTAACCGATAAGATCGAAGATGTTCTTGAGTTCGCAGGTAAATCAAGTGCTAAATTGAATGGTCAAGCTCTTGATGCTAGCCAAATCAAGGTAGAAGGACAAACGATTACCTTGACGCTTACAGAAGAACAAGTGAAAGCCAATGGCGGTCAAGCAGTTGAATTAACATTCGACGCGAAGATCAAAGCCGGCGCAAACTTGTCCGCATATGTGAAGGAAGACGGCCGTACACAGATTCCGAATAAGGCTTCTTATGACGCAAGCTTCCCACACAAACCAGGTGTGCACAAGGACTCTAATGAAGTTCCAGTAACGCCTCCAACACCAGAAGAGCCAGAAATCAAGAAAGATGTGAATGGCAAAGAATCAGCAACACTTGCGAAACGTGATGAAGTCTTCACTTACAACGTGAAAACAACAGTAGCGCAAGATGCGACAGTCTTCTCAGTCACAGATATCCTAGTGGACGTTCTTGAATTCGCAGGAACTTCAAGTGCTAAATTGAATGGTCAAGCTCTTGATGCTAGCCAAATCAAGGTAGAAGGACAAACGATTACCTTGACCCTTACAGAAGACCAGGTGAAAGCCAATGGTGGTCAAGCAGTTGAATTAACATTCGACGCGAAGATCAAAGCTGGTGCAAACTTGTCTGCGTATGTGAAGGAAGATGGCCGTGTACGGATTCCGAATAAGGCTTCTTATGACGCAAGTTTCCCACACAAACCAAGTGTGCACAAGGATTCGAACGAAGTCCCAGTAACACCTCCAACACCAGACGAGCCAGAGATCAAGAAAGATGTGAATGGCAAAGAATCAGCAACACTTGCGAAACGTGATGAAGTCTTCACTTACAACGTGAAAACAACAGTAGCGCAAGATGCGACAGTCTTCTCAGTCACAGATATCCTAGTGGACGTTCTTGAATTCGCAGGAACTTCAAGTGCTAAATTGAATGGTCAAGCTCTTGATGCTAGCCAAATCAAGGTAGAAGGACAAACGATTACCTTGACCCTTACAGAAGACCAGGTGAAAGCCAATGGTGGTCAAGCCGTTGAATTAACATTCGACGCGAAGATCAAAGCTGGTGCAAACTTGTCTGCGTATGTGAAGGAAGATGGCCGTGTACGGATTCCGAATAAGGCTTCTTATGACGCAAGTTTCCCACACAAACCAAGTGTGCACAAGGATTCGAACGAAGTCCCAGTAACACCTCCAACACCAGACGAGCCAGAAATCAAGAAAGATGTGAATACTAAGGCTGAAGAAACACTCGCTGATCGTGACCAAATTTTCACTTACAACGTGAAAACAAGTGTCCCAACAGATGTATCATCCTTCAGTGTAAGTGATACACTTGAGTCTGTTCTTGATTATGCAGGTTCAGCAAGTGCAATCTTGAATGGACAAGCCCTTGAAGCAAGTCAAATCAAGGTAGAAGGACAAACCATCACCTTGACGCTTACAGAAGACCAAGTGAAAGCCAATGGCGGTCAAGCTGTGGAATTGAGCTTCACTGCGAAGATTAAAGCGGGAGCTGATTTGACTCCATATCTAACAGATCGTGGATTCACTGTTCCAAATACAGCTTCTTATGATGCGAAGTTCCCACACAAACCAGGGCTACACAAAGATTCGAATAAAGTTCCGGTAATCGTTCCAAAAGAACCAGAACCAGAAATTTCTAAGAAGATTAATCGTACCTTGGACCACTTGGATGTGGAATACGACGCACCATACATGTATAATGTCAATACAACTTTGCCAAAAGATATTGATAAGTACAAAGAGTTCACAGTCACAGATACACTCGAACCGGTCTTGGCAATCGCTGATACACCAGTAGCCTATGTGGACGGTCGTGATGCAAATGGAGCTCTTGAAACAAGTGTTGAAGGAAATACTGTCACTGTAAAAGTGAAAGATTTCGCTCGATTGAAAGGTTTCAAAGAGATTCAATTGTACATCCCAGCTAAACTCAAAGCGAATAGCGATTTGAAAGCTTATAAGGACCAATTGGTACCAAACAAAGCAACTGTCAACTTCAAGGATGCCAATGGTCAATCTGGCAGCAAGGAATCAAAACCGGTAACGGTGAAACCACGTGACCCAGAAAAACCAACAGATCCGACACCAGGTGAACCTGCTAAGACAGTTGGACCAGAAAATGGATCAACACCAGGGACTTCATACAACTTGCCAAATGCAACAGATACTTTCCGCTTCGATATCACTACTCCGGTTCCAACGGATCCAGTGGATGAAAATGGAAATGCCAAGAAAGATCAATATGGTCGTCTTGTCAAGACAGATTTGACGAACTTCACGATCAGTGATGAAATCCATTCAGTTTTGAAAGTCAATAAAGACCGAATCGCTCTTAAAGTTGAAAACGCTCAGTTTGACAAGCTCAAAGCAGCTCTTCAAGCTCAAGTTGAACAGGCAGAGAAGGAACTGAAAGCTTTGACAGGTAAGTCAATTGATGAGACCTCAACAGAGGATAACAAGAAGGAAGATTTGAAAGCGGCGGAAGCTAAAGTGGCTGAATTGAAAGCGAAGTTGGAAGCAGCTAAGGCAGCGCAACCAGCTAAACCAGCTGAAGCGGAAACGCCGGCAACTCAAGCTACATCTGATTCTTCTGCAACAGAAGATAAGAAACCTGCTGACACCGAAACAAGTCAAAACCTTGCAAGCCTAGAGGCAGAGTTGAAAGTAGCTGAAGAAAACTTGGCTAAGCTTCAAGCACCAGCGGAGAAAGAAGCAGAATTAGCACCAGCTGATAAGAAACAACAACAAGAGAAACTTGAAAATGAAATCAAGAACCTGAAAGAAGCTCAAACTAAGCTTCAAGCGGCTATTGATAAATTGAGTAAGGTTTCAAATGATCGTAGTGAATTAGTAGGTAAAGAGTTGGAAGCAATTGCCACTGTTACTTACGATGAAGTTCAAAACATTGTAACTCTTGAAATCAGCGATAAGGATGTTCTCGAAGCCTTGAAGGGAAGTAAAGTAACTCTCGTTCTTTATACAAACTTCAGAGAAGGAACAGATTTTGCACAATTCGCGACAGGTGTACCAAATACGGCAAAAGTAAGCTTTAACGATAAATCAAAAACTACCAACAAGGTTGTGGTGACACCACCGGTTCCGGTAACGCCACCAGCTCTAAATATCCCACCAGCAGAGGGGGATATTCCGAAAAAACCAACAGAACCAGGTAAAACATTGCCAAATACAGGTTCTGAAGGATCTTCAATCTTTGGAGTACTTGCAGCCCTTACTCTAGGACTTGCTGGACTTCTAGTTTGGAAGCGTAAAGCTGAACGTTAGTATCATATAGTAAGAGGAGAGTAGAAAATTTTACTCTTCTCCTTACTGTATATTGAAAGTGTTAAGGAAAGAATAATGAGTAGAAAAAAATTATTAAAGTTAGGGATTTCTATACTTGCTTTAAATGCTCTTGGAGTAGCAACTTATCATGTAGCTCCTGACTTGTATCGAATTCCAACAGTACATGCAGAAGAGACTCCGGCAGAAGATGAAGAAATTCCAGACGGACAAGAGCGAAACATTGCAAATACGTTCAAAAGAATGCTCAATAATATAGAATCTTCAATTAAGGATTTTACAGATAGTCCAGATGAGGGGAATAAAGAACTCCTAGAGGGTGATGTAGAAGAAGCAAAGAATTTTTTTGAGACTGCAAAGAAGGCAATGAAGAGTCCAGAAGGTCAAAAAAGTTTTGCGGCGCTTGAAGCTCGCTACAATTCTTTAAAAGCTAAGGCTGAGGCGCTTCTCTCAGGGGGAGATTTAAAAGAAGAACATCAAGAAGTCACAACTACTGAGGAGATTCCTTACCCATCTCGGACAGAAAACAATGCAGATCTCGCTGAAGGTACTCGAAAGGTAAAACAAGCGGGAGAAAAAGGTCAGAAGAAAGTTGTTTGGGATGTTACTTTGGTAAATGGCGTTGAGAAAAAACGTGATAGAAAGAGCCAAACGGTAATTAAAGAACCAGTAGAAGAAATCATCGAAGTTGGAACTAAGAAAACAGGTGTAGAAACCAAAGAAACAGTGACTGTAGAGGAAAAAGTTGCTTTCAAAGAAGAAACGAAAGTAGACCCAGCACTGGATAAAGGTAAAACACGTGTTGAAGAAGGTGAAGAAGGTATCGATGAAGTCACTTATGAAGTGACAAAAGTGGATGGTGTTGAAAAGTCTCGTAAAGAAGTTTCACGCAAGACTAAGAAAGCTGCAAAAAACAAGATTACCTATACCGGTGGGAAAGCTGTTGTAACGACTAAGGAAGTAACCAAAACGGAAGAAGTTGCCTTCCAGACTCGTGAGGTTGAAAATGCACTCTTAGCTGAAGGTGTTCGCCGAGTGAAAACAGCTGGGCAAAAAGGTGTTCGTACCATTGTTGAAACAGTGACTTACACAGACGGTGTTGAAACAGGTCGAGTTGAGAAATCAAACACAATCACCACTCCAGCAGTAGACGAAGTTGTCGAAATTGGAACTAAGAAAGCAGCTGTTGTAACGACTAAGGAAGAGACCAAGACAGAAGAAGTTGCTTTCCAAACTAAGGAAGTAACAAATCCAAATCTTCCAGAGGGCAGTCGTCAAGTGAAAGCTGCTGGTAAGAAGGGTGTTCGCACCATTGTTTATACAGTGACTTACACAGATGGCGTTGAAACAGGTCGTGTTGAGAAATCAAACACAATCACTACTCCAGCAGTAGACGAAGTTGTCGAAGTTGGAACTAAGAAAGTAGTAGCCCCAGTTGTAACGACTAAGGAAGAAACGAAGACAGAAGAAATTGCTTTCCAAGTCAAAGAAGTGCAGAACGCAGACCTTCCAGAAGGAAGTCGTCAAGTGAAAGCTGCTGGTAAGAAGGGTGTTCGCACCATTGTTTATACAGTGACTTACACAGATGGCGTTGAAACAGGTCGTGTTGAGAAATCAAACACAATCACTACTCCAGCAGTAGACGAAGTTGTCGAAGTTGGAACTAAGAAAGTAGCTTCTACAACAACCAACGGTAATAAGAATGATACTGCGACAACAGGGAACCAAGCTGAAAGCACTAAGAAAGAAGAAACTGCAAGCCAAGAACAGAAAGTTCTACCAAGCACAGGTACAGCTTCTACCAGTCTTCTTTCAATGATTGGTTTATTTATCGCCGGTCTAGTAGGCTTTGTCGTTCGTAAGAAGGACTAAGGCTCTCTAATATACAAAAGTATCTTTTGTACGAGAAATACTAAAAAGAACCCAGAATTTATTCTTGGGTTCTTTCTTTATAAAAAATTAAATATATTAATGTTTATGTGTGGCTTGAGTACGTTATGAAACTCATAGAGTGATAATAGGATTAACTATAAAACAGTTATTCACATGGTGTAAACGCCTTTTCTAAAATTTTTATATTTTAATTATTCTCACCAAAAATTGACAATCTGGAAATACAAAATAATAAATTTTTATCTATAATCTACTTTTAATTGCCCTTTTTTTGTGTTAAAATGAGATGAATATTTCTTTTGAAATGATTAAACAATCATTTTTAGTTTTGGAGGTACATTATGAAATGGAAATATCGCATGAGAATGCCTTTTTCTACTATTTTCAGTAGAAAAAAACAGGCTTTTCTCGGACTAGTCGTTTTACTTTTTTCTATTTTTCTTATTCCGCTTCAATCTTATGCGGCTTTAGAAGAAATAAAAAACGGAACGGATATCTCAACCTTGGATATTCGTAAGTTTAATTTGAACATCAACAATTTTAGTGTTTTATCTAAATCACAGGCTGTTGATCAGTTTCATTTATCGAATCCCCACTATGAATATCTCTGGGGTGGTGCCTATCCAGGCGAGATGGAGAACTTTACTCTTAAAGTAGATAAAAGTAAAAAACAGGATCAAGTTTTTGAAAATCCTCTTTCTCTAAAATTCACAAATATTGGGACAGTTAATGGTAAGCAAGTAGATGCTTACTTAAAATTCAATAAGGTAACTCTTCACTATCTAAACACTGCTCAGGCAGAATCTGAGATGAATAGTGCTCAAAAATCTACTGTTGAATTTTTCTCTATTTCAGAATTGTGGGAAAATAATGCTTTTGAAATTGGGAATGTTCCCTATGTAGATGCAGCTCATGACTACATTATGAATAAGGCTTTTTGGCTTGATGCGGATGTAACAGCAGAGTTGCGTTATGCAGATGGTTCCGAGACAGATTTGAAGTTGGTTATGAAGCCAACAGACATCGATGCAATGGATGCCAACAACTTGAAGGAAACCTTCTATGTTAAGGATTATCAAAATGATGTTAATCTTCGTTTGATGAATAATGCCAATGTCTTAAGACAGGAAGATCAAGGAGATCGAACTGCTTGGGTAGCAACTCAGATTACAAGCGGTAGCTATTCTGAGAACAATATCTCTGGTTTTGCCCTTCGATCAAATAGTAATAGTATGAATTTTGGTTACTCATCAACAGAGGTTGCTTCGGCCGTCTTTGGTCTTTATATTGAAAAAATTGATCCGAGCCCTGTTCTAGCAGTGGATCCTACAGAGATTCCAGCTAAGGAAGGACAAGATGTAACCTATAAAGCTACGTTTAAAGTTCCGGTTCCAGGTAAGGACATTTTAGCAACGCCTTCATCTATCGAAATGGTTCAGAAATTTGATGAGCGCCTTAATTATCAAGGACTTAAAGTGGAATCAGGTGGAGTGACTTTACAGGAAGGGCGTGATTATACTATTGAAAAGAATGGTCAAACTGTTACTGTTAAAATGACACCTGAATACATAAAAGCAAATTCTTCTGCTGAAATTATTGTAACTTATAATACTACTACAAACAAAAAAGTAGAAGAAAAAGGTTCTGGAAAGATTGACAATACTGTAACATTGCATGTTGATAATTTATCAGCTCCTTCTAATCAGGTAAGCACGGCCCTCCTTTATGAAAAACATCATGAGTTTGTGAGTGGAACCCCAGGCAAAGAACTTCCACAAGAAGTGAAAGACCTGCTTCCAGCAACAGAAAAGAACTTGTCTAATGGTACTCAAGTAACGCCAACACAACCAAGCCAAACAGAAGTGAAGACGGCAGAGGGTACATGGAGCTTTAAGTCTTATGACAAGGCATCAGAAACCATCAATGGAGCGGATGCCCACTTCGTCGGTACTTGGGAATTTACCCCAGCACCAACTTACAAGGCAACACATGAATTTGTCAGCGGAACTCCAGGGAAAGACCTTCCACAAGAAGTGAAAGCCTTGCTTCCAGCAGACCAAACAGACTTGAAAGACGGTAGTCAAGCGACTCCAACTCAGCCAAGTAAAACGGAAGTGAAGACAGCAGAAGGCACATGGAGCTTTAAGTCTTATGACAAGGCATCAGAAACCATCAATGGAGCGGATGCCCATTTCATCGGTGCATGGGAATTCACCCCAGCTCCAACTTACAAGGCAACACATGAATTTGTAAGCGGAACTCCAGGCAAAGAGCTTCCACAAGAAGTGAAAACTCTGCTTCCAGCAGACCAAACAGACTTGAAAGACGGTAGTCAAGCGACTCCAACTCAACCAAGTAAAACGGAAGTGAAGACAGCAGAAGGTACTTGGAGCTTCAAGGCCTACGACAAGGCATCAGAAACCATCAATGGAGCAGATGCCCACTTCGTAGGCACCTGGGAATTCACTCCAGCTCCAACTTACAAGGCAACACATGAATTTGTCAGCGGAACTCCAGGAAAAGACCTTCCACAAGAAGTGAAAGCCTTGCTTCCAGCAGATCAAACAGACTTGAAAGATGGTAGTCAAGCGACTCCAACTCAACCAAGTAAAACAGAAGTGAAGACAGCAGAAGGTACTTGGAGCTTCAAGTCCTACGACAAGGCATCAGAAACCATCAATGGAGCGGATGCCCACTTCGTCGGTACTTGGGAATTTACCCCAGCACCAACTTACAAGGCAACACATGAATTTGTCAGCGGAATCCCAGGGAAAGACCTTCCACAAGGAGTGAAAGCCTTGCTTCCAGCAGACCAAACCGACTTGAAAGATGGTAGTCAAGCGACTCCAACTCAGCCAAGTAAAACGGAAGTGAAGACAGCAGAAGGTACTTGGAGCTTCAAGTCCTACGATAAGGCATCAGAAACCATCAATGGAGCGGATGCCCACTTCGTCGGTACTTGGGAATTTACCCCAGCACCAACTTACAAGGCAACACATGAATTTGTCAGCGGAACTCCAGGAAAAGACCTTCCACAAGAAGTGAAAGCCTTGCTTCCAGCAGACCAAACAGACTTGAAAGACGGTAGTCAAGCGACTCCAACTCAGCCAAGTAAAACGGAAGTGAAGACAGCAGAAGGCACATGGAGCTTCAAGTCCTATGACAAGACATCTGAAACTATTAATGGAGCAGATGCCCACTTTATCGGTACTTGGGAATTCACTCCAGCGCCAACAGTGACTCATAAGGCAACTCACGAGTTTGTCAGCGGAACTCCAGGAAAAGAACTTCCACAAGAAGTAAAAACTCTGCTTCCAGCAGACCAAACAGACTTGAAAGATGGCAACCAAGTAACTCCAACACAACCAAGTAAAACGGAAGTTAAGACAGCAGAAGGCACATGGAGCTTCAAGTCATACGACAAGACTTCAGAGACTGTCAACGGTTCAGATGTTAAGTTTGTAGGAACATGGGAATTTACAGCGAGCCCAGCATCAACAGTGACTCATAAAGCAGTTCACGAGTTTGTCAGCGGAACGCCAGGAAAAGAACTTCCACAAGAAGTGAAAACCTTGCTTCCAGCAGACCAAACAGACTTGAAAGATGGCAACAAAGTAACTCCAACGCAACCAAGTAAAACAGAAGTGAAGACAGCAGAAGGTACCTGGAGCTTCAAGTTCTACGATAAGACATCGGAAACAATTAATGGATCAGATGTTAAGTTTGTAGGTACATGGGAATTCACCCCATCCCCAACCTATAAGGCAACTCACGAGTTTGTCAGCGGAACTCCAGGTAAAGAACTTCCACAAGAAGTGAAATCCCTGCTTCCATCAGACCAAACAGACTTGAAAGATGGCAGTCAAGCAACGCCAACGCAACCAAGTCAAACAGAAGTTAAGACAGCAGAAGGTACCTGGAGCTTCAAGTCTTATGACAAGACATCTGAAACCATCAATGGAGCAGATGTTAAGTTTGTAGGTACATGGGAATTTACAGCAACTCCAGTTCCAACAGTGACTCATAAAGCGGTTCATGAGTTTGTCAGCGGAACGCCAGGAAAAGAACTTCCGCAAGAAGTGAAAACCTTGCTTCCGGCAGACCAAACAAACTTGAAAGATGGAAGTCAAGCAACACCAACGCAACCAAGTCAAACAGAGGTTAAGACTGCAGAAGGCACATGGAGCTTTAAGTCCTATGACAAAGCATCAGAAACCATCAATGGAGCGGATGCCCACTTCGTCGGTACTTGGGAATTTACCCCGGCACCAAATAAAAATTCTGGAAATAATAGCCAACCAGAAGAAGGAAGTAGTCAAACTAAGGCCTTGTTACCAAACACAGGCTCTGCAGTATCTGGTCTTCTTTCAATCATCGGTCTTGCCTTTGCAAGCCTAGCAGTTTTTGTCCTTCGCAAGAAAGACTAAGTCACTCTTAGTAAATGAGAGATTAACTGCTTAATTTCGTAGTATAAGAAGAGAGAACGAGAAATCGTTCTCTCTTTTTCTTGCATTTTATATCGAGATGTGATATAGTTTATATAACGAGGTGCGATATATCAAACTAAATAGGAGGTGTGATTAAATGGAATTAACAGATAAGATCAGGCGTGTTTACCTTCCCATGACTGAAACAGGTTTTTATATCTTGTTTTGTTTACAGAAGGAGAACCATGGATATGGTATCACACAAAAGGTCAAGGAAATGACAGATTCGCAAGTTTCGATTAGTCCTGGAACTATGTATGGGACCTTGTCAAAGATGGAAAAGGATGGCTTGATTTCCTTTGTCCGAGAAGAGGAAAAACGTAAAATCTATCAGATCACAGACTTGGGACGAAAAGTTTTAGATATTGAATTGAAACGTATTGAACGGCTCTACAGAAATAGTCGGGAGGAAGGATGATGGAAAAGAAAATTGTTTACCGAATTTTTACAATTGCGGATTATGAGAGTGAGGCTCTATACTTTAGAGAAATGCATGCTGAGGGCTGGAAACTTAGGAAAGTAAGCTATTCTATCTTATTGTTTGTAGTCAAGTATACCTTTGAAAAGTGTCAGCCTGAGCAGGTGTCTTATCAGTTGGATTTTTACCCGATGGAAAAATCAGAGAGATCCTCCTATTTACAACTATTTAAAGATTGTGGTTGGGAGCATATTACAGACTTTAATAGTTTTTCCTATTTTAGAAAAGCACATTCTGAAATTGAATCGGATGCAGAGTTTGAAATTTATAACGATGCTACTGGGAAGTTAGCTATGGTTAATCGCATTTTAAGACTGCGATTAGTACCTGTTTTACTTTTGCTAGCCATACATATACCATTCTTACTTAAATTGCTCAATAGAAGTAATGCGTATGGTCTATGGAGTTTTCTTGCGGTCGGGCTAGATGTTTTCTGGTCTTTAATCCTTTTGTTAATAGTTGCCTATATTAGCTGGAAGTTATGGCATAAAAAGAAGGAATTATCAGATTTATGATAGGCTAGGTATGCTCAAAATTGGAGGGGAAGTCATGATCAATAAAAAGCAATTTCGGATTTTTACCATTGTTGATTTGGACAAGGAAGAAGAGTATTTGCGTGAGATGCACTTGAAAGGCTGGAGATATAGAACGAGTCGTTTTGGTTTTTTCTATTTTTGCCAATGCCAACCTGACGATGTCATCTACCGTATCTATGATTCTAGATTTCTTAAAAAGTATAAGCATGAACTGCAAGATTTTAGAAATAGCGGTTGGGAATTGATAGAAACAGGTTTTTGTTCAATTCTTCGTAAACCAACTTCTGATATACTTTCAGAGGAGAAAGTCTATATGAGTAAGGGTCTCAGATGGGAAGTTATGCGGTCTAGACTTCGTTCCTGTATAGCCACTTTTTCAGGTGGTCTTGTTGTTTGCATGAGTTTGTATCGAGAAAACTTGTCTCAGTCTTTCTTTATTATTTTCTTTTTATACACTTGCTTAATTTCTTATCTAATCTATGGTTTTTTCAGACTTAAAAGGAAATACCAGGTAGATGAGTAGCAAGGTTCTAGGTCTTCAGACTGATTTTTAGCACTCTTGGTAAAAGAGTGCTAATTTTTTGAGTTTTTATCTTGACATTCTCTTCTAAGGGTGTATAATAGAATCATGAGTTAGCACTTGGGTACATAGAGTGCTAATCGATCGGACAGAGAGGAGTGATGAGATGGTTACAGAGCGTCAGCAGGATATTTTAAATCTGATCATTGACATCTTTACCAAAACGCACGAACCTGTCGGATCCAAGGCGCTACAAGAGTCTATCAATTCTAGTAGTGCTACCATTCGTAATGACATGGCAGCTCTAGAGAAGCAGGGTTTGCTTGAGAAGGCTCATACCTCAAGCGGTCGGATGCCAAGTGTCGCGGGATTTCAGTACTATGTGAAACACTCGCTTGCTTTTGACAGACTGGCTGAAAATGAGGTATACGAGATTGTCAAAGCCTTTGATCAGGAATTCTTCAAATTGGAGGATATCCTGCAAGAGGCTGCTAATCTACTGACAGACCTGAGCGGCTGTACGGTAGTAGCACTGGATGTTGAGCCGAGCAGGCAACGGTTGACAGCCTTTGATATCGTTGTTTTGGGGCAACATACAGCCTTGGCAGTATTTACCCTAGACGAGTCCCGAACGGTTACCAGTCAATTTCTGATTCCAAGGAACTTCTTGCAGGAAGATTTAAATCGCCTCAAGACCTTGATTCAAGAACGTTTCCTCGGTCACACGGTTCTAGATATTCACTACAAGATTCGGACGGAGATTCCGCAGATTATCCAGCGTTACTTCACAACAACGGACAATGTCATGGATCTCTTTGAACACATTTTTAAAGAAATGTTCAACGAAAACATTGTGGTATCGGGCAAGGTCAATCTCTTGAATTTTGCCAATCTAGCGGCCTATCAGTTCTTTGACCAACCGCAAAAGGTGGCTTTGGAGATTCGTGAGGGTCTGCATGAAGATCAGATGCAAAATGTTCGTGTTGCGGACAGTCAGGAATCCTGTCTAGCTAACCTAGCAGTGATTAGCAGTAAATTCCTCATTCCTTATCGAGGTTTTGGAATTCTAGCGATTATCGGTCCAGTCAACCTGGATTACCAGCAATTGGTCAACCAAGTCAATGTGGTCAATCGTGTTTTGACGATGAAGTTGACAGATTTTTATCGCTACCTCAGCAGCAATCATTACGAAGTAAATTAATTTTGAAATCAATAAAGGAGGCGAAAATGGCCCAAGATAAAAAAAACGAAGAAATGAAAGAAGAGGAAGTTGTGGAAACAACTGAAGAAACAACTCCTGAGAAGTCTGAGTTGGACTTGGCAAATGAACGTGCGGATGAGTTCGAAAACAAATACCTTCGCGCTCATGCAGAAATGCAAAATATCCAACGCCGTGCCAACGAAGAGCGTCAAAACTTGCAACGTTATCGTAGCCAAGACCTGGCAAAAGCAATCTTACCATCGCTCGACAACTTAGAACGTGCACTAGCCGTTGAAGGTTTGACAGACGATGTCAAAAAAGGATTGGAGATGGTGCAAGAGAGCTTAATTCACGCTTTGAAAGAAGAAGGAATCGAAGAAATCGCAGCTGACGGTGAATTTGACCATAACTACCATATGGCCATCCAAACTCTCCCAGCAGACGATGAACACCCAGCAGATACCATCGCCCAAGTCTTCCAAAAAGGCTACAAACTCCATGACCGCATCCTACGCCCAGCCATGGTAGTAGTATATAACTAGGCAATTCTGACGGTAGCTAAAGCAACTCGTCAGAAAACGGCAATCGCTATGGCGTCTGCCTAGCCTCCTTACTAACTCGTCGTCGAAATAATATCGATTTCGACTCCTCGTGTCGTAACATAATAGGAAACTTGTCCGAAACGACAATAAACTATGAAGAAAGATAAAAAAGTAGTTCAGCTTTGCAATAGTGAGCGAAGCGAACAAAAGACGATACTCTTCGCCGTGGCGTTATTTGCGCAAACTTTGAGACCTTAGGCTCAAAGTTTAGTCAAAGAGATTGACGAGTCAAGCTCTGACGGCGCCGCCACCTAAGAAGAGTATCAAAAAGAAAGAATATAAAATTTAAGGAGAAAAACACATGTCTAAAATTATTGGTATTGACTTAGGTACAACAAACTCAGCAGTTGCAGTTCTTGAAGGAACTGAAAGCAAAATCATCGCAAACCCAGAAGGTAACCGTACAACTCCATCTGTAGTATCATTCAAAAACGGAGAAATCATCGTTGGTGATGCTGCAAAACGTCAAGCAGTAACAAACCCAGATACTGTTATCTCTATCAAATCTAAGATGGGAACTTCTGAAAAAGTTTCTGCAAATGGAAAAGAATACACTCCACAAGAAATCTCAGCTATGATTCTTCAATACTTGAAAGGTTACGCTGAAGAGTACCTTGGTGAAAAAGTAACCAAAGCAGTTATCACAGTTCCAGCTTACTTCAACGATGCTCAACGTCAAGCAACTAAAGACGCTGGTAAAATCGCTGGTCTTGAAGTAGAACGTATCGTCAACGAACCAACTGCAGCAGCTCTTGCTTACGGTTTGGACAAGACTGACAAAGAAGAAAAAATCTTGGTATTCGACCTTGGTGGTGGTACATTTGACGTATCTATCCTTGAATTGGGTGACGGTGTCTTCGACGTATTGTCAACTGCGGGGGACAACAAACTCGGTGGTGACGACTTTGACCAAAAAATTATCGATCACTTAGTAGCAGAATTCAAGAAAGAAAACGGTATTGACTTGTCTACTGACAAGATGGCAATGCAACGTTTGAAAGATGCGGCTGAAAAAGCTAAGAAAGACCTTTCTGGTGTAACTTCAACACAAATCAGCTTGCCATTCATCACTGCAGGTGAGGCTGGACCTCTTCACTTGGAAATGACTTTGACTCGTGCGAAATTTGATGATTTGACTCGTGACCTTGTAGAACGTACAAAAGTTCCAGTTCGTCAAGCCCTTTCAGATGCAGGTTTGAGCTTGTCAGAAATCGACGAAGTTATCCTTGTTGGTGGTTCAACTCGTATCCCAGCCGTTGTAGAAGCTGTGAAAGCTGAAACTGGTAAAGAACCAAACAAATCAGTAAACCCTGATGAAGTGGTTGCTATGGGTGCTGCCATCCAAGGTGGTGTGATCACTGGTGATGTTAAAGACGTTGTCCTTCTTGATGTGACACCATTGTCACTTGGTATCGAAACAATGGGTGGCGTCTTCACAAAACTTATCGATCGCAACACTACTATCCCAACATCTAAATCACAAGTCTTCTCAACTGCAGCAGACAACCAACCAGCCGTTGATATCCACGTTCTTCAAGGTGAACGCCCAATGGCAGCTGATAACAAGACTCTTGGACGCTTCCAATTGACTGATATCCCAGCTGCACCTCGTGGAATTCCTCAAATCGAAGTAACATTTGATATCGACAAGAACGGTATCGTGTCTGTTAAGGCTAAAGATCTTGGAACTCAAAAAGAACAAACTATTGTGATCCAATCTAACTCAGGTTTGACAGACGAAGAAATCGACCGCATGATGAAAGATGCTGAAGCTAACGCTGAAGCAGATAAGAAACGTAAAGAAGAAGTAGACCTTCGTAACGAAGTAGACCAAGCTATCTTTGCGACTGAAAAGACAATCAAGGAAACTGAAGGCAAAGGCTTCGACGCAGAACGTGATGCTGCCCAAGCTGCCCTTGATGACCTTAAAAAAGCTCAAGAAGACAATAACTTGGACGAAATGAAAGCGAAACTTGAAGCATTGAACGAAAAAGCTCAAGGACTTGCTGTTAAACTCTACGAACAAGCCGCTGCAGCCCAACAAGCTCAAGCAGGAGCAGAAGGCGCACAAGCAACAGGAAACGCAGGAGATGACGTCGTAGACGGAGAGTTTACGGAGAAATAAAATAGTCCAGTGGACTATTTTATCCCGAGCTTTAAAATCAGAAGAGCGAGGGCGTTAAGAATGAGGAATCATTAAAATGATTGTCATTCTACGGCAATCGCTATGGCGACTTGCTAAA
The DNA here is from genome assembly GCF_002289235.2 of Streptococcus sp. FDAARGOS_256. Classification (GTDB taxonomy): domain Bacteria; phylum Bacillota; class Bacilli; order Lactobacillales; family Streptococcaceae; genus Streptococcus. The sequence continues at coordinate 1,921,681 of NZ_NTGM02000001.1, forward strand.
AGCCTTACTCGTTCAAAAAAAGTATAATCGACTTTGCTTTTGAATGTCGTAATGATAGGAAGAAATCCAGAGGTTGCAACCCAGCCTCTGTTTTTCGGTAAAAAGGGATGGAACCTGATTTGTTTGGGTTTTGTCTCATCAATATAAAAGAAAGGAATTGAACCCGACCTAAATTCTCGGAAAAAAGAGAAATCTGTCTAGGAGCATCGCTCCAGCGTCAGATTTCCTATTTTTCAGTCGAATTTTACGGTCTTGGTATCTTGTATGAACAATACTGAATTTTATGATCGTCTGGGGGTGTCGAAAAACGCTTCGGCAGACGAGATCAAAAAGGCTTATCGTAAGCTTTCGAAAAAATATCACCCAGATATCAACAAGGAGCCTGGCGCTGAGGAAAAATACAAGGAAGTTCAAGAAGCCTATGAGACTTTGAGTGACGACCAAAAACGTGCAGCCTACGACCAGTATGGTGCTGCGGGTGCCAACGGTGGCTTTGGTGGTGCTGGTGGTTTTGGTGGCTTTGACGGAGCAGGTGGCTTCGGTGGTTTTGAAGATATCTTCTCAAGTTTTTTCGGAGGAGGAGGAGCTTCACGCAATCCAAACGCTCCTCGTCAAGGGGATGACCTCCAGTATCGTGTGAACTTAACCTTTGAAGAAGCTATCTTCGGAACGGAAAAAGAAGTTAAATACAATCGTGAAGCCAGCTGTCGTACATGTAATGGCTCTGGTGCTAAGCCAGGGACAAGTCCAGTCACTTGTGGACGCTGTCATGGTGCTGGTGTCATTAACGTCGATACGCAGACTCCTCTTGGTATGATGCGTCGCCAAGTAACCTGTGATGTCTGTCATGGTCGCGGAAAAGAAATCAAAGATCCATGTACAACTTGTCACGGAACAGGGCATGAAAAACAAGCTCATAGCGTACATGTAAAAATCCCTGCTGGTGTGGAAACAGGCCAACAAATCCGCCTCGCTGGTCAAGGTGAAGCAGGCTTTAACGGTGGACCTTACGGGGACTTGTACGTGGTGGTTTCTGTTGAAGCCAGTGATAAATTTGAACGTGAAGGAACAACTATTTTCTACAAGTTAAATCTCAATATTGTCCAAGCAACTCTTGGAGATACTGTGGAAATTCCAACTGTTCATGGAGATGTTGAATTGGTTATCCCAGAAGGAACTCAGACTGGCAAGAAATTCCGTCTACGTGGCAAGGGAGCACCGAGCCTTCGTGGCGGTGCCGTTGGTGACCAATATGTTACTGTCAATGTCGTGACTCCGACAGGTTTGAACGACCGCCAAAAAGCTGCGCTTAAAGAATTCGCAGCTGCAGGTGACTTGAAAGTCAATCCAAAGAAAAAAGGCTTCTTTGACCATATAAAAGATGCCTTTGAAGGAGAATAAAGTAAAAAGAGCCATCGGGCTCTTTTTTACTTATCCTCAAGCTCCTGTGTTTCTTTTATCACAGCTAGTCTAGTCTGGAAATCTTTTTCCAAGACTTTGAACTTGTAGGTCAAATCTTTTTGGTATTCCTTGATAAGGGCTTTTTGTTGGTCGATGATTTGTAGGCTGTTTTGGATGATATCCAAATCATCCTTGATAGCTTCGACGCGGTCAGTTGTATCTAGCACTTCATCCTGAATGGCTTGGCGATTTTTCACGACAAAATAACTTCCAGCTGCAGCACCTGCAAATAGCAATAGATTGGATAGTTTCATGGCATCTCCTTAGGCATTTCTAATAGTTTCAGCGACTTGGGCAAGTTTGTCAAAGTCAGGTTCGTGGGCGATAAAGTCAATCTTAAGATCATCTTCTGCACCGTAGCGAGGTACAAGGTGCACGTGAGTATGAAAGACCGTTTGACCAGCAATTTCCTCGCAGTTGGCAATGATATTCATGCCGACAGCCTTGGTAGCCTGCATGACTTTTTGAGCCACTGTTGGCACTTGGGCAAAGAGTTGGCTGGCGCTGGTAGCGTCCATCTCCAAAAGATTGCGGTAGTGCTCTTTTGGTACGACCAAGGTGTGTCCAGGTGTTACTTGAGAGATATCAAGAAAGGCAAGAACCTGCTCATCCTCGTATACTTTTGAAGCAGGAATCTCCCCTGCGATGATCTTACAAAAAATGCAATCTGACATAAAATCCACCTCTACTGTATTGAATTTTGATATAATATAGCTACATTATACCAGATTCGGAGAAAATATGTTAGAAATTAAAAACCTGACAGGTGGCTATGTTCACGTCCCTGTCTTGAAAGATGTGTCCTTTACCGTTGAAAGTGGGCAGTTGGTCGGTTTGATTGGTCTCAACGGTGCTGGGAAATCAACGACAATCAATGAGATTATTGGTCTGTTGACACCTTACAGTGGGGAAATCAAGATTAACGGTCTCACCCTGCGAGAAGATGCGACCAACTATCGCAAGCAGATTGGCTATATCCCAGAAACGCCTAGTCTGTATGAGGAATTGACCCTCAGAGAGCATATCGAGACGGTTGCCATGGCCTATGGTATTGAGCAAAAAGTGGCTTTTGAGCGAGTAGAATCTTTGTTAAAAATGTTTCGTTTGGATCAAAAATTAGACTGGTTCCCAGTGCATTTTTCCAAAGGGATGAAGCAGAAGGTCATGATTATCTGTGCCTTTGTCGTAGATCCGAGTCTTTTCATCGTTGATGAGCCTTTCCTTGGGCTCGATCCTTTGGCCATTTCTGACTTGATCCAGCTTTTGGAAGTGGAAAAGCAAAAAGGCAAGTCCATTCTCATGAGTACCCACGTGCTAGACTCAGCGGAAAAGATGTGTGATGCCTTTGTCATTCTCCACAAGGGGGAGGTACGGGCTCAGGGGAACCTCCAGCAACTGCGCGAGACCTTTAGCATGCCTGAAGCGAGTTTGAATGATATTTACTTGGCTCTGACCAAAGAGGAGGAGCTATGAAAGACTTGTTTTTAAAGCGAAAGCAGGCTTTTCGTAAGGAGTGTGTCGGTTATCTACGTTATGTCCTAAATGACCACTTTGTCTTGTTTCTGCTAGTTCTCATCGGTTTTCTAGCTTACCAGTACAGTCAACTCTTGCAAGATTTTCCTGAAAATCACTGGCCTATTCTCTTGTTTTTAGGGATTGTATCTGTCTTACTTTTGGCTTGGGGAGAAATCGCGACCTATATGGAAGGACCTGACAAGCTCTTTCTCTTAGTCAGTGAAGAGGAGGTTAAGTCTCACCTCAAAGGGCAGACGATGCGCTCACTGGTCTTTTGGCTCTTTGTCCAAACCCTTTTCTTGCTTTTATTTGCGCCCTTATTTTTAGCCATGGGTTATGGCTTGCCAGTTTTTTTCATCTATGTGGTTTTATTGGGAGTTGGAAAATATCTCCTCTTTCGCCAAAAAGCCAGCAAATTTTTCACTGAAACTGGGCTGGATTGGGATTATGTCATTGCCCAAGAAAGCAAGCGCAAGCAAGTTTTGCTTCGTTTCTTTGCTCTCTTTACTCAGGTCAAGGGCGTTTCAAATAGTGTCAAACGTCGCGCTTATCTGGATTTCATCCTTAAAGCAGTTCAGAAAGTGCCGAGCAAGATCTGGCAAAACCTCTATCTTCGCTCTTATCTGCGAAATGGAGACCTCTTTGCCCTCAGTCTCCGCCTCTTACTCCTATCCTTGTTAGCTGTGATTTTTATCGAACAGTCTTGGATTGCGACAGCAGTAGTTGTCCTGTTTAATTACCTTATGCTCTTCCAGTTGTTGGCTCTCTATCGTGCTTTTGACTACCAGTACTTGACCCAGCTTTTTCCTTTAGAAAAGGGTGAAAAAGAGAAAGGACTACAGGAAGTTATCCGAGGATTGACATGTTTTGTTTTATTAGTTCAACTGATAGTTGGTTTGATTACCCTCCAAGAAAAACTAGCCCTTCTAGCCCTGCTTGGAGCTGGACTGGTTTTACAAGTCTTGTATTTGCCTTATCAGGTAAAACGTCAGATGCAGGATTAATCTTACTTATAGGACACTAAAAAAGAAGTTGAGTTCTGTCTCAGCTTCTTTTATTTTCTACAAGATAATAGTTGGTCCGTAGAGACTTAGTTTGGTTTTGACTTGGTCAAAGTGGAAACGGTCATAGGCCCGCCAAGCGGCGCGAGTGGGAGCATCTGGATTGAGAGCGCTGAGACCCAGGAGAAGACTGGAAGTCTGGTAAAATTTTTCCAGCTCAATCAAGAATCGATTATCCACTGTCTCAGTTTTAGAGAGAAAGAGAAGAATAGAGTTTAATTGCTCCTGAAAGTGTACGTCGTCAGCTGTTGCCTGTTTGCAGACTTGATAGGCTTTGTTTAACTCAGTTATCAGTGCCTGAGCAGTTTTGATTGGGTCTGTATCCGTCATGAGAATGCCTCCTTTGTGATGGTTCTAAAGTTGTTTCAAGTGATTGTCTTTCTATAATCATAGCTTATCACTTTTAACTCTTTTTTTACCTTCAAATCTTTAATTGTCATTGAAATTTCCTGAATGGTAATTGCAGGATTTTATGATAAAATAATTGTAAGATTATCATAGCTATTTTGCGAATGATTCGACACTTTAGGAATTTTTGAGAACCGTTTAGGATTTGGTGAAAAATAGTTTCTAGACTTATGCTATCCTCTTTTTAGGAGGTTTTATCCATGAACTACATTATCATCCAAAAAGAGAAAGAAATTTTCAAATTAAACATAAAGGATATCTACTATATCCAAATGCATCCAAGTAAAGCCCATACCGTGCAGATTGTTACAGAAAACGCTAGCTTTGATCTATTTCAAAATTTAAGCAATCTTGAGAAACAATATGGGGAAACCTTGACGAGATGTCATCGAAATTGTCTGGTCAACCTTGAACGAGTAAAATCCATGGATATCCAATCAAAGACCCTCTTTCTTGGAGAAGAAGGTCGATATGCTGTTCAGTATGCCAGACGTCGCTATAGAGACATTAGCCAAAAATGGTTGAAACAAGGAGAGTAAGAAGATGAGAATATTTGTTTTAGAAGATGACTTTTCCCAACAAGCTAGAATTGAAACGACGATTGAGAAACTTTTGAAAAAACAGAGTATCATTCCTAGTTCTTTTGAAGTTTTTGGCAAGACAGACCAACTGCTGGCAGAGGTGCATGAGAAGGGAGCACATCAGCTTTTCTTTTTGGACATTGAGATTCGAAATGAGGAGATGAAAGGCCTAGAAGTGGCAAGAAAGATTCGGGATCGAGATCCTTATGCCCTGATTGTCTTTGTGACGACTCACTCGGAGTTTATGCCCCTGTCCTTTCGCTACCAGGTATCAGCTTTGGACTATATTGATAAGGCCTTGTCGGCAGAGGAGTTTGAGTCTCGTATCGAGACAGCTCTTCTCTATGTCAATAGTCAAGACAGCAAAAGCCTGGCGGAAGATTGCTTTTACTTTAAATCAAAATTTGCTCAATTTCAGTATCCTTTTAAAGAGGTTTACTATCTCGAAACGTCCCCAAGACCCCATCGTGTTATTCTCTATACCAAGACGGATAGGCTGGAATTTACGGCGAGTCTAGAGGAGGTTCTCAAGCAGGAACCTCGTCTCTTGCAGTGTCATCGTTCTTTTCTCATCAATCCAGCCAATGTAGTGCATTTGGATAAGAAAGAAAAACTGCTTTACTTTCCTAATGGTGGAAGCTGTCTAATCGCGCGTTATAAGATCAGGGAAGTGTCTGAGGCTATCAATAACTTACACTGAGCTAGGAGAATTTATGAATATTACTTGGATATTATTGTATACACTTATTACTAATGGGCTAGAAATTGTCATTTTCTTTAAGGTAGATGGAATTGGTCTCACTTTCGAGAGGATTTTTAAGGCCTTTCTTCTGAAATTTCTCCTAGGGGCCATTTTTGCGACTTTTAAATTTTTAGCTGTGAGTGAATATTTGTCATATTTTATAGAACCTTTGTTTGGCATAGGGTTATCTTTCTTATTGTTAAGAGGGCTTCCTAAAAAACTTCTTTTCTTTTATGGTCTCTTTCCAATGATATTGGTGAATCTCTTTTATAGAGGAGTCTCCTATTTTGTGCTTCCATTTTTGGGACAAGGGCAAGTATATGATGGCTACTCACTTACTGGGTTATGTATAATAATTTTCAATTTCTTCATTTCTCTAGTCTTTTTGAAATGGTTGGACTATGATTTTACTAGTTTGAGAAGGGAGATTCTAGATAAAGGTTTTCAAAAGTCCCTGACTAAAATTAACTGGATAATGGGAACCTACTATCTAGTTATGGAAACTCTGTCTTTCTTTGAATATGAACAAAGCATTCAATCAAAGACTGTTCGCCATCTGATCCTAGTGTTTTACATGCTCTTTTTTATGGGGGTTATCAAGAAGCTGGATACCTATTTGAAGGAAAAACTTCAGGAGAAACTGAACCAAGAGCAGGCCCTGCGCTATAGAGATATGGAACGCTATAGTCGGCATATAGAGGAGCTTTATAAGGAAGTTCGGAGCTTTCGTCATGATTATGCCAACCTCTTGACCAGCTTAAGCCTAGGCATTGAAGAGGAGGATATGGAGCAGATAAAAGAGATCTACGACTCCGTCTTGAAGGATTCTAGTGAAAAATTGCAGGACAACAAATATGACCTGGGCCGATTGGTGAATATTCGGGACCGTGCCCTCAAAAGTCTCCTCGCAGGAAAATTTATAAAAGCCAGAGAAAAGGATATTGTCTTTAATGTCGAGGTTCCTGAGGAGATTCAAGTTGAGGGGATGAGCCTACTTGATTTTCTAACCATTGTGTCTATCCTTTGTGACAATGCTATTGAAGCTAGTGCAGAGGCTAGTCAACCTTATGTCTCAATCGCCTTTTTAAAAAGTGGAGCGAAGGAAAACTTTATCATTGAAAACTCCATCAAAGAAGAGGGCATAGATGTTTCTGAAATCTTCTCTTTTGGAGTTAGTTCTAAAGGGGAGGAGAGAGGAGTTGGTCTTTATACCGTTATGAAGATAGTGGAAAGTTATCCCAATGCTAGTCTCAATACTATCTGTCAAAATCAAGTCTTTCGTCAGATACTTACTATGATGCATACAGAATGATGAAAATAAGACCGAGAGTTCTTGTATCTCGATCTTATTTTTTTATAGTTGTATTGGCTGATGAAGTCCTTGTGTGATGTTATGAGAATATCTATTAACGCTATATAAGAAATTTTCCCACCATCCTCCACCTGTAATCTGGTTGAGTTCAGTAGTTGTTAGTTCTTGAAATGAAGTTAGGTTTTGATTCTTATCCATGTTACGATTCTCCTGTTTTATAAGATAATAAATAGTTATAGAGTGTTATCTGAAAATTAATCAGAATGTGTTAAAATTTTATCTTTGAAATAATCAAAATATGTTTTCTTTGCAGTTACACTAGTGACGCGACCTTGTAAGCCGTATTGGATGAGTTTACTGTCCTCATTAGATAGTTTTGCAAGAGCGGTTAGTTTAAAGAGATTTCCTTGTTCTGTTCTGGTAGGAGTTTGATCAATGCTCTGAAGTTGGCCAATGATGGTAATACCGTGATTTCCAATCTTCTCAAGTTTTAATCTTACAGTTTGTCCTTTATCTAGTAAGGGGAGATAGTCAGATGATACGTAGTAAGTGATTAGTACTTCTCTTGTATCTGTGATGACAGGGAATATTTGAGCAATTTCTGTACCAGTCGGAATTCTATTTTTACCTTCAAATTCGCTGTTCAGATGAATGATACCTTTACTTGGAGCGGTTAAGGTATTATTTTCTAAGCGCTGTGTCGCTTGATCTAGTTGTACTTTTAATTCTGTTAATTGATTTTCCACGGTTAGTTGTTGCTGAGAAGCAGTCTGTAAAAATTGAGTGCGGAGTACTTCAATTTTGGTTTCTAAACTATTATCATAAGTTGCTACACTTCCGATACCAGCTTGCTGAATTTTGAGGCTTGCGATAGATGATTCAAGATTTGCAATACTTTGATTGATTTGAGATAAAAATGGCTCCTCTGCAGTTCCCTGTGTTTGTCCTTGTGAGGCTACAAGATAACGATTCAAAATTGACTGGTGTGGATTGCCAGTCGGTAAGCGTGCTCTTTTGTTTATGATAGCATCTCTCAGCTCTTCATATTCTCCAATTTGTTGTTGAATTTTTGTAATTTCTTGTTCGATAGCTGATGAACTGCTATTAGCAAGATTGGCTTGATTTGAAACTTCAGTGTTAGTCTTTGAGATACCCAGCTCAATATCATGAGCTTGTTTAGTAAAATTCATAAAGGTATTATAGTAGCCAAACTCATCCTCACCAGAAAAAAGATCGGTATTTTTTTCTAAGCTTTGTTTCAAAATTCCAAGTCCTTCTTTTTGCTTCTCAAGTCTTTGTAACTGAGTTTCTAAGGCAGTTTTCTGACTTTCTTCCATTGTTTCAGAGTATTTGATGAGTAAGTCACCTTTTTCAACTACTTGATTTGCCACTAAATGATTAGCTAAGATAGTATTATCACTGGTTGACTGAATGGATGCAATGACACTTGTAGGAGTGACTTCTCCTTGCGATGTAACAGTAATCTCTTTTGTAGCAACAAGGGAGAAAATCACGATGAAAGTAAACAGTAATGAAAGTGGTATGATCAATACTGTCGCATAATTATGGTAACGTCTCTGATAAAACTCGACGCTTCTAAAAAGATTAGGATTCATAACATTCTCCTTATTTGTTGAATAGATGATGGTAGAAGCCTTGCGCCTGTATTAACTCTTGATGACTACCAACTTCAATGATTTTCCCTTGGTCAAGAACAATGACACGGTTAGTCCGTTCGGCTATACTTAGACGATGGGCTACAAAGAGAATGGTTTTATCAGTTAGGGACATAAGATTATCTATAACCTTTTTCTCAGTCAAAACATCGAGAGCACTAGTAGCTTCATCTAGTATTAAAACAGGAGATTTAGTTAAAAGAGCACGAGCGAGGGCGATTCGTTGCTTCTGTCCTCCTGACAGACCTGCTCCATCAGAAAGTTGAGTTTGATAGCCCATAGGCATTCTTTCAATATCTTGACGGATTTCAGCTAATTCGCAAGCTTTTAGAATATCTTCTTGGCTAATCATATTATTACCACCCAAGGTTAAGTTTTCCAAGATAGAGCCATTAAAGATATAGGCTTGTTGGGGCAGGTAATTAATATGACGGCGCAAGACTTTTTTATCAATATTTTTAATATCCTGATGATTGATGGAAATATGTCCTTTGTAAGGTTCAAAGAAATTGACAATCATTTTGGCTAAAGTTGTTTTACCAGAACCACTAACTCCAACCAGGCTGACCTTATCTCCTTGTTTAATCGTTAGATTAATATCCGTTAAGGTATCTCGCCCAAAACCATACTTATAAGAAAGGTCATCAAATTCAATATCGCCCATCAAAAAATGTGAATGAACAGAGTTTTCTTGAACTTGAAATTCAGATTCGACTAAATAGACCTCGTTCAAGCGGTTATTAGCAACCTTCGCAGATTGGAGTTTGGTTTGGAGGTTGATAATATTTTCCATAGGAGTTGTAAAGTAAGAAAGAAGTGTATTAAAGGTAATCAGCTGACCGATAGAAATTTTACTCGACATGACTAATTGAGCACCAAACCATAGGATAAAGATATTAAGAACTAACTTTGTTCCTTGCTTTAAATTAGTTTGTAAAATAGAATATTTAGTAAGTTTAAAGGATTTTTCCAAATAATCTACAAATTCGCTGTCTATATTTTGATAGCGATTTTCTTCACTCGTGAGCGACTTTATAGTTTCAATCCCGTTGATATCTTCGATAATAGCAGAGCTAACCATAGAATTACTTTGCATGACATCATGGTTCATTTTTTCGAAAGGCTTCATAAAAGAAAAGATGATGAACATGTATATAGGAATGGAAATAAGAGAAAGAAGGAAGAGATTAGGGTTTTGTGCCAGTAAGACGCCCCCTACAAGAATCAGAATAGAAACATCCAGAAAAAGAGAAAGAATGGTAGAAGCCAAGGCATCTATAATAGAGTTAGCATCTGTGAACCGTGAAATGATTTCTCCTGTACGACGTGTCGCAAAGAAAGACATAGGAAGTTCAAAAATATGGCGAATATAGGATAAAATCACATCAATACTTAATCTCTGACTCAGAACAGTTAGGAGATAATCTCTGGAGAAGCTCATGGCTTGTTGGAGGATATAGGTGATAATTAGACCAATTGAGATAATTCCTAAAGTTGATTTCATCTGATTTGGGATGTATTCATCTAAGATTCCTTGGAGATAATAAGAACCACCGATATTGATAATAGTGACTAATAAGCTTGAGAGAACAATGTAAGCAATGAGAGATTTTTGTTTGAAAATCAGAGGGAGGAAGCTCAGTAGACCATTCTTTTTATCTTTATGGGGTTGATAGCTGGGTTTGGGAGCTAGAAAAATAGCTACTCCAGTCCATTCAGAGAAAAAGCGTTCTTTTGACATTTTTGTGATTTTTACAGAAGGGTCAGGATCACCAATAATCAGATAGTCTTTCTTTGTTTGATAGACAACATAGTAATGTTGGAGTTTCCCTTCTTTGTTAACGTGAACGATAAATGGATAGGGGACATCACTCATGTCAAAGAGCGTTTTATCTGCTTGAACAGGCCTTGTTTCAAATCCCATTTCATTTGCGGCTTTTACAATGCCAAGAGCAGTCGTCCCTTCTTTGTTGGTCTTTGCAAGTTCTCTCAAGTGAGCTAGAGAAAAATCTGAACCATAGAATTTAGCAATCGAGGCTAAGGCAGCGACACCACAGTCTCTAGCATCTATTTGAGGAACAAATGTATGTTTATAAGAAGTCATTGGCAAATCCTTTCATATAAAATATGAATTTATTATACCATGATACTAAGTTCATATTTTATAAAATCTTGAATTGTCATTGAAACTTCCTGAATGGTAAAAAAGTGATTAGAAACTATCTTTCTTTAAAAATCTATAGGTGTATTTTGAAATAAAAAGCTAATTCAAGACGTTTCGATGACAATTCAAGATTTGGATGAAAAACTTTAACAAACAATGATATACTAAACTTGTCAAAGTTGCAACAGGACAAAAAATTAAAAATAAAAAAAGGAGTATTTGTCATGAATACAAAAATGATGGAACAATTTGAGATTATGGATACTGATATGCTTGCGAAAGTTGAAGGAGGTTTCGGAGGTTGGGGAGATATGCTTTCTGGTTTATTGGGTGGACTAGCACCGTCTCCAACTTTGGATCAATTAAATGGTAAGTGGCCTATTAGACATCCTTCGAAACCATGTAGTCCTTATGGTATAGGGGGAACTCCAAACTCATGTAATGGTATTTAAAAAGGATTGAAGCTATGAAGGCAAAATATGGGAATCAAATTGTTGATGTTTGGGAAATTGGTCAAGCAACTCCTAAACCAAGTTGGGTAGAGGAAGCTTTTCAAAAAAATTATATGGTTTGGTTGGATAATCATGTGCGCATTCTTATGGCGGCTCTTAATACTTCTCTCACAACTAATATCAAGTTTGGTCTGGTTGGAACAGTTGGAGGAGGATTCGCTGGTTATGGTATATATGTTCTTGGTTACCCAGGTGATTATCTAGATATCACCAATCATAGAGTTGTTTCTGCTAAAACATTTCACAAAAGTTATCAAATTTTAGAAAATGATTAGATATCATTTAATTGTAATGGAGTTTAGGTATGGAAAAAATATTTGCTAAAAAACGCAACGTATTTCTAACGAGATTGTTTCTAGGTCAGTTGCCTTTGCTAATCTCTACTTATCTATTTCTCTCTCGTCAATTTTTAAATTTTTCCTTAGTCTACCAATTTATTTTAGTGGTTATCAACTTGACTTCTATTTTGGCTGTTGTTTATCTCACTAGGTAAATGAGAGTGAAAAAATTTGAAGATGATGGTTTGATAAGTCCTAGAGCCAATCAACTAATGTTCGTAGGATTGACATGTTTTATGACTATTATCTGTTTGTATAGAGGTATCACAGCAGTAGAATCCTATCAACAACTAATCGCCTATATTGGAGCTATTCTATGCTTTATTATCACGCTTCTGCTCGTTTGGGGGTTGAAGTATTATAAAAAGTAGAGCTTAATGAAGTATAAAGGGGTCAGTTTTTTTGAAATACTTACCCCTTTTATAATGAAGTTTTTGCAATTCAAGATGTTTCGATGACCATTCATGATTTGAGTAATCCAAGGTCAAAATGAGTGCTATACTAGCAGTGTAAAGGTTCTTGCTCAACTAAGATAAATCACACATTTAGGAGGAAATCTTATGAAGAAAAAAATACTTATCATTTTCATCTTGTATCTAATCATGTCCCTCTTTCTTTATCCGCTTAGGGAAAGTATTTGGTATCAGCTATTTTATACCATAGCTTATGTGATTGCAGTTATGATCTATTTTGCTTTAACTAAAAAGAAAGGAGCAAAGAAATGAAAACTTTTCTTGCTAAAAAACGGAACATCTTCCTTTCGTTTGGGGGTTGAAGTATTATAAAAAGTAGAGGTTAATGAAGTATAAAAGGGTAAGTGTTTTCGAAATGCTTACCTTTTTAATGAAGTTTTTGCAATTCAAGATGTTTTGATGACCATTTAAGATTTATATGAATTTGTAATCTTAAATAAGGTAAGATAAAGACAACAAATGTAAAGGAGTATTCTTATGAAGAAACAAAAGATAAAATCGCTATTACTTGTACCACTTGTATTTGCATCTATTACTACAGGTGCTGTATATGCAGAAGAACAGACTACTTCATCTATCCAGGCGAATGATAGTTCTCTTGTGGCACCAGATTTGCCATCGACTAAGGAAAAGGTGGAGAATAAACCTTCTATTGTAACCCCAGAAGAGTATGAGCAGAATGTTGCGGAATTTAAAAAGATAGATATTGAAGCCGTTCGTCAATCTTTTACCGGGGACCAATTGGAACATACTATATATTTTGGTAGAAAAACATGCTCTCATTGTCGTCAATTTTCTCCTGAATTGAAAGAATTTAATAACCTGATTGAAAAGAAGTTAGAGTATTATGATTTGGATGGTAAAGATTTTGACGGGGAAGCGAGAGAGTTTCTATTTAAAAAAGTCGGTATTCCAGGAACACCAACAATTTTGTATTTAAGAAATGGACATCCGATATCTGGATGGGTTGGTGGCGGAGCGACTGCACAACAGGTTTATGATTATATGTACTCGAGAAACTCACCTAAGCAAACGGAAACAATAGCATCGTCCGAGGAAACAGTAACTGAAAATGTGCATGATGAGAAAACCAGAAATGACAGCATGAGTACTAGTGATAAAGTTGTAAGTGAAAGCAAAGGTATGAGTGATGAAAAAAGAACCGAAATGAAAATATCCAATGATAATCCCAATTCTAATAGTGAAAATAGCGGGAAAGTGGAGAGTATAAACTCAACTTCCAAAGCTAAAACTACTCAATCTGGCGATTTAGCAATGTTAGACAATAAGAATCAATTGGAAACTCTCAAACCTATTTTTGATGCTGCTCAAGAAAATAAAACTCCTTTAACCGATGTTAAGGGAAGCCAATCTATTACTTCGAATGAAAAATTATTACCGAAAACAGGAGAGGAAGAAAGTTACCAACTGATTCGGCTAGCTGTCGCGTTTCTTATGACTTCTATAATGATTAAAGTGAAACAAAAAATTCATAAATAAAAATAGATGGTAAACAGGTGCAATGATATTATTTGTTTGTAATAACATATGGCTAGAATTTGCCTATAGACAAGAGTGAAAGGGCAAGCATGTTTTTAATGCTTGCTTTTTAAATTTTTTAACAATTCAAGACGTTTCGATGGCAATTCAAGATTTGGATGAAAAAATATAATATACAGTGATATACTAAACTTGTCAAAGTTGCAACAGGACAAAAAATTAAAAATAAAAAAAGGAGTATTTGTCATGAATACAAAAATGATGGAACAATTTGAGATTGTGGATACTGAAATGCTGGCTAGCATTGAGGGAGGAACTGATTGGGGAACAGTAGGAAAAGGAGCTGTCTATGGAGCAGGTATCGGAGTTGCTATGTGTACGGTAGGAGGACTCCTTACTGGTGGTTCCGCATGGGCTATGACTGCTGGCTGTGCTTGGGCTGGAGCTAAACTTGGTGGTGCTTTTACTGCAATTGCTGATAATATTTGGCCATAGAAGGGAGTAGAAATTATGTTTGATTACAAAATAGTAGACAATCAAGAATTAAGTAATATTTCTGGAGGTGGATTGGGAGGAGATGTAGTTGTAGGAGCCTTGTCGGGTGCATTTCAGGCAGGACAATCTTGTATCGCTGGAGGCCCTCAAGCTTACTTTATTTGCGCAACAGGGGGCGCTATAGTAGGTGGCATTATAGCTTTTGGATTGAGACCCCCAAAATAGTTTAAAAGAGGAATGGGTATTAATATGTTAAATGAAACTATGATTCAGCTTATACTCATTGCAATTTGTTGTGTGTACATTATTTTTAACACCAAGGCTGATAAAAACCCAAAGAGAGGATATCGTACGGCTTTGTACCTTTTCGTTATGGCTGGTATTATATCCTATATTATGAATTATCTGAATTGGTTAGATTTTTTCTTACTGATAACTCCGATAATGTGTCTTTTTAAATTTGAAGATAAATGGAGTTAGCAACATTTGACACTTCAATAGGTTATTAACTATCCTTTGGCTCATTGTCAACTGTAGTGAGTTGAAGAAAAGCTAAGATCGAGAAAGGACGAATTTCGTCCTTTCTTTTTTGAGTACGACGGGCATGTCGTGTATTTGATGTGTAAGTCCTCCGTGTGCACCCGCTACCGGTGAATTCAATAGCGATTCTCAAGCCTGACTATCGTGAGGTAGCGGGGAGAAGAAGGCATAGCGAAATCGTGGCTTAAAGAACAGGAATGTTATAGTAAGACACGTTTAGAGGATAAAGTGGCTTCACACTCTAAAGCACAAATAGGTATACTGATGGAAGAGTTAATCTATAGAGGATTACTTCAACACGCCTTTTTTAAACATTCGCGATTTGGCCTTGATTTGCACTTCCTCATTTTTCAAGCCTACCTAGTTTGTTAGATATTTCCGTCTTTGCAACATTTGGAATCATCCTTGCCGGTTTGACCCGCTATACCAAGAGCATTTATCCATCTTATGCGGTGCATGTTATCAATAATATTGTCGCGACATCACCATTTTTGCTGACTTTTTTACACAGGATATTTAGCTAAAAATAGTGGAGTAAAAATAATTATCGATTTTAAGAAGAGACTGGGACAAAAGTCTAATATTAAATATAAAAAGCGAACAAAATCAGTTATCTAACACTCAGAATTCTGTCTTGTTCGCTTTTTTGTCTAATCTATCGATTTTAAAAATTTATAATATAGAATTCCTAAAATCAAAATCTTTTTGTCCCAGTCTCTTCTTATTAGTTGATTGGGAAGATTGTGCTCTTTGAGTAATTCAAGATGTTTCGATGACAATTCAAGATTTGGATGAAAAAAATTAATAAACGATGATATACTAAACTTGTCAAAGTTGCAACAAGACAAAAATTAAAAATAAAAAGGAGTATTTGGCATGGATACAAGAATGATGGAACAATTTGAAATTATGGATACTGAGATACTTGATCATATAGAGGGTGGAGATGTATCTGATATTTATAGAGGGTATGCTTATCAGGGAAGTCCATTTGGTTCTTACCCTTCTATATTAAAAAATTCAGGTCCTTTTCCAGTAAGTGGGTCCTGCCCTCGTGGTTATCGTGACCTTGGTTATATAGGAGCAGGTTTTCATTTATGTGGAATATAGGCTAAAATATAAGAAATGAGGAAGAATTTCTATGAAAAAGTATCAGCTTCTATTCAAAACAAGTGCAATTTTATCCTACCTATTTTTCGTATTTGGCCTTTCTCAGCTAACGCTCATCGTTCAAAATTATTGGCAATTTTCTTCTCAGATAGGCAATTTATTCTGGATTCAAAATATCTTGAGTTTACTTTTTATTGGAGTCATGATTGTGGTTCTTGTTAAGACAGGCCATGGTTATCTCTTTCGCATTCCAAGAAAAAAATGGTTTTGGTATTCGATTTTGACAGTATTAGTGGTAGTGTTCCAGATCTCTTTTAACGTTCAGACAGCTAAACATGTTCAGTCAACTGCGGAAGGTTGGGCTGTATTGATTGGTTATAGTGGGACTAACTTTGCAGAGCTAGGTATTTATATAGCCCTGTTCTTTCTGGTTCCACTGATGGAAGAGTTAATCTATAGAGGATTACTGCAACACGCTTTCTTTAAGCATTCGCGATTTGGTCTTGATTTGCTTCTTCCTTCTATTTTATTTGCTCTCCCTCATTTTTCAAGCCTACCTAGTCTGTTAGATATCTTCGTCTTTGCAACAGTTGGAATCATCTTTGCTGGTTTGACCCGCTATACCAAGAGCATTTATCCATCCTATGCGGTGCATGTTATCAATAATATCGTAGCGACATTACCATTTTTGCTCACTTTTCTACATAGGGTCTTGGGGTGAAAAAACCAAAAGGTTTACTTTTCAGCCATAGAGGAGTTCATCATGTATAAACACTTATTTTTTCTAGATTCAAAAACTTTAGACTGGTTGACACCTTATATTCTAGTCTTGGCTTCTGATACCATTGCCTTTAATGTTTTTGTGTTAACCTTTGTATCTGCGGCGGTCTTTTCTTCCCTGAATCCCATGTTAGCTTTTATGGCTATATTCTTAGGAGCTGGTTATGTTATCGGATTTTGGTTACTAAAATGGTTTGTTTTGGAAAGACTAGAGCTAAAGGATGACTTGTAGGAAAGTTTGTTTGTTGAGGAGGATAGCTTTATGGCCATTTTCAATAAGTGTCATGCCTTGTTTTTTGGATTTTTAGTATTTGCAATCGTTGGTGCAGCGGGTTATTCCATTAATCAAGGGGATTATTTTCAACACCAGTACACATTCATTATTATAAAGAGTCTCTTGCTTTTCCTTAGTTTTGGCTATGCGAGATGGTTTGATATGATTTCTTTTGGGATTTTAAGTAAGAAACAACTCTTGCTGTTCATTGGAATCTTTCTTCTCACGGTGCTGGTAAATATAGGCTATTATGCTTTTTTCTCAGTTGCATCTGGTGCCTCGGCTCAACACCTTGAGGAAACGAGTAAAGGGCTTCCGCTTTCCTTTATTGTAAGTGTTATAGTTTTGGGACCAATCCAGGAGGAACTCATGTTCAGAGGACTTCTTCAGGGGGCTATATTTGAAAATTCTTGGTTAGGGCTTGTACTGACTTCCTCTCTCTTTTCTTTCATGCATGAACCTTATGATGTGCCTTCGTTTTTCTATTATCTACTTGGGAGCTTGTTGCTGGGCTTTGCTTACAAAAAGAGCCAAAATTTGTGGGTTTCTACTCTAGTCCACATGTCTTACAACAGTTTGCCACTTTTAACTTATTTCTAAAAATCATGAAAAGGTAAGCAGAAAGACGGTGCTTGCCTTCTTTAAGCTATAATGATAGCCTGAATCAATTGAGATGCTTTTCTTTGGGAATCGGGTGTGAAGCGGTTGACGAATAGACCAAAAACTAGTAGAATAGTAAGGAAACTTTATACGGAGGAAAGAAATGGACTTGGGTGATAATGAGCTAACGCTGACCCCTATACCTGGGAAGAGCGGCAAGGCTTATATGGGAAGCTACCCTGATGGGAAGCGCGTCTTTGTAAAAATGAACACCTCTCCAATCCTACCTGGCCTAGCCAGAGAACAAATCGCTCCTCAATTACTATGGACTCGTCGTTTGCCAGATGGCAGTGATATGTGTGCTCAGGAATGGTTGATGGGCAAAATATTGACCCCTTACGACATGAATCGCAAGCAGATTATCAATATCTTGAACCGCCTTCACCGCTCGCGTCCCTTGATGAAGCAGTTGAGCCGTTTGGGCTATACCATGGAAACACCAGTTGATTTGCTACGTTCTTGGCAGCAAGGAGTTCCAGAAATCTTGAAGCAGAACCACTATTTGAACAGTGTGATTGCTGAGCTAGGTAAGACGGTTCCAGGTTTTAGGGAAGACCATGCAACGATTGTGCACGGGGATCTTCGTCATAGTAATTGGATTGAAACAGAGAGTGGACTCGTTTATCTAGTGGATTGGGATTCGGTTCGTCTGACGGATCGTATGTTTGATGTGGCGCATTTGCTATGCCACTACATTCCGGATCATCAGTGGCGCCAATGGTTGAGAGACTACGGCTATAAGTACAATCAGACAGTGTTAGATAAATTGTATTGGTATGGTCAGTATTCTTATTTGAACCAGATTGCCAAATACTGTGAAAATCAAGATTTAGACAATGTAAACCGGGAGATTTATGCCTTGCGCGTCTTCCGTGACAAGTATGGAAAGAAGAGATGAGAGTTAGAAATCGTAAAGGGGCGACAGAATTACTAGAGGCCAATCCTCAGTATGTGGTCCTCAATCCCTTGGAAGCTAAAGGGAAATGGCGAGACTTGTTTGGAAATGATCATCCTATTCATGTAGAGGTTGGAAGTGGGAAAGGGGCCTTCGTATCAGGAATGGCCAAGCAAAATCCTGACATCAACTACATCGGGATTGACATTCAAAAGTCGGTATTGAGTTATGCCTTAGACAAGGTGCTTGAAGTTGGAGTGCCAAATATCAAATTGCTGTGGGTAGATGGTTCAGATCTGACTGACTACTTTGAAGACGGTGAGATTGACCGCCTCTATTTGAATTTTTCGGATCCTTGGCCCAAAAAGCGCCATGAAAAGCGTCGTTTGACTTACAAGAGTTTCTTGGATACCTTCAAGCGTATTTTGCCTGAGAATGGGGAAGTCCATTTCAAGACAGATAACCGTGGCTTGTTTGAGTACAGTCTAGTGAGCTTTTCTCAGTATGGCATGAAACTCAATGGTGTCTGGCTGGACTTGCATGCCAGTGATTTTGAAGGCAATGTCATGACAGAGTATGAGCAAAAATTCTCAAGCAAGGGTCAAGTGATCTACCGAGTTGAGGCAGAATTTTAAGAAATAGCTTGAAAACCAGCTGTTTGAGTGCTAATGCTTTACATAAATTGACAAACGTGCTATACTGATAGTAAGAATATAAGAAAGAGAGGCGGGGAGATATCTTCGCCTCTTGCTTATGAGGAGGTGGACGCAATCGCAACAATCGTAGAATTAGTCAGAGAAGTTGTAGAACCTGTCATCCAAGCACCTTTCGAGCTCGTGGATATCGAGTATGGAAAGATTGGCAGTGACATGATTCTCAGTATTTTTGTAGATAAACCTGAAGGAATTACCTTGAACGACACGGCGGACTTGACAGAAATTATCAGTCCTGTCCTAGACACCATCAAGCCAGATCCCTTCCCAGAACAATATTTCCTAGAAATCACCAGTCCAGGCTTGGAACGTCCTTTGAAAACTAAGGATGCCGTCGCTGGAGCGGTTGGGAAATACATCCATGTCGGGCTCTACCAAGCCATCGATAAGCAAAAGGTCTTTGAAGGAACCTTGTTGGCCTTCGAAGAGGATCAGTTGACCATGGAATATATGGACAAGACGCGTAAGAAAACCGTCCAAATTCCATACAGTTTAGTATCAAAAGCACGTTTAGCAGTAAAACTATAGAAAAGAAAGGATAGCTTTTGAGGATTCAAAAGTAAAAAGAACATGAGTAAAGAAATGCTAGAGGCCTTCCGCATTTTGGAAGAAGACAAGGGAATCAAAAAAGAAGACATCATCGACGCAGTAGTAGAGTCGCTTCGTTCCGCTTATCGCAGACGCTATGGTCAATCTGATAGCGTAGCTATCGACTTCAATGAAAAAACAGGAGACTTTACAGTTTATACTGTCCGTGAAGTTGTTGATGAAGTATTTGATAGCCGTTTGGAGATCAGCTTGAAGGATGCTCTTGCCATTAATTCAGCCTATGAGCTTGGTGACAAAATCAAGTTTGAAGAAGCACCAGCTGAGTTTGGTCGTGTAGCAGCCCAATCTGCCAAACAAACCATCATGGAAAAAATGCGCAAGCAAACACGTGCCATCACTTATAATACTTACAAAGAACATGAGCAAGAAATCATGTCTGGTACGGTAGAACGATTTGACAACCGCTTTATTTACGTCAACCTTGGCAGCATCGAAGCCCAATTATCAAAACAAGACCAAATTCCTGGAGAGGTGTTTGCTTCCCATGACCGTATCGAAGTCTACGTTTACAAGGTTGAAGACAACCCTCGTGGTGTCAATGTCTTTGTTAGCCGTAGCCATCCTGAAATGATCAAACGCTTGATGGAGCAAGAAATTCCAGAAGTTTACGATGGAACTGTTGAAATCATGAGCGTAGCCCGCGAAGCTGGTGACCGTACGAAAGTTGCCGTTCGTAGCCACAATCCAAACGTGGACGCTATTGGGACAATCGTTGGACGTGGTGGTGCCAACATCAAGAAAATCACCAGCAAATTCCACCCAGCTCGTTACGATGCCAAGAGTGACCGTATGATTCCTGTTGAAGAAAACATCGACGTTATCGAGTGGGTAGCAGATCCAGCTGAGTTTATCTACAATGCCATCGCTCCTGCTGAGGTTGACCAAGTTATCTTTGATGAAAATGACAGCAAACGTGCCTTAGTCGTTGTGCCTGATAACAAGCTTTCTCTTGCTATCGGTCGTCGTGGACAAAACGTTCGCTTGGCGGCTCATTTGACAGGTTACCGTATCGATATCAAGTCTGCTAGTGAGTTTGAAGCTATGGAAGAAGCAGGTCAAGTGGATTACGCAGTTGCGGACGAATTGACGGAAGAATAAAAGCTGCTAGAGGAGGGAAAGATGAAAACAAGAAAAATCCCTTTGCGCAAGTCTGTTGTATCCAATGAAGTGATTGATAAGCGAGATTTACTCCGCATTGTCAAGAACAAAGAAGGACAGGTTTTTATCGATCCGACAGGCAAGGCCAATGGCCGTGGCGCTTATATCAAGCTAGACAATGCAGAAGCCCTAGAGGCAAAAAAGAAGAAAGTCTTTAACCGCAGCTTTAACATGGAAGTGGAAGAAAGCTTTTATGACGAGTTGATCGCTTATGTGGATCACAAAGTGAAAAGAAGAGAGTTAGGACTTGAATAAGCAAAAGATAAGCAATCTCTTGGGACTTGCTCAACGAGCAGGCCGGATCATATCAGGTGAGGAATTGGTGGTCAAAGCCATCCAAGACCAGAAAGCCAAGCTAGTCTTTCTAGCACAGGATGCTGGTCCTAATCTGACCAAGAAGATTCAAGATAAAAGTGACTATTATCAAGTAGAAGTTATAACCGTGTTTTCAACACTGGAATTAAGCATAGCAGTCGGAAAATCGCGAAAGGTTTTGGCTGTGACAGATGCTGGATTTACAAAGAAAATGAGGTCTCTTATGGAATAGAAGAGGAGGACATGATTTGTCTAAGAAAAGATTGTACGAAATCGCAAAAGAACTTGGAAAAGAAAGTAAAGAAGTTGTAGCGCGTGCAAAAGAGTTGGGCTTGGATGTGAAAAGCCACTCATCGAGCGTGGAAGCTGCTGCTGCTGAGCAAATCGCAGCTAGCTTTAAACCTGCACCTGCTCCTAAGGCAGAAGCAAAACCTGCAGCACCAAAAGCAAGTGTAGAAAAGAAAGCTGAAAAGCCTGCATCATCTAAACCAGCTGCCGCAAAGGAAGAAAGCAAATCAGCTACACCTGCAGCTCCTAAGGAAGAAACAGTAGTGGCCGCAAGACCACAGAGTCGAAACTTCAAGGCGGAGCGTGAGGCGCGTGCCAAAGAGCAGGCAGAGCGACGCAAACAAAACAAGGGCAACAACCGTGACCAACAACAAAACGGCAACCGTCAGAAAAATGACGGCCGTAATGGTGGTAAACCTGGTCAAGGGAACCGCGACAATCGTCGATTTAACGACCAAGGGAAAAAACCACAAGGTCAAGGGAATCGTGGCAATGATCGCCGTCAGCAACAAGACTTCCAGCCAAAACAAGCTGGACCACGTGTTGACTTTAAAGCCCGTGCAGCAGCCCTAAAAGCAGAGCAAAATGCAGAGTACGCACGCTCAAGCGAGGAGCGCTTCAAACAATCGCAAGCTGCCAAAGAAGCCTTGGCTCAAGCTAACAAACGCAAGGAACCAGAGGAAATCTTTGAAGAAGCTGCTAAGCTAGCTGAACAAACGCAGCCAGCCGTAACAGTAGCTCCTGTAGCGAAAGAAGCGCCAGTGGATACACGTCGTAAAAAACAAGCTCGACCAGACAAAGAACGTGACGATTATGATCACGAAGAAGATGGTCCTAGAAAACAACAAAAGAATCGAAGTAGTCAGAATCAAGTGAGAAATCAAAGAAATAGTAACTGGAATAACAATAAGAAAAATAAAAAAGGGAACAAGCAAAACAACCGTAACCAGACTCCAAAACCTGTTACAGAGCGTAAGTTCCATGAATTGCCAACAGAATTTGAGTATACAGATGGTATGACTGTTGCGGAAATCGCAAAACGTATCAAACGTGAACCAGCTGAAATCGTTAAGAAACTCTTTATGATGGGTGTCATGGCTACACAAAACCAATCCTTGGATGGGGAAACCATTGAACTCCTCATGGTGGATTATGGTATTGAAGCCAAACAAAAGGTTGAAGTGGATAATGCCGACATCGAACGTTTCTTTGTCGAAGATGGCTATCTTAACGAAGATGAATTGGTTGAGCGTCCACCAGTTGTAACCATCATGGGACATGTTGACCATGGTAAAACAACCCTCTTGGATACCCTTCGTAACTCTCGTGTTGCGACAGGTGAAGCAGGTGGTATCACTCAGCATATCGGTGCCTACCAAATTGTGGAAAATGGCAAGAAGATCACCTTCCTTGATACACCAGGACACGCGGCCTTTACTTCTATGCGTGCGCGTGGTGCATCTGTTACCGATATTACCATCTTGGTCGTAGCGGCCGACGATGGGGTTATGCCTCAGACTATCGAAGCCATCAACCACTCAAAAGCGGCCAACGTTCCAATTATCGTGGCTATCAACAAGATTGATAAACCAGGTGCCAACCCAGAACGCGTTATCGGTGAATTGGCTGAGCATGGGGTTATGTCAACAGCTTGGGGTGGAGATTCTGAATTTGTTGAAATCTCAGCTAAATTCAACCAAAATATCGAAGAATTGTTGGAAACAGTCCTTCTTGTAGCTGAAATCCAAGAACTCAAGGCAGACCCAACAGTGCGTGCGATCGGTACAGTTATCGAAGCTCGTTTGGATAAAGGGAAAGGTGCGGTCGCAACCCTTCTTGTGCAACAAGGTACCTTGAATGTCCAAGACCCAATCGTTGTCGGAAATACCTTCGGTCGTGTCCGTGCCATGACCAATGATCTTGGTCGTCGTGTCAAGGTCGCAGGCCCATCAACGCCGGTTTCTATCACAGGTCTAAACGAAGCGCCAATGGCTGGTGACCACTTT
The DNA here is from genome assembly GCF_002289235.2 of Streptococcus sp. FDAARGOS_256. Taxonomy (GTDB): domain Bacteria; phylum Bacillota; class Bacilli; order Lactobacillales; family Streptococcaceae; genus Streptococcus. The sequence goes on from NZ_NTGM02000001.1 coordinate 1,945,267, forward strand.
GCCGTTTACGAAGATGAAAAATCTGCGCGTGCGGCCGGTGAAGAACGTGCAAAACGTGCCCTCATGAAACAACGCCAAGCTACCCAACGTGTCAGCCTTGAAAACCTCTTTGATACGCTTAAAGCTGGTGAGCTTAAGTCTGTTAACGTTATCATCAAGGCCGACGTACAAGGTTCTGTTGAAGCCCTTTCTGCCTCACTTCAAAAAATTGATGTGGAAGGTGTGAAGGTTACTATCGTTCACTCAGCAGTCGGTGCTATCAATGAGTCTGACGTGACTCTTGCCGAAGCTTCCAATGCCTTTATCGTTGGTTTCAACGTACGCCCTACACCACAAGCGCGTCAACAAGCTGAAGCTGACGATGTAGAAATCCGTCTCCACAGCATTATCTATAAGGTTATCGAAGAGATGGAAGAAGCCATGAAAGGGATGCTTGATCCTGAATTCGAAGAAAAAGTTATCGGTGAAGCAGTTATCCGTGAAACCTTTAAGGTATCTAAAGTCGGAACTATCGGTGGATTCATGGTTATCAACGGTAAGGTTACCCGTGATTCTAAAGTCCGTGTTATCCGTGACGGTGTCGTAATCTATGATGGCGAACTCGCAAGCTTGAAACACTACAAAGACGACGTCAAAGAAGTTACAAACGGTCGTGAAGGTGGATTGATGATTGATGGCTACAATGATATCAAGACTGATGATGTGATTGAGGCTTATATCATGGAAGAAATCAAACGATAATAGAGAAACGATAGCCGATTTGACTCGTTGTCAACAGCGCCTTGATGAACTTTAGTTCTATCAAAGGCTTGTTTCCTAGATTCAAATGGCTCTAGTTCCTCTATCTATTAAAAATAGCTAGGTCTGCTGGCCTAGCTTTTGGTTCAAAGTAGAGAAAGGAATATCATGGCAAATCATTTCCGTACGGATCGTGTGGGCATGGAAATCAAGCGTGAAGTCAATGAGATTTTGCAAAAGAAGGTCCGTGATCCGCGTGTCCAAGGTGTGACCATTACAGATGTTCAGATGCTGGGTGACTTGTCTGTTGCCAAGGTTTACTACACCATTTTGAGTAATCTTGCTTCGGATAATCAAAAAGCTCAAATCGGGCTTGAGAAAGCAACTGGTACCATCAAACGTGAACTTGGTCGCAATTTGAAATTGTACAAAATCCCAGATTTGAGCTTCGTCAAAGACGAATCCATTGAATATGGAAACAAGATTGACGCAATGCTACGCAATCTGGATAAGAACTAATACTCTTCGAAAATCAAATTCAAACCATGTCAGCGTCGCCTTTCCGTACTCAAGTACAGCCTGCGGCTAGCTTCCTAGTTTGCTCTTTGATTTTCATTGAGTATAAGAAAGAGGGGATTCCCCTCTTTTTTCTTGTCGGAGTAGTTTGTTTGCTAATCATCGATATATTGCCCTTGTAAAACGCAGTTTAAAAAATTTGTAAATTTCAAATAGTATGATATGATAAAGCTTGATATAAATGAAAAACGGAGAGATATATGGCTAAACAAGATATAGCTATGCAAGTACTACAACAAGTGGTGAAACTACCCGTAGTCAAAGTTGATCGAGAGAAATTTTTAGTAGAAAAGTTTTCCAAGGAATTAGATCGCAAGGATATTGCAACCTTATTAGAACAAGGGCCAACTTCTTTGTTACCTCAGGAAAGCTTGGACCGAGTGGCAAAGGCCTGTATTAAGGACAATGTCCTGTTAGCCAGTGGAACTTCGGTTTTGGCAGGTTTACCTGGAGGCCTTGTCATGGCGATTACTATTCCGACAGATGTAGCCCAGTTTTACGCTTTCTCGTTAAAGCTAGCTCAGGAACTAGGGTATATTTACGGATTTGATGATCTCTGGGCATCGCGCAATGAGTTAAGCGAGGAAGCTAAAAACACACTCCTACTGTATCTCGGTGTGATGCTGGGAGTAAATGGCGCAGGTGCCCTGCTTCGATCAGGCGGTGTGACAGTAGCCAAGCAAGTCATAAAAGTAGTGAACAAGAAAGCCTTGACAAAAACTCTTTGGTATCCAATTTTAGAAAAAGTTTTGAAAATTTTTGGTGTCAATCTGACAAAAGGAGGCCTAGCTAAAGGGATGGGGAAAGTGATTCCTATCCTAGGTGGAGTCATTTCTGGTGGCTTAACCTTTGCGACCATGAAACCGATGGGAGAAAGATTGCAACAGGAATTGTCCAAGCTAGTCAACTACAATGAAGTGCAATATCAAAGAGACGTTGATACTATCCGAAAAGAGGTCGAAATCATCGAAGGAGAGTAATATGGGATTCATTAAAATTCTGACCAAGACTTACGGGAATTACTTTTTTGTGATGCAAAGCATCAAAGTCCTGAAGAACATGAAAAGAGATGACAATGCTCTAGTAGGTTTCGGGAAAGTACTGCTTGCTGACAAGCTGATGGATGTAGCCCAGTGGCTCGCAAAACCAGATGATAAGGAATAACTTGAAATGAAAGAAACTAGCAGGAACTCTTCTGCTAGTTTTTTAATCTCTTTCCATATGGTATAATATAAGCAGTAAAATCATTTTATACTCTTCGAAAATCTCTTCAAACCACGTCAGCTTCACCTTGCCGTAGGTATGGTTACTGACTTCGTCAGTTCTATCCACAACCTCAAAACACTGTTTTGAGCAACCTGCGGCTAGCTTCCTAGTTTGCTCTTTGATTTTCATTGAGTATTAGAACATACATGGAGGTCGTCATGGACAATATCATCGATGTGTCAATTCCCGTTGCAGAAGTGGTAGACAAGCACCCGGAAGTCTTGGAAATCCTAGTAGAGCTCGGTTTTAAACCACTTGCTAATCCCTTGATGCGCAACACTGTTGGGCGCAAAGTATCGCTTAAGCAGGGTTCTAAACTCGAAGGAACTCCTATGGACAAGATTGTCCGCACGCTAGAAGCAAACGGCTATGAAGTGATTGGATTAGACTAATGGCAGATGAACGGATTCATATCCTACGGGATATTTTGCTAGAATTGCACAATGGTGCCTCTCCTGAGTCGGTTCAGGAGCGTTTTGATGCGACTTTTACAGGTGTTTCAGCTATCGAGATTTCCCTCATGGAGCACGAGCTGATGAACTCAGACTCAGGAGTCACCTTTGAAGATGTCATGGAACTCTGTGATGTCCATGCTAATCTTTTTAAAAATGCAGTTAAGGGTGTCGAAGTAGAGGATACCGAGCATCCTGGCCACCCCGTTCGCGTCTTCAAGGATGAAAATCTAGCTCTCCGTGCAGCTTTGATTCGCATTCGGAGACTGTTGGATACCTATGAGTCTATGGAAGATGAGGAAATGCTGGCAGAGATGCGCAAGGGCTTGGTACGTCAAATGGGGCTGTTGGGGCAATTTGACATCCATTATCAGCGCAAGGAAGAGCTCTTTTTTCCCATCATGGAGCGCTATGGTCACGATTCACCTCCTAAAGTCATGTGGGGAGTGGACGATCAGATCAGAGAACTCTTTCAGACAGCTCTAGCGACGGCTAAGGCACTACCAGAAGTGGCGATTTCCACTGTAAAGGAGGCCTTTGAAGCTTTTGCGACAGAGTTTGAAAGTATGATTTTCAAGGAAGAGTCCATCCTCCTCATGATTCTCCTTGAGTCTTTCACCCAGGATGACTGGATTCAGATTGCGGAGGAGAGCAATGCCTACGGCTATGCCATCATTCGTCCGTCCGAGAAATGGGTGCCAGAACGACAGAGTTTCGTTGAGGAAAAGAGTGCAGAGGAGCCCGTGCAGCTGGACACGGCTGAAGGTCAAGTTCAGCAAGTTATCGATACACCAGAAGGCCAGTTCACCATTACCTTTACCCCTAAGGAAAAGGAAGCAGTGCTGGACCGTCATAGTCAACAGGCTTTTGGCAATGGTTATCTCTCCGTCGAGCAGGCCAATCTCATCCTCAATCACCTCCCTATGGAGATCACTTTTGTCAATAAAGACGATATTTTTCAGTATTACAATGACAATACGCCAGCTGATGAGATGATTTTCAAACGGACGCCGTCCCAAGTCGGGCGCAATGTAGAACTCTGCCATCCGCCCAAATATCTAGAAAAGGTGAAGGCCGTTATGCAAGGTCTTCGTGAAGGGGTCAAGGACAAGTATGAAATGTGGTTCAAGTCAGATTCGCGAGGCAAGTTTGTCCACATTACCTATGCTGCGGTACACGATGAAAACGGGGAATTCCAAGGCGTGTTGGAGTATGTTCAGGATATCCAGCCCTACCGAGAGATTGATACGGACTTCTTCCGTGGATTAGAATAAGGAGAATCAATGAGTTACGAACAGGAATTTATGAAGGAATTTGAAGCTTGGGTCAATACCCAGATCATGATCAACGACATGGCGCACAAGGAAAGTCAAAAGGTCTACGAAGAAGACCAAGACGAACGTGCCAAAGATGCCATGATTCGCTACGAAAGTCGCTTGGATGCCTACCAGTTCTTGCTTGGTAAGTTCGAAAATTTCAAGGCAGGCAAGGGATTCCATGATTTGCCAGAAGGATTGTTTGGTGAGCGAAACTATTAAAATACAGATACTTTCTTGATTTTTTCCCAAAATCTTGATAGAATATCTTTATTAAATCCTTGTCAGAGCAGGGATTTTTTATTGAAAGGATTTTATCATGTCAAAGAAACTCCAACGTAAAAAACAATTGCGAAATAGCCTTCGTCGCTCAGGTGCCTTTTCAAGTACGGTGACCAAAGTTGTCGAAGAGACCAAAAAAGTCGTGAAACACGCAGAAAAATCTGCCAGCGAAGCAGGAAAAGTTGTCTCTAAAAAAGTGGAACAAGCAGTAGAAGCGACCAAGGAACAAGCTCAAAAAGTAGCCAATTCAGTAGAAGATTTCGCAGCTACTTTGGGTGGCCTCTCAGTAGATCGTGCTAAGACTTTCTATGATGAGGGGATCAAGTCGGCTGCTGACTTTAAAAACTGGACTGAAAAAGAACTCCTTGCTTTGAAAGGAATTGGCCCAGCTACCATTAAGAAATTAAAAGAGCACGGAATCAGCTTCAAGTAATCTTTCTTGCCCCTTGCATTTCCGAGAAAAACTTGCTACAATAGAGCCATTAGAGGTGTTTTGAATCCCACATTTTACAGAAAGTGGCGGTGCTGAGAAGTCCACAAATGTGTCAAAACTAGTTGCTAATGACTGAAAATGAAATAAAAATGTCTTTTTGTTTTAAAGACGAGAGTTGCGGGCTTTGCCCGAAATTGGGTGGTACCGCGGATAAGCACATTCGTCCCTGTCATGGATATGGCAGGGACGATTTTTTGTAGAAAGCGAGGTAGAAGGATGACAAGAGCAGAGTTGCCAGAAAGAATCGAAACAGAACGTCTCGTTTTACGAGTCCGAACAGTGGCTGATGCCGAGGATATCCATGCCTACGCCAGTCTCCCAGAGGTCGCCTATCCAGCAGCATTTCACCCCGTCAAGAGCTTGGAAGATGAGATTTATTATCTGGAGCATATTCTGCCCGAGCGTAATGAAAAGAACAATCTCCCAGCGGGCTATGGAATTGTCGTTAAAGGAACCGATAAGGTCATCGGCTCTGTTGATTTCCCTCGTCGTCACGAGGATGATGTCTTGGAGATTGGCTATATCTTACATCCAGACCATTGGGGTCTAGGTTATGTTCCAGAAGCAGCGCGTGCCTTGATTGACCTAGCTTTTAAAGAACTGGGTCTTCATAAGATTGAGATGACTTGCTTTGGCTACAATGCCCAAAGTCAACGAGTCGCGGAAAAATTAGGCTTTACCCTCGAAGCTCGCATAAGAGAACGCAAAGATGCCCAAGGCAATCGTTGTGACAGTTTGATATATGGCTTGCTGAGGAGTGAGTGGGAAGCTAGAAGTTGATAGTTGAACTGTTCGAGAAAATCGAACAGTTGGGATGTATTGAAGAATTTCGAAAGCGAGGTGAGAGGATTGGAAACAAGCCAGATTATTACTCTAATTAGTGGAGCAGGAATAGGGGCTATCTTGAGTGCGATTTTAGTGTTTGTTAATAATAGTAAAAGAAATCAACTTGATTATATTACTAAAGAACGCTCTGAATGGAGAAAAAACATAAAGTTGATAATTGTTGATTTGCTAAATGGAGAAAATAGGGAATCTGCAGTAAATAGTCTTAGAACACAAATCAATCCATACGGCTATTGTAGAAATATTAAATATACTAATGAGTATTACATGAAAGATGGACATATTTGGGACCTTTTAAATGATTTTGATTACTCAGAAGAAAAATCGCAAATACTCAGTCAGTATTTAAGGTTACTCTTGAAATATGATTGGGAACGTTCAAAAAATGAGGTTAGAATTAATAATAATTTCTTATGGAATTTTTTAAGATGGGGATTGATAATTCTAAACTTAATAATGTTATTTTGGGCGGGAAATGTGAATAATGAAGTAAATATGTATTTATCATTATTTTCAGTTATTCTTTTATTTTTACAACCGCACCTAATAGAATTTCTATCTAAACTCAATTTTGATTCGCCTAAAGAAAAAACTATTTTAATGTTAACCTTTTTAGTAGGATTTGTATCACCTTATCTTTATTCACTTTATTTAACATTTATTTTATTAAATTTTTATAATCTATTTAAATTGAATTTTCTGGTAAATATCTTCCCGTTAATTTTGATGTTAATTATAATTTCTTCCGAACTTTTGCTTATTTATCAAATTTTTAATATAGACTATAAATATATTTCTCAAATAAAAAAGATAGAAAAAAATAGGACTGATTTAGAGTTAAAATATTACGAAATTTATAATTTAAACTCTAGATTGAAACAAAAATCATGGGATATAAAGTATAATATAACAAAAGAAGATGTTAATAAACTAAAAAAAGAACAGATAAAATTACGCAAGAAAATAAATAAGAAACTAAACAAGAAATTAAAAAGAAACTAATTATTAAGGAGAACACACATGTCTAAAGAACTTTCACCTAAATACAATCCAGCCGAGGTTGAGGCTGGTCGTTACCAAAAATGGCTTGATGCCGATGTTTTCAAGCCTTCAGGCGATAAAAAGGCTAAGCCTTATTCTATCGTGATTCCACCACCAAACGTAACTGGTAAACTCCACCTTGGTCACGCTTGGGACACGACTTTACAGGATATCATCATCCGTCAAAAACGCATGCAAGGTTTTGATACGCTTTGGCTTCCAGGGATGGACCACGCGGGGATTGCGACTCAAGCTAAAGTTGAGGAGCGCTTGCGTGGTGAGGGCATTTCCCGCTATGACCTTGGTCGTGAGAAATTCCTCGAGAAAGTCTGGGAATGGAAAGACGAATATGCCACTACTATCAAGGAACAATGGGGCAAGATGGGGCTCTCTGTAGACTACTCTCGTGAGCGTTTCACTCTTGATGAAGGTTTGTCAAAAGCGGTTCGTAAGGTCTTTGTGGACCTTTACAAAAAAGGCTGGATCTACCGTGGTGAGTTTATTATCAACTGGGACCCAGCAGCTCGCACAGCTCTTTCTGATATCGAGGTGATTCACAAGGATGTCGAAGGTGCCTTCTACCACATGAACTACATGCTGGAAGATGGCTCACGCGCCCTTGAAGTTGCGACCACTCGTCCTGAGACCATGTTTGGGGACGTTGCGGTTGCGGTCAATCCAGAAGATCCTCGCTACAAGGACTTGATCGGTAAAAACGTTATCCTTCCAATCGCTAATAAACTGATCCCAATCGTTGGGGATGAACACGCTGATCCTGAGTTTGGTACTGGTGTCGTGAAAATTACGCCTGCCCACGATCCAAACGATTTCTTGGTTGGTCAACGCCACAACTTGCCACAAGTTAACGTGATGAACGATGACGGAACGATGAATGACTTAGCCTTCGAACTTGCAGGTATGGATCGCTTTGAAGCTCGTAAGGCAGTTGTTGCCAAGTTGGAAGAAATTGGTGCTCTTGTTAAAATTGAAAAACGTGTCCACAGCGTTGGTCACTCAGAGCGTACAGGTGTTGTGGTTGAGCCACGCTTGTCTACTCAGTGGTTCGTCAAGATGGACCAATTGGCTAAGAATGCCATTGCCAACCAAGATACAGAGGACAAGGTAGAATTCTACCCACCTCGTTTCAACGATACCTTCCTCCAATGGATGGAAAATGTCCATGACTGGGTAATCTCTCGTCAGCTCTGGTGGGGTCACCAAATCCCTGCTTGGTACAATGCTGAGGGTGAAATATATGTCGGTGAAGAAGCTCCAGAAGGTGACGGATGGACTCAGGATGAGGACGTATTGGATACGTGGTTCAGTTCTGCCCTTTGGCCATTCTCTACCATGGGCTGGCCGGATGTCGACTCAGAAGACTTTAAACGTTATTATCCAACATCAACTTTGGTGACTGGTTATGATATTATTCCGTTCTGGGTGTCTCGGATGATTTTCCAAGGTTTGGAATTTACTGGCAAGTCGCCATTCAAAAATGCCTTGATTCATGGTCTCATTCGTGATGAGCAAGGACGCAAGATGTCTAAATCCCTCGGTAACGGGATTGATCCAATGGATGTTATTGATAAGTACGGAACAGATAGCCTTCGTTGGTTCCTTTCAAACGGTTCTGCGCCAGGGCAAGACGTGCGCTTCTCTTACGAGAAAATGGATGCCTCATGGAACTTCATTAACAAAATCTGGAACATCTCTCGCTACATCCTCATGAACAATGAAGGTTTGACCCTTGAGCAAGCAACTGCCAATGTGGAAAAAGTTGTTAACAAGGAAGCTGGAAATGTCACAGACCGCTGGATTCTCCACAACCTTAATGAAACGATCGGCAAAGTTACTGAAAACTTTGACAAGTTTGAGTTTGGTGTGGCTGGACATATCCTCTACAACTTCATCTGGGATGAGTTTGCGGACTGGTACGTTGAGTTGACTAAGGAAGTCCTTTATAGCGATAATGAAGAAGAGAAAGTCATCACACGCTCTGTTCTCCTTTATACTTTGGACAAGATCCTTCGTCTTCTCCACCCAATCATGCCATTCGTGACAGAGGAAATCTTTGGACAAATCTCAGAAGGTTCTATCGTTACAGCTGCTTACCCAACTGTTAACCCAGCCTTTGAAGACCTTGCGGCTCACACTGGTGTAGAAAGCCTCAAAGACTTGATTCGTGCTGTTCGGAATGCGCGTGCTGAAGTAAATGTAGCGCCAAGCAAGCCTATCACCATCCTTGTGAAGACTAGCGATAGCGACTTGGAAGCCTTCTTTAACAGCAATGTCAACTACATCAAACGCTTCACAAATCCAGAACACTTGGAAATCGCATCAAACATCCCTGCACCTGAACTCGCTATGTCAAGCGTCATCACAGGAGCAGAAATCTACTTGCCACTGGCAGACCTTCTCAATGTCGAAGAAGAATTGGCTCGTCTCGACAAGGAACTGGCTAAATGGCAAAAAGAACTGGATATGGTCGGCAAGAAGCTCTCTAACGAACGCTTCGTAGCCAATGCCAAACCAGAAGTCGTCCAAAAAGAACGCGACAAACAAGCCGACTACCAAGCTAAATACGACGCGACCGTCGCACGAATTGATGAGATGAAGAAGTTGGTGAAATAAATAAAGAAACCTCGGCAATTTGCTGAGGTTTTTGGTATAATGAAAAATGAGAATATTTTTTAAAAAAAGGTAAGAAATGATAGAAGTTGTAGACTTATTTTCTGGTGCTGGAGGATTGACTTTTGGCTTTCAGAATACAATTAAAAATAATAAATTTGTTTCCAGAAATGACTTTAATATTAGATTTGCAAATGAATTCAATCATGATGCAGCAGAAGCTTTCAGACAAAATTATCCTAAAGTTACTATGATTGAGGAAGATATTGCTAATATAGATGAACATTTTTTAAAATCCAAAGGAATCAGTTCAAAAAGAGTTGATTTAGTTATTGGTGGACCACCTTGTCAGTCATTTAGTACGGTTGGTAAGAGACAATATGATAAAAGAGCTAAAATGTATAGAGAATATCGAAGGATACTTTCTTTTATCCAACCTAAGATGTTTGTTTTTGAAAATGTTTATGGACTTTTAACTATGAAAAATGAACAGAACGGCCCAATCATTAGAAATGTAAAAGAAAGTTTTAATGATTTATCAAGCTTTGGTGATGTCAGTGGTTATGACGTCTATACTAAATTAATTAATGCAAAAGATTTTGGTGTTCCTCAAAATAGAGAACGTGTCTTTTTGATAGGAATTAGAAAGGATTTAAAAATTAAGTTCGAGTGGACATTCCCAGAAGAAACTACCCTAAATAATGAAATTACATTAAGAGATGCAATTAGTGATTTACCTATATTAGGAAATAATGAACAAAAAAATAATTATATATGTGAACCAAGAACAGAGTACCAAGCTTTATTAAGAGGAAATCAAACCGAGCTACTTAATCATGTTAGTCGAAATCATGGTGAGAGATTACAAAAAATAATGAGAGCTCTTGGAGAGGGGCAGGGGAAAAACGATATTAATAGGATGGTAAAAGATGGTATTTTAGATAAAGATTTATACCTAACTTCTGGCTATAACAATACCTACGGTAGATTGTGGTGGGATAGACCTGCTACTACCATAACAAATAATTTGTCAACACCATCCTCTCTTCGTTGCATTCATCCTGAACAAAACAGAGCTTTGACAGCTAGAGAAGGGGCAAGAATTCAATCTTTTCCAGATAATTATAAATTTGTAGGTGGATTGCAAGCTATCAATAGTCAAATTGGGAATGCTGTACCTCCTATTTTGAGTATTCATCTGGCTAATAGAATTAAAAATTTTTTCGAGGAAAATAAATTATAAAGGCGTTTAATTATGATAGAAACTAATAGTATCCCATTTAACTTCTCTTATTTTGCTTTAAACTTGTTAGGAAAGCAAATGTATACTAATAATTGGAGTGCAATATCTGAATTAATAGCTAATGGTTTAGATGCTGGTGCAACAAATGTTAAGCTCTATATAGAATCTATCGATAAAGAGAATTCAATCTTAGAAATTTTAGATAATGGTAGCGGAATGAGCTATGAAGATTTATCCACTAAATACGCCTTGATTGGTAGAAACAGACGTATATCAAACGAGGAATTCTCTGAGAAGACAAAGGGAAGAAAAGGTATAGGAAAATTAGCGACGTTATTTTTGTCAAAAAAATATTATATAGTTTCTAAGAAGGGAGGAACTGAAACAGCTTGGATGTTAGACTCTACAAATGCATCTGATAGCGATATTCCTGAATTAATTCGTGTTGACATTGATGATGTATCTATTGAAAATAGAAGTGTTTGGGATTCGTTTGAGTCGGGGACTTTGATAAAATCGGTTGGAGTTAATCTAGCTGGATTTGCAGAGGGAAAGCTAGATTCTTTAAAGATGAATTTGGCTAATTATTACTTGTTAAACAATATTGGTGCAGTTATCGAAGTGGCGTACAAGACTAAAGCAAAACAGAAAATAGAATTTTCAAAAGTTTCTAAAGTAATTGGATTTAAAAATTTGTATGCTTTTTTTCAAACTTCTGAAGGTATCGTTGAAAACAAATTGTTAAATGACTCAGTGAAAATAAATGCAGATTTAGAGCAAGTATCCAACAAATTACGTAAGGTAAAAAAATTAAATCCATCAGATATTACTAAAATAAATTTAAAAGGAAAAAGAAAATTTATAACTTTACAAGGAGATGCAAAGGAATTTAATTATGAATTAACTGGTTGGATAGGAATCCACAGTACAATTAATATGGTGGAAGCATCTGAAAATACAAAAAATGATCCCAATAATAGATTTATAAGGAATTCTGTTTATAAGGCTAATCAGCTAAGACTTTATGTTAGAGATAAATTGGCAGTATCAGATTTTATGCCACAGTTAAATAATACTCAAGCATTTAGTAATTATATAGAAGGGGAAATCTCATTTGATATTTTAGACAATGATTATTTGGAGGATATTTCAACTTCAAATCGTGAAGGATTATCAGGAAATGATGAAAGGATAACTTTATTGATTGAACTGCTAAAACCAATTGTTAATAAGTTGATAAGTGAACGTGTTAATATTGGTGGTGTAGTTCGCAAAGAAGTGGAAAAAATTCGACAAGAAGAAAAAGAGAAATTAGAAAGAAAAGAGCAACTTGCAGAGGAAAAAAGGAAGCAAGCAGAAGAAAATAAAAGAATTGCAGAACAGCAACGTCAGGAGGCTGAGTTAGCTAGAAAATTGGCAGAGACAAAACAAAAAGAAGCAGAAATAGCTAGACACATAGCAGAGGAGGAAAGTAAAAGAAAGGATGTTCTAATTGGAAGTAATAATTCTGCGCAACAAAATTTGCTTGCTCATGAATTAACTGGAGTGTATAAAAACATAGATTCAGTAAATAAAAAAATTGTTGCAGATTTTAAATCGACAGATGATTTTGAACGAGTGAGCGAGTATGTTGTTAGTCTAAAAAAATCTTCTGGAAAATTATTTACAATAAAAAACCAAATTCTCAAATTAAATACTTCTGAAGTAAAAGGAAGGAAATACATTAATGTCAAAAGTTATATAAAGAGTTACTTAAACAGTCTGTCTTATAAAAATTTAGAGATTATAATTGATTTTTCAAATAATCCTCATACTTCCAGAGTACATATTTTTGATTTAGGTATGATACTAGATAATTTTATTATAAATGCTATGGATCAACTAGCAGACAAAATTATATTTAAATTCATAGATGAAGAAAATAGATTAGTTATAACTTCTAATAAGCCATTATCTTCTGAAATAGTAAATAAGGACGATATTTTTAGATTAGGGTTTACTACTAAAGAAAATGGAACAGGAGTTGGGATGTACATAATTAGACAAACTTGTAAAAAATTTAAATGGGGAATTAAAGTGGTTTCAAATACGGAAGAAACAAGCTTTATAATTGAATTAGGTGATAATTAGAAAATGCGTAGAGATATTAGTATTATTTGGTTAGAAGATGAGATGGAAGATGCTTTTCACGACTATTTAAAAATAGTAGAAAAAGCTATAGAAGATAAAGGTTATCAATTATTAACAGATAATTGTCATTTATGTGAAAGCATTGGAGATGCCAGAAAAGTTTTGGATGATAGTTCTAAAAGAATCGATTTTTTTATATCCGATTTTAATTTAGGAGAAGAATATGCGAATGGTATTGATAATGGTATTGACTTTTTAAGTGATGTAAGAAGTCGAGAAAACTATAAGCAATTTTTTATTCTTTATTCAAAAAATTATGATGAGATAAAGGAGACAGTAATAACAAAAATTAATAAGGAAGATAATCTAGGATTATTAAATAATACTATGATTATCAACTTATCCTCTCCTAGTGATGAAGTAATTAAACGTGAATTTCAGAAAGCCATTGAAATTAGTCTATCAAAATGGGATGAACTAAATGCTCTTAGAGGAGAGTATATGAGTGAAAATGCTGAGATAGAGTATGAATTAAAAAAAATATTAAAGGTTGACTTGGCAGATTCTAGAAATTATAGATCTCTCTACAGAGATTTTAAAAATAATTATCTTAGTGAACGTGATAAAACCCTCAACAAATCATTATTGAATGATTGGATGCGAATGATAGATAAACGGAACTCATTAGCTCATTCTAAAGAAGAATTTAATGATGTAAAAGGATATGTGATATCAAATATTGATGATAAAAGTATACAAATTGTAGAAGAGGAAATTAACGAAGAGAGAAAGTTATTGATACATCTATCAGAACGAGTGAAAGCATTGGTGAGATCAAGACCAAAAAGAATAATCAATAATAAACATTGATGATGAAAGTACATAATTGTATAATAGGAAATTGTTGATAAATCCATAGGAGCAAGTAAAAATATGGGTACAAATAGATATTTTTATATCCAATAAAAAGATAAAATACAATTATTTGCAAATTATCAAAATACTACTAATATAACTAACATTTCTAGAAAGCAGGTAAGACATGACTAATTCTGTAAGTTCGAACCGACCTGAGAAGTACAACATTGCAGCTTTCTTCTCAGGTGTTGGGGGAATTGAGTTGGGATTTGAACAGACCAACGAGTTCAGAGTGGTGTATGCCAATGAATTTGATAAGTATGCGCGTCAGACTTATCAGTTAAACCATCCAGATACTTATTTGGATGGTCGTGATATCCACGATGTTCAGCCAGAGGATATTCCAGCCGAGCGAGTGGATGTGATTATGGGAGGTTTCCCTTGTCAGGCCTTTAGTATTGCGGGCTATCGCAAGGGCTTTGATGATGATCGTGGGGATCTTTTCTTCGAATTGCTTCGCATGATCGAGGGATGCAAACCTCGCGCTATTTTCATCGAAAACGTCAAGAACATGGTCGGTCATGACCATGGCAATACCTTCAAGGTTATTCGTGAAGCCTTGACTGAGAACAACTACTTTATCAAGTGGAAGGTTCTTAACGGGAAAGACTATGGGAATATCCCACAAAACCGTGAGCGGATCTATATTGTTGGTTTTGATACCAAGGAAGCTTATGACTTGTTTGAGTTCCCAGAGGAAATCAAGCTGACTACGAGTCTTCAGGATGTGATTAACTTTGGTGATCAGCTAGACGAGGTCTACTACTACCGTGAAGGCAAGCAGAATTTCTATGACCAGTTGAAATTTGAAGTCACCAGTCAAGATACAGTTTACCAATGGCGCCGTCAGTATGTCCGTGAAAATAAAAACGGTGTTGTCCCTACCCTGACAGCAAATATGGGAACAGGTGGACACAACGTTCCATTGATCTTGACAGACAGCGGCGAGATTCGTAAGTTGACTCCTAAAGAAACCTTTAATGTTCAAGGCTATCCTAAATCCTTTAAAATCCCAGAAGGTGTTTCTAACGGTCAGCTCTATAAACAAGCTGGAAATAGCGTAGTTGTTCCTGTGATTAAACGCATCGCAGAGAATGTTGCCAAGGCTTTAAATGAGGGCCAAGGGCAATCTCAACTTGATCGCTCTGGAAAATTCGCCATTATCTACACCAAAATGAACGGCCAGTTTGAAGGCCAATCCTATGTCAAGGATTTTGTGGATAGCTATGACCAGGCTCTTGAAAAAATCAAGGCTTATGACGATGGTTTAGCCGTTTTATCAGACGAAGAGTATTTGAGACTCGTAAAAAAACAAGGCAAACTCGAATTTTACAGTATTAATTAACGAATATATAAGAGGATTAGTGAAAAACTAATCTTCTTTTGATATACTGAAAATAGAAAAGAGGGTGCTTATGTGGGAACATCTAAAGTCTGAACAAAAAGACAAATACAAAACCTTAATTACCAACTTCGCTAGTTTGAGCCAAGCTTTCTCTCAAAAGGCAGAATCTGAAGATGAGGGACAAACAGAGAATTATGTGGCTCCGATTGTTAACTCCAAGTTTCAGGAGACTGTTTTCCAGAAGGCTTTTAATGCCGTAGGGGAAGATATTGCCAATACTTCTTATGATGCTTCTGTCGTTGTGGATGAAAATCATAAATACCTAGTGGGTATCAAGTCTTTTGGGATTAATTCTGGAGACCAAAAAATCGCTCAGTTCAAGAAAGATTCTCAATCTTGGACAGACTTGTTGGGTGATATCAAGTTTCATGCAGATATTGCTACTGATAAAGAAGCAGCAGACAAGGAAAACTATCAACGTTATGAAGAGTTGGCACGAAAGATTTCGACTTTGAGAAACCAGAGAATCGAGTCCTCTAAGGCACAAATCAAGGGTTTCAACTCGGATTCGGTCAATGTTGAAGCTGTTTATCACGTTCTGATGCCAACACCGAAGGGGGAAAATCCTAAAATTTTTGTTGGGGAGACGACTTATTTACCAGTCGATATTGATAATCTGGTCATTGAGGGCTCAACTACCAAAAATAATCCAACCAATTTTCGTTTTACAGATGGGAAACACCACTACAAGTACACCGCAGCTGACAGCCAGCTTCATATGACCTTTAACAATAAAGACATTGTTGTAGATACTTGGGACGTCCATTATATCGAAGACCCTTTTTCTCTCTTTGAAAATCTTCATTTGCTGACAGCTGAAAAGGAACAATCCGATATCTTAGAAACAGTGTCTTGGGTGATTACAGATAAACATGGAAATGTGGAAGAAAACTCTGGTTTCAATGCCTTTAACGGCGGTTCAAAATTAGCTAAGAAAGATCGCCTGCCTCGAATTTTAAAGATTCAAGATAAATTTAAGGATAGTCTGGCTCCAGAGGAACTAGCTTTTGTGAGCTTCTCTCTGGAAGAAATACTCTTGAAGAAATGGACCAGCAAGGAAGAAAAAGCTCAGATGAAGGCTATTCGTGAGGACTTGATTAACTTTGCTCACAATACTGGCAATGAAAAACTCATTAAAGAAATTGAACAGCTGGTTTATCGTCCAGTTAGCGAGGTTTACATTCCTCTGCCTGACTCCAAAAATTTCCATGATGAAAGACCTGATTTCTTTGGTCCTAGATTTGGGACTTTTGAACCCGGCACTAAAAAACTAGCTCTACCAAAAGAGGAAAGAACTTTTAAATTACGTTTCTTATCTTCTGGTGATGTTATTAACGCCTATATCAACCAAGAAGCTGGTAAGGCGATTCAGTCAACTGATAAGCAAGAAATCCTTGGAAATTGGATCTTGCGTGGTGTTTTCCAGTTGAAAGAACGAGAAGTCTTGACAGGTCAACGACTCAATGAGCTGGAAATCAACGGCATTCGATTGACCAAATTTAAAAATGGTGAAATTGGTATTGAATTCATCTGGCTTGATACCGAAAACCCACCTAGCGATGCTATCGGCTGGGTAGCAAAGAAATAAAAAAGTCCTGTCACTTTCTCTCATTAAACCTTTGACTATTCCGCAAAATTATCGTACAATAAAGAGTACATGATAAAATGAGGTCAGAGTCTGTTTGCTCTGGCGATAGTAGTAAAAATGAGGAGAAACGCTTTGGAATTAGAAGTATTTGCTGGGCAAGAAAAAAGTGAACTATCTATGATTGAGGTAGCGCGTGCTATCTTGGAACTTCGTGGTCGCGATCATGAGATGCATTTTAGCGATCTTGTAAATGAAATTCAAAACTACCTTGGAACATCAAACAGCGATATTCGTGAAGCCTTGCCTTTGTTCTACACAGAGTTGAACTTTGACGGTAGCTTCATCTCACTTGGAGACAACAAATGGGGTCTTCGTTCATGGTATGGTGTAGACGAAATTGACGAAGAAATCATCGCTCTTGAAGAAAGTGATGATGATGAAGTAGCACCAAAAGCTAAGAAGCAGCGTGTCAATGCCTTCATGGATGGAGATTCAGATGCCATTGACTACAATGCGGATGATCCAGAAGACGAAGACGCATACGAAGCAGATCCAGCTCTTTCATACGATGATGAAAATCCAGATGATGAGAAAAATGAAGTGGAAGCTTACGATGCGGAAATAAACGAAATCGCCCCTGATGACTTGGGTGAAGACGTGGATCTCAACGAAGAAGACGACGAGTTTTCTGACGATGACGCTGAAACAAGTGAAGAAGAGTAAAGTGCCTTAAGAAGGAGATCGCTGGATCTCCTTTTTTGTTACTTGGGCAAAGTAGTTGAGCGAAATATCCGTTTGGATGCGGATCTTTAGTTGGCTTTCTGAAAACAATCTCCTTTTTTCAGGTTTTACCGATTCGGGTTGACAAATGTTCTGCTTTAAGGTATCATATTGTTCGGGCACCTCTTTTAGAGGTCGGGGCTCCCTAGTTACTAGGGAGCTATTTTTGTTTTTCAGGAAGTTTTCTTGAAATGTCGTTATTCATAAGGGTCTTGTTTTCTATCTCCCCTCGTAGTTAACAAGGCCTTGAGCATTTTAGAAAGAGGAATCTATGTCTACGAAATATATTTTTGTAACTGGTGGTGTGGTGTCGTCTATTGGGAAAGGGATTGTCGCAGCAAGTCTAGGCCGTCTCTTGAAAAATCGTGGTCTAAAAGTGACAATTCAGAAGTTTGACCCTTATATCAATATCGATCCGGGAACCATGAGTCCTTACCAGCACGGAGAAGTCTTTGTGACAGATGATGGAGCAGAGACAGATTTGGACTTGGGTCACTATGAACGTTTCATCGATATCAATCTCAACAAATATTCCAACGTGACAACTGGTAAAATTTACAGTGAAGTTCTTCGTAAAGAACGCCGTGGCGAGTACCTTGGCGCAACTGTCCAAGTCATTCCTCATATCACAGATGCTTTGAAAGAAAAAATCAAGCGTGCCGCTGTCACGACTGACTCTGATGTCATTATCACAGAGGTTGGTGGAACCGTTGGAGATATCGAGTCCTTGCCATTTCTAGAGGCCCTTCGTCAGATGAAGGCAGATGTGGGTGCAGATAATGTTATGTATATCCACACAACCTTGCTTCCTTACCTCAAGGCTGCTGGTGAAATGAAGACTAAGCCGACTCAACACTCTGTAAAAGAATTGCGTGGTTTGGGAATCCAGCCAAATATGTTGGTCATTCGTACCGAGAAACCAGCTGGTCAGGGAATTAAAAATAAACTAGCTCAGTTTTGTGACGTGGCTCCAGAAGCTGTTATCGAGTCTTTGGATGTCGAACACCTTTACCAAATTCCATTGAACTTGCAGGCACAAGGCATGGACCAAATTGTTTGTGACCATTTGAAACTAGATGCACCAGCAGCGGATATGACAGAATGGTCAGCTATGGTGGACAAGGTCATGAACCTGAAAAAACAAGTTAAAATTTCCCTTGTCGGTAAGTATGTGGAGTTGCAAGATGCCTACATCTCAGTGGTTGAAGCTTTGAAACACTCTGGGTATGCCAACGACGCAGAAGTGAAGATTAATTGGATCAACGCCAATGATGTGACAGCAGAGAATGTGGCAGAGCTCTTGTCGGATGCGGACGGAATCATCGTACCAGGAGGTTTTGGCCAACGTGGTACGGAAGGGAAAATCCAAGCCATCCGTTATGCGCGTGAAAATGATGTTCCAATGTTGGGTGTCTGCTTAGGAATGCAGTTGACTTGTATCGAGTTTGCTCGTCACGTTTTGGGTCTTGAAGGTGCCAATTCTGCAGAACTTGCACCAGATACAAAATACCCTATCATTGATATTATGCGTGACCAGGTTGATGTTGAGGATATGGGTGGAACCCTTCGTTTGGGACTTTATCCATCTAAGTTGAAACGTGGCTCTAAAGCAGCGGCTGCTTATCATAATCAAGAAGTGGTGCAACGCCGTCACCGTCACCGTTATGAGTTTAACAACGCCTTTCGTGAACAGTTTGAGGCAGCAGGTTTTGTCTTCTCAGGAGTTTCTCCAGACAATCGTTTGGTCGAAATTGTGGAAATTCCTGAAAATAAATTCTTTGTGGCTTGTCAGTATCATCCTGAACTTTCAAGTCGTCCAAACCGCCCAGAAGAACTCTACACTGCCTTTGTGACTGCAGCAGTTGAAAATAGTAACTAGTTATCTTCTAATCTCTGAGAGCAATCTCAGAGGTTTCTTCTAGCATATTTAGGATAAGATTTGCAAAAAAAATAGATAGTGATACTATTAATATAATAATTCCTAAGGAGGATATACAATGAAAAAAATCACACTATTTTGTTTGTCTCTAGCAGGTTTAGCTTTACTGGCTTTCCCTCATTCAGGAAAAGCATTCGAATTGGAAGAAGAATGGGTTATTAAGGGTGGGGTTAAGTATCAAGATGGCAAAATTCTTCGATTTAATAATGGCCATGAAGTAGATATCAAAGTCTTGGATTTGCCAAAAACTGAGAAAATCGAATGGATGGTCAGTCTCAATGGTCAAGATCAGACAGTCAATTTCCTAGGCCAAGAAAAGGACAAGTCTATGGTCGGTACAGAGGGGCGTTACCTGAATTTCTACGTACCTTATGGCTATAGAGGAGATATCAAGGTCGAGGCCAAGAGTGGAAATGAAGTAAAGATCTGGTCCTCTAAAGTGGTAGATGATGTATATAATGGTGAGAAAAGTGGCTACTACCGTATTGAAGAATCAAAAGACCATTACACCTACCTTGATACAAAATGGGACTATCAAACCAAGACCTACACTGCTACCTTACCAGAGACTATCAATGGTCAAAAAGTTTATGCTTGGAAAGACCATGACAATGGTGAGTTAAAACTTACAAACCCAGAATCTATCAGTCATTCCTACAAGGGGGGAGGAGCCTTCCGAGAACTTTATCCGATTGTAAAAGCAGAAAGCTGGCTAAAATCAGACCAAAATTGGTACTATCAAAAACAAGGCCAACTAGTTCAAAATGCTTGGGTTAAAGACAATGGAACTTGGTACTTTATGAATGATAAAGGGATTATGTTTAATCAAACTTGGTTCTATCAAGGTGGCAACTGGTATGCCTTTAAATCATCAGGAGCTATGATTGCTAGTGATTGGCTTTACGACCAAGGAAAGTGGTACTATTTATCAACTTCAGGCTCTATGAAAGCAAGCACTTGGCTTTATGACAAGGGAGAGTGGTATTATGTCACTTCTTCTGGCGATATGGTTGAGAGTGATTGGGTTAAGGATCAGGACAAGTGGTACTATCTGGATTCCTCAGGTAAGATGCTTCGCAATACCTACACACCTGATGGCTATTATGTTGGCAACTCAGGCGCTTGGCAATAAGGATAAGTTGTCCTCTTTCCTCATTGAGGGAAGGGGATTTTCCTTACCTATATGCTACTTCCCTATTTGTCCTAGAGCCCTTTTTGTGTTACAATGAATGGTATGAAAGCTAAGAAATTATGGATGACTGGCTTGACTGTGGCTGGTCTAAGTGCCCTCGCTTTGGGTGCCAAAAAAGCAGCAGATAACCACAAACTCATGAAGACTCAAGAAGAGTTGACCGCTATCGTGCGCGAACTTTTCTCAGATATGGGTGAGATTGCGACTCTCTATGTTCAAGTCTACGAAAGTAGTCTAGAGCGACTCGTCGGAGGAGTCATTTTCGAGGATGGTCGTCACTATACCTTTGTCTATGAAAATGAAGACCTAGTCTATGAGGAGGAAGTCTTATGATTACTCCCAATAGTATAGAAGAACTAGCAGGTTTTGTAGAGCAAGATGGCAAGAAGGTCTTCCTTTTTGTGGCGGACTGGTGTGGCGATTGTCGTTATATCTATCCAGCCTTGCCAGAGATTGAGGAGACCAATCCAGAGTTCACCTTTATTCGAGTGGACCGAGACCAGTATCTGGATCTGGCTAAACTCTGGGATGTGTACGGCATTCCTAGTCTTGTTGTGCTAGAAAAGGACAAGGAAATCGGCCGATTTGTCAATCGTGACCGTAAAAGCAAGCAACAAATTAACGACTTTTTAGCAGGACTGAAATAGGAGAAAATGGAAATAATGATTTTTACATATAATAAAGAGCATGTTGGCGATGTCCTTATGATCATCGTGAAAAATAGCGGAGATGCCAAGTTGGATGTGGAGCGCAAAGGCAAGGTAGTCCGTGTGTTCATCAAAGAAAATGGGGAAACAGTAGCTTGGAATATTTTCGAAGTTTCGAGTTTGTTTGAAATTGCAGAGCGCGGTCAAGTCTTTTTGACAGATGAGCAAGTCGCTCGTTTAAACCAAGAGTTGCGAGCGGAAGGCTTTGCAGAAGAGATTGTCAATGACAAAGAACCTAAGTTTGTTGTCGGTGAAATTATCGAGATGGTCGCTCACCCAGATAGTGACCACCTCAACATCTGCCAAGTGGCCGTCGCAAGTGACAAGACAGTGCAAATCGTGGCAGGAGCACCTAATGCGCGTGTTGGGTTGAAAACCATTGTAGCTCTTCCTGGAGCGATGATGCCAAAAGGCAATCTCATTTTCCCAGGCGAGCTTCGCGGTGAAAAGAGTTTTGGCATGATGTGCAGCCCTCGTGAATTGCATTTGCCAAATGCTCCGCAAAAACGTGGGGTTATTGAATTATCAGAAGACCAAGTTGTCGGAACTCCATTTGACCCAGCCAAACACTGGACTGCCTAGGAAGTTGTCAGTGCCTGATAGACCAGATAGAGGGGGATAAGATGGCGAAAAATGTAGTGATTACAGGAGCGACCTCTGGAATTGGTGAAGCGATTGCGCGTGCTTATCTGGAGCAGGGGGAGAATGTCGTTCTAACAGGGCGACGGACAGACAGATTAGAGGCTCTCAAGTCAGAGTTTACAGAAACTTTTCCTAATCAAACCGTTTGGACCTTTCCACTGGATGTCACGGATATGACCATGGTCAAGACTGTCTGCTCCGATATTTTGGAAACGATAGGGCAGATTGATATCTTGGTCAATAACGCTGGACTAGCTCTTGGCTTGGCTCCCTATCAAGACCATGAAGAATTGGATATGCTGACCATGTTAGATACCAATGTCAAGGGTTTGATGGCAGTCACTCGCTGTTTCTTGCCAGCAATGGTAAAAGCCAATCAGGGTCACATTATCAACATGGGGTCAACCGCAGGAATTTATGCCTATGCTGGGGCAGCTGTTTACTCAGCCACCAAGGCTGCAGTCAAGACTTTTTCAGATGGACTGCGAATTGATACCATTGCGACAGATATCAAGGTGACCACCATTCAACCCGGAATTGTTGAAACAGATTTTTCTGCGGTACGTTTTCATGGTGACAAAGAGCGTGCTGCGACCGTCTATCAGGGAATTGAAGCCTTGCAAGCTCAGGATATCGCAGACACTGTTGTCTATGTGACCAGTCAACCCCATCGTGTGCAGATTACAGATATGACCATTATGGCCAATCAACAGGCGACAGGTTTCATGGTTCATAAAAAATAAAAAATTTTCTCGAAAAGTTACAAATTTCTGTAACTTTTTTTGATTCCTTGCGAATAGATAAGTAGGAGGAAGAAAATATGTATAATAAAGTTATCATTATCAATTTGACTAAAATACAAAAATAGCGCTAAACCCTTAAAAGTCTAGCGTTATCGCCATTTCGTCTTTCGTGACAACTATTTCATTTACGACAGATTTTACAATTTTTGAAACATCTTCATAGCTTAATTTTTCGGGGTTGAAATCTTTCAAAAGTCGGGCAAGTTTTCGTTGTCTTATGTCGATCGTGTTCTTCTTCCTGGTTTCTAGTTGTTCTTCTAAAAATGCTTTTTCGATTTTTATTTTTTCGTTTTTTGTATCAAGTTCTTTTCGTGTTATGATCTCGTCCAAATATAATTCGGTCAACTTATCAAGTCTATTGTTTAGTTTTTTCAGTTGCTCTTTTATTTCTTCGACTTTCATAGTTTCATCATTCTTTGTAAGCATTTCTTTACGATACTTCGGTTCGAGTTTGATTTTTGATAGTCTTTCAATGACCTTCTCTTCCAATTCTTGCTTATCATACCATTTTGAGTTACATCTTTTTGACTTGTCTTTATCAAACCTATGTCTACATTGATAGCGTTGATACGCTTTCCCTTTTCGATTTTTAGAAGTAACGTATAAACCTAATGAACCACCACAATATCCGCATTTTAGCAAACCTGAAAGCATGTACTTCGCTTGGAATGGCCTTGGATTGTTATTCCTTTTCAAAGCGTCTATTTGCCTTTTTTGAAGCTCTAATTGCACAAGGTCAAATAATTCTTGAGAGATAATCGGTTCATGCTGCCCCTCGTATTTTCGCCCTCTATATTTCACGATACCGAGATATGTTTCATTTTTGAGTAGATATTTTGTTATCGTTTCGCCCCAGGGTCTTTTTCGTCCAACGTGACCTTCAGCATTTAAGTCTCTGATGACCTTGACTACTGACTTACCATTTAAGTATTCCGTGAAGATACGGTTGACAATGAGCGCTTGAGTTGGATTGACCGATAAGATGCCAGTTTCTTTTGAGTAGTCATATCCGAATGGAATTGTCGTCCATGACATTGCTTTCCCTTTTTTAGCACGTCCTTCTTTACCTAAAATCATACGTTCTTTTATCTGCTCACGCTCAAGCTGGGCGAATACTGAAAGCATACCGATTGAAGCTTTACCGAAAGGCGTTGAAGTATCAAAATTTTCTTGCAAGCTGATAAAAGCAACGTCATTTTTCAAAAATACATCTTCGATTAAAAAAAGTGTATCTTTCTGGCTTCGGCTTAACCTATCCAACTTATAGACTAGCACAATATCAAATCTTTTTCTTTTTGTATCGTCAATCAAGCGCTCCAGTTCAGGTCTTTTTGTGTTTGAACCAGAAAATCCACCGTCAACGTAAACATCGTAGATTTTCCAGTCTTTGATTTTGCAGTAGGCTTCCAATTTATCTTTCTGTTCATCAATTGAGTAACCTTCTTCAGCTTGATAAGAAGTTGAAACCCTGACATATATAGCCACTTTATTCGTTGTTTTCATTGAATTTGTACCCCTTTTTTGATAAAATAGGTACAAGAAAAGACATCATGCGAGGTTATCTCCATGAAAATCCTTTCTTGTCGTAAGCCTCACGCTCGGAGTCGCCAAACTTTGAGAGCGTGAGGCTTTTTTAATTTAAACCATAATTTTTCCGTTCGCGTCAGGTGTCTTGAACAAAGCTAGGACTCCTTGGAAGAATCCAAGAATGATAGAAATACCAGTTACGAATAGAAGCAAGTAAAAAATTCCTTTACTGTTATAACCAGCATAAAAATGGTGTGCACCTAATCCACCGAAGAATATAGCTAACAAGACATAAACCCATTTATTTACATAATGTAATCCGTAAGCAGTCTGCTGAGTATTAACGACTTGCGACTGATTCTGAACGGCATTGTTTTCGTTCACAATACTAATATTGATTTTATCATCCTTCTTATTGTCTTTTTTCATGACGATAATTTCTTCGTCGACTTTGTGAACTTCAACCTCATCTCCTAATTGCGGGACAAAATTCAACTCTGATGGATTGAGTTTGATATACTCCTTGTTATGTGCAATAGTAACCTCTGTTCCAGTTACTTTGATGATTTTAGCCATTATTTTATATTCCTTTCTTAATTCCGCTAAATTTTTTAAACCTTATAAATATCAACGACCTCTCCGATTGTTCGGATGTCGTCATTTTCTGACAAGTGGATTTCTTCGTATCCACTATTCAGACTTTGTAAGTACCAGGATCCGTCATAATCTCTTTTAAGTTTTTTGACGAAGTTCTTGCCATTCACTTGGAAGATGCCGATTGAGTTGATATCAATTTGACTAGCTACTCTGATAAATAATAAGTCATTATCTTCTATGAGTGGCTCCATTGAGTCGCCTGCCACCTTAGCTATTGTATCATATTCCTCTGGCACATCTTCAGCTCTGAGCTTCACTTCCATGTGTAGATTATCTTCCTGAAACGTTCCACGTCCTGCTGCAACCAATCCCTCTACATAGTCAATGATATAATCTTCATTGCTTACTTTTTCAAAGATCGAAGCAACCTTAGAACTTTCCTGCTCATCAAGTTGAGCATTGGCAAAGTCGAGGACCTTCTCTTGTCTAGGTTCTTCTAGTTGGTTATAGATGGTTAGGATTTCGGGTTCTTCAGTTTCCGGTTTATGAAAATCAACTCCATCAGCCAATGTTTCAGGGCGAATCCCAAGCGCTGAGCAGATTTTAAAAATATTATCAACATTAGATTTTAAAATCCCCCTATTGAGAATGGAATTTATGGTAGAAGCTGGCATATTGACTTTTAATGCCATCTGCCGAACACTCCCATATTTCAGCTCTATGAGTTCTCTTAATTCCTGTTCTGTCATAGCTATTTCTCCTTTTTTTACATTATATCACACGAAAATTCGTTTGTAAAGAAAAATAAAATTAAAAATTTGCCATTTTTTTGTTGACAATGAACGAAAAAAAGTTTATTATATAATCAAGCTCATCAACGAGCTTAATTTTAAAATCTAATAAACGAAAATTCGTTTAGAAAGGAGTTGCGTATGTTGAATATTGACGAGGCACGAAAGGAAAAGGGCATCTCTATTGTAGATATCGCTGACTATCTTTGTGTAAGATCACAAACTGTTAGCGACAAGCTAAAAGGGAAGTACCCTTTCACTTTTCAAGAAGCTGTGTTAGTTCAGGAGAAATTCTTTCCAGAATACGAGCTAAAATACCTTTTCACTTCAGCAGGTGACACTGCTTAATTTTTTCACCAAGTGAACGAAAATTCGTTCAAGGAGTAAAGCGATATGCAAGATAAAAATGTTGTTTCAGTCAAGACGTCAGAACACGATGTGTTATTAACTGCACGAAAAAACCACCCCGCAGTTTTCGTCGATGGAATGTTTATCGACGGAGTGGAGAGAGTGGAATTTATCAATCACTTTGAAAACAAAGATTGTGAAGTGTTATTGACTTTCAACGACAGGATAGATAACAATCCGTTCCCATTAGATGAAGTCAATCTATTAGAAAAGTTATTTGGTCAGACTTCAGACGGGCAATCCTTACGGGATATAGTTTTGCAAACTCTTGAAGATGATAGTTAGTGTCTAAACCATCAAAGAAAGAGACATGCATACTGAAGCTTTCTTTACCATCTTTCTTGGCTCTTTCGTACTCTTTGCCAAGGACGATCAAAGAAGCTTCCAACTGATAATCACTCATGGCTTTACCTCCTTTCTGCTTACATTATAGCAGAAAGAGATTGAGAAAAATAGAAAGGAGAAAGAATGGTTGAAAATAAGCGAAGTCAAAAACAATGCTTTTTACCAATTTCCTCAATGGTTGCTAGATGAAGAATATAAGCGTTTGAGCCTGAGAGCGAAAGTCGTGTATATGTTGATTTTTGATAGACGTACATTGTCTATTCAAAATAAATGGCATGATAAAAATGGAGACGTATTCGTCTACTTCACAAATAAACAGTTCATGAATTTACTTAATTGTGATGAAAAAACAGTAATTAAGGCAAAGAGAGATTTGCAAGATATTGGATTGCTTAGGGAAGTTCAGCAAGGTGTAAATAAGCCTAACAGATTATATATTTCTGGAACTGGAAAAATTACAGGTCAAGAACTGGAAAAATTACAGTCTGGAACTGGAAAAATTACAGGTCAAGAACTGGAAAAATTACAGTCAATCAAGACTGATAATATCAAGACTAATATATCAAGACTGAGTGAGCCAGAGGGTGCTGGTGCTAACTCTTTATATAGTGTAGAGGACACCCCACCACAAAATGATTTGGGAATTGTTCATGATTGGATTTTGTCAGAGTTTGGACGATACCCAACACCGTTTGAAATCGAGGACTTGAAAGTATTCTTGCAAGACCATAGTAAAGAGGTTATCAAGTTAGCTATCAAGGAGTGTGTCGGCAACGGTAAGCCTTATTTCAAGTATCTAAGTAGCATCTTGAGGGACTGGAAGCAGAAAGGCCTTGTTACTGCTGAACTGGTCGAGAATAGGCAGAATCCTGCTCGGTCAAGCAGTAAGTCAAACGGTCGCTTGAGATTGTCAGATGATGGATTTGATCCACGGCTTGGATTCTAGGGGGTGCGCATGCAAGTAGTATCAAGCAAAGAATTGCAAGAAAGAGCCTTGCAGGTTGAGACGTTGAAGCAACAATGCCCCAAACATGAAGGGGTCTATATGTGGCAGTCAGTCAATCCTTGCACTCACAGAACCCTGACCTATTGTCCTGAATGTGTTCAAGAGATCATCGACCAGAACGCAAGCGAGCAGTTAGCCATTGCTGAAGCTCAAATCAGAGATACAAGATCCTACTCTCTATTTATGAAAGAGAGCATCATCCCAAACGATTTGAAAAATGCGACTGTTGGGAATTTTGAAATCCATACAGAGCAGGATGCTGAAGCAGTCAATTTCGCTAAGCGTGTAACGGCTGACTATGTGAAAGAGCGATATGAAGGAAATACGATTATCTCTGGACCGCCTGGAGTTGGCAAGAGCCATCTGGCCGTCGGGATAGCTAAGACCTTAAACGAGAGCTTTCAAATGCTCCAAGTCCGCAAGTCGGTCGTCTATATGCCGTCCATGGAGTTATTCTCTCGGATGCAAGAGGCTTTTCAATACAAGGACTCAAAATGGGAACAGCGCTCTGTCGTGAAGTTCCTGCAAGGTGTCGACTTCTTGGTTTTGGACGACCTCGGCAAAGAGTCGAGTGTCGGGAATGAAATCAGACAAGGCAACAACTGGATGCAAAAAATCCTGTATCAAATACTTGAGAACAGGACGAATACAATTATCACAACTAATTTTGAGGGCAAGCACCTCAAAGAACTTTACGAGCAAAGTCTCGTAGATAGAATAACGAAAGGAAACATGAAGACGAATGCCTTTAAATTCAGCAAAGACACAGCTTCAAGACGCTCCTTGTCAGCAAGTGACTACTGAGGAACGTAAGCGAGCCATTGAGCAGTTCGAGAGCCGATTTTACGGACTATCGACTCTGCTTAAAGAACGGTTGATGATCACGACAGACGAGCGATTCACAAATAAGATGAACGAGCTGACGTATTATGCGACAAATGGAAGTGTCTACACGACATACAAATAAAAAGCACCTGACGGCAATCAGGCGCATGACAAAATTATTCAAGGAAATTATACCACGAAAGGGGTCAAAATGAAAGTCACAGTATATGCTTACGGTCGAAAATTAGAACCAGATGAACCAATTATTATCCCAAAAAATCATCGTTTCTATGATATTTGGAACGGAATTGCAAACGAAATGCTCGACAAAGAGGAAGAGGTAGCTTAATTAAATTACTTACTAAATTAAAACTCGGTCTTGAGGGAATCATCCATGAAGTAAGCCTTGACTGGAGAGTAGTCGCAGTCGAACTTAACGAAGACCTTCTCGAAGAGCGCAAACGTCGCTTTGCTTTCGAGCAAGAAAACTACAATTTGAAGCAGGAGCTTGCTGCCTACAAGTACAAAGAAAACTTTGATATCAAGGCTAGACTGCAAGGAGAAATGTAGATGTACATTATATCAATCCATGTCAAGAATACTGAAACTGGAAACGAGGATTTCAGTATGATTGGACGTGACTTTTTGCCAATTGGCAAGCAAGATTATTCGGCTACTGTTTTCGAGACTAAGGAAGAAGCTATTGCTTATTTGAAATCAGCTTCGTATGAAGCTGCGGGAGTTTATGGCAATGACTGGGAATTTCAAGACAAGACTTCTTCTGGAGTGGAATCCCGTTGTCGAATTTGGAAAGTCGGAGAATAAAGGAAAAAGGAGAACAATATGTTTAAAGCACTAAAAGCAATCAAAAAAATCAAACAACTTCAGAAAGAAATGCATGCTTTCAGTCTTGCGTTTCTAGCTCTACAAGATATGGGCTTGATGCCAGAGACTGAAAGAAGCAAGGCGAAGGCTCAAGCAATCCATGATGTAAGCCACGTACTCAAGGACATCTTGGACGGCAAGTCAGTAGAAGAAGCCATGAAACGTCTAGATGTCAAAGTGAAAGCTGAAGAGGTGGAGCAGGAAGATGAACAGAATTGAACTTGAAAACCGTGTGTGGCTTTTGGCCAACAATGAAGAAAAAAACGAATTGCTGGATCTCGGTTTGACATCTAAAGTTCGATATGTGAAGCGAGTCCTGGAACTAGGGAAGGTGTATGCTCATGTTTGATTACGACAGAGACATAATGCAACCGCCCGAACCCAGGGAAGAACTCGACCCAAGCCAGTTCGTATATATTGGATGCGGTCAGTATCGATATGTAGGTGATGAAGTTTAAAAGCGAAAGGAGCACACATGATCAGTAGAGAAATGAACAAAACTGAGACAGAGGTCTTGAATTTGATTATTAACCGAGCCAGTTTTGAAGAGCCTATCACGGCATTGGACATCCGAAAAGAAACAGGTCTGTCAAAGCGTATGCTTGAGCAAGTGATTGAAAGCCTGCGAGTGAACTTCAAACATCCGATAGTTGCCAAGAAATTTAAACCGAACGGATACTATCTTCCTCGAAATGAAGAAGAAAGGCAGGCAGGTCTAGCACCGTATCGCAGACAGATTCTGACCGAGCAGAAGAACTTGTCCATCGTCATGGCCGTGGATTTAGATAAGTATTGGAAGTTAGAGCATGATTGAAGAATTACACGCAGAAATCGACAATTGGCGGTCTGACTATATCCATCTTGGCCGAGAACTTGGGAAAATTATCAACGAGCAACAAAATATTATTTTGAAATTGCAAAACGCAAACAGACGCTTGAAGCGTGAAAATTGGAATTTAAAGAGAACGAAAGGAAGAAAGAAATGACAAACGAACTAGCGCAAACAAAAGGAGCATATTTAACAGATTTACAGAAACTTGACGGAGCAACTTTGAGAAATTTCGTTGACCCAAAACATCAAGCAAGCCCGCAGGAATTGCAGACATTGTTAGCAATTGTTAAAAATCGTAATTTAAACCCGTTCACAAAAGAAGTTTATTTTATTAAATACGGTAACAATCCCGCTCAAATCGTTGTTTCAAAGGACGCCTTCATGAAACGAGCCGAACAAAATCCAAATTATGATGGATTTGAAAGCGGGATCATCTACGAAGATGCAAGCGGAGAATTGAAAAACAAAAAAGGCGTTATATTGCCAAAAAATAGCACTCTAATCGGTGGCTGGTGTGAGGTCTATCGCAAAGACCGAACAAGACCAGTCTATCGTGAAGTAGAGTTGTCAGCATATAACACTGGCAAGAACTGGTGGCAGAAAGCTCCAGGGCAAATGATTGAAAAAGTCGCTATCGTTG
This sequence comes from Streptococcus sp. FDAARGOS_256, assembly GCF_002289235.2. GTDB lineage: Bacteria > Bacillota > Bacilli > Lactobacillales > Streptococcaceae > Streptococcus. Next base: position 1,976,108 of record NZ_NTGM02000001.1, read on the forward strand.
CAGCGGTTCGTGATTCATTCTCAGAAGATGTAGGCGGACTCTACACTAGCGAGGAAATGGAGCAAGCAGCACCTATCGATGTAACTCCTCAAGAAAGCCGTGAGGATGTTGTAGCACGCAAGATGACTGAGATTGAGCAATTCAACAAAGAGCAAGAGGCAAATCATGCAGATCCTGAACCTGCTCAAGCTGAGGAGCCAATACAGGGTGAATTGCTAGACGGTGAACTAGAATACTAGGAGGACAACATGCAAGAATTACAGGTAAAAGTAACACAGGCACAGGTTGAAATCATTGACCGTGAGAAATTTGAGCAGAATATCAATGATGTTGTGGCCAAGTACCAAAATTACACGGTAACAGCTGCAACCATCAAGGATGACAAGCAAGTACTTGCTAATTTACGAAAACTAGACAAGCAAGTCTCTGATGAGCGTATCAGAAACAAGAAACTACTTTCTGAGCCTGCTGATGAGTTTGACAAGTACATCAAAAAAGCCATCCAGCCACTCAAAGACATCATCAATAAGATTGATGTAGATGTCAAAGAGTTTGAAAACCATCAAAAAATGGTCAGACTAGACACAGTTAAGGCTTACATCTCAAACAAGTCAGCTGAGTACATGATAGACCCTAGAGCCTTTGATGAAAAGGCTACAGAGTACATCAAGGCTAGTGATTTCATGGCAGATGGGATGACCCTCAAAAAAGCTACCATGAAAAGCCTTGATGACATGGTCACATTTGAATTTCAGAAACAGCAAGAGCTTGAGAAATCAAAATCAGCTATCTCAGGCCTCTGTGCTGAGTATGGGATGACTGACTCTCCATACATCAGAATGTTAAGAGATTTGACCCTTGCTGAGGTCTTTGAACAAATAAAAGCTGACTATGAATTTGAAAAGCAAAAGGAAGAAACCAGACAGGCTCAAGAACGAGCAGAGCGAGAAAATCAGGAACTTTTAGCAGCTCAACAAGCCAAACAGCAAGAACAGGCTCCAAAATCAACGGAAACCCCAAATTTTGACCCAGAAACAGGCGAAATTTTGGATAGTGAGCAAATCCCTCAAAATGAGCAGAACTCTCTTAGAGGGGCTGAAAACGACCTAAAACGATATACCCAAAAAATGACTTTAGAGGTGTATTTTGTAGATACAGCCGAAAAAGACCGTTTCAAGGCTACTCTTGAACAAGCAGGGTTTAAATTTAAGGAAAACTATCAAGTCAGCGGTTATCAACGTATTGAACCTTTGACACAGGAGGAGCTCAATGAGCAGAATGGGTGGTAAAAATGGAGATTAAAAAAGTATCAGATAGCATTTCAATCTATTCAGACGGAAAGAGATTGCAAGTCATCCATGACTTAGGAGATGAGTTTATTTTAGATTTCAAGATAGAGCAAGATGATGTATGGAACCTTGATGGACAAGTCTTGGAAATTATCAATAATCTTGAGCCAGTATTCAAAATTTGTGGCTTTTGCTCAAAAGCTGGAGAGGATATGCACAGATTAAGATGGGCTATTCTACAATTTGAGGAATTTGAACGATATATCAAAGACAATCAGGATGAGCTGATGAAATGGTGGCACAATCCAGGAAAGGAGAGGAAAGAAAATGAATGATTTTATCAAAGAGATTGGGATGGCTATCCTATGGATGTTTTTAGGCTATCTCTTGGGAGAGCGTAGCGCTAGAGAGGACAAAACGGATGATCAATAATGTCACATTGGTTGGGAGGCTTGTAGCGCCTCCTGATCTACGAAAAACGCCTAACAATGTATCTAGCCTGCAGGGCACACTTGCGGTCAATCGCAATTTCAAGAATGAGAACGGAGACCGTGAGGCTGATTTTATCAATTTCCAAGCGTGGCGAGGCACAGCTGACATCATTGCTCAGTATTGCAGCAAGGGCTCACTTATTGGGATCATTGGACGCATACAAGTCAGGTCTTACGAGAAAGACGGTCAGCGTCGATATGTGACCGAAGTAGTCGCTGAGAGTGTAGCTCTGCTAGAGAGTCGCAACAGTCAGCACGGACAAGGGCAAGGCAACAGTTTCCAAAGTGGAAATAACTCACCTTTTGCCGATCCTAACCAATTTGACCTCCCAGCTGACGGTTTACCGTTTTAGGAGGTATTGATGTCAGACAAAAAAATGACTGTTTGGGCATTGTTTGACAGTGGGAATGGTAGCTATACAAAAGGCGTTAAAGCTCTGAATAGTTCGGGGGGGGCGAACATTGACATCTATCCAATCGGAATAGATGTAGAAAACAAGAACGATCATTTTATAAATTTGAACCTTGCTGACTATGGGCGCTTGTTTGGAGACAACACACTTTTTGACAAACTTGACAAGTTGCCAAAGCCTGATTTGATAATAGCTAGCCCACCATGTGAAAGCTGGAGTAATGCTAGTGCTATGTGCGAGGGTAACGCTTGCTGGAAACAAGAAGACCTCTCAGATAGCCTCTTTGCTCCACAAAGGGAGCCTAGCATGTTTACAATCAGGAACGCCTCTGACTACGAGAAAGCCTATATAAATTATCAGTATGACCGTCAATTTATGAAGAGAGTCAATGGGGAGCTTTGTGCTTTCAATACCATTGAGATCATCAAGCGGTATAACCCTAAATATTTCATCATAGAGAACCCAGCAAGTGGGCGTTTGTGGAAATATATTGAGGATGTCATGGATTTCAAGCTCCCACATCTCAACCTCACACGCTACAACAATTATGACTACCCTTTGCAGAAACCCACAAAGTTTGCTAGTAATCTTGATTTAGGTCTTAAAAATGACATTATCAAGCAAGAAATTGAATGGGGAAAATTCTCTAAGTCATACAACGAACGGTCAAACATTCCCAAAAACCTAGTAATAGAGATTTTTACTAAGGTTTACAATGAATTTTTACAGGAGAAAGAACATGGCAAGTAAAACCAATGTGACAGAACGTATTGCTATCATCATTGAGAAACAAAAATAGAGGTCGTTACGACCCTAAACTATGATATGAGCATTAGCTTTGATAACAAAGACGCCGCACCCACACTAGATGAGAATGGTGATCTTTTTGAACCAGTCTACAAGCGCAAAGTTCAGGCAATTCCCAAAAATGATGTATTTTTTACCTCATTGACACGAGTCAAGAGCAACATCAAAACACTACAAGAGGTTAAGAAATTCTTTGAGTTCGTAAATGAAAACAGAGAAAATCTCTTTGAGATGGCAGGATTTAAGGGGCTCTTGGATGAAATTGACCCTGAACATTGAGCCTAAGCCTCAATCACGGCCAAGATTTGCAAGGCGTGGGAGTTTTACCACGACTTATGAAGATAAGGGGATGAAAGCCTGGCGCAATCATTGCCAGCTGCTCATTGCTAATCAGTACATGGGCAAGCCTATTCTTGAGGGAGCTTTGAGGGCAAAGGTTAGATTTTATATCAAACCTCCTCAGTACATTTCTAAGGCGAAGAAGAACCAGCAGCCCTCCTGGATGAAATCATTCCAGTAGGCAAAAAGCCTGACATTGACAACTACGAAAAAGCGCTATATGACAGTATGTCAGGGATCGTATTCCAGGACGACGGTCAGATAGCTCTACATGATGTAGGCAAGTTCTACAGTCTAAATCCACGGATAGAGGTTGAGGTGAATAGGATAAACCATGAAATACAACAAACAAACAATGATTGACGGGTTGAAGCGGTCAATCGAGAAAATGGAAAAGGAAATCGAGGAGTATTCGAAGCCGTGCGATAGACGAGTCGGACAAGGTCGTACTGCTCATCGTGAGTTTTTGAAGAAAAAATTAAAGAAAATGAAAGCGCAGTTGAAGGAGCTGGAAGATGAATAAGCAGGAATTGATTGATGTCCCACGGATTTTGTTCCCCGTTGGAACAGAGGTTTTAATAAAAGGAAAGATAGTTGGCTTAAAGGCGCTTGATGACAGGTTTGTTGAGAGCGTTGTTAAACTTGCCTACGGCGAACAAATTATTGCTCCAAACGATGCGATTTATGTCAAGGATGAACCAGAAGCAGGTCAAACAGATGAAGCTCCACGCTATGTCAAGAATATACTAGCACGATTGCGAGAATTGCCATTGCATGACCGTGAAGTTTGGCTGAAGGCTATCATGGGTGAATTTGAGCAAGATTTCAGTCGTGCAAAATGGCGTGAAGGTTACGAGCAAGGTAAAGTTGAGGGAGAATGGGTTGGCAGTCGATTGAAAAATGCTGATAAGATTCGGCAAGAATTGAATAAAGTCAAAGTAAAGCAGTTTGTGGCGGATTGGTATGAAGAGAATAAGGATGGTTTTGAAGGGAATTTGTATCGATGCGCCTATAATATTCCATCTGTTTTTGACGGTGCTAAACTTAATGAGTTTGAAAGGTGGTTTCTAACCGCTGGCACAAAACCATTTCAAACCCTCGTCAATATGCACCAATTCGGCTACGAGGTCGAGAAAGAGAAGCGGTATTTGGTGAAGATGAAAAACATACTAGATAGAGAGAGCTTCTTGAATTTAAGTAATACTACAAAAATTTGGTTTTTTGGAGACAAAAAAGACACAGAGTATGTCTATGTACACCACACCCGTAAAGAACTAGAAGAAGCCAACTTCGGATGGGTATTTGATTGCCCAGGGATTGAGATTGAGGAGGTGGAGTGATGGAAGACACTATTTGGCTAGAATGGATCGCTGAGGTTATGGCGACTAGGCCTGTTGGCAATGAACTGCTAGAAAGCCAACGAGGTCAAGAAGTAGTTGACTTGTTGTTGGATTTAGAGAGAAATGACTTTAATTGGCATCGAGGTGACGCAGATGTTTTTTGGATAGATGCACAGATGTGTATCAAGTACAAGCTTTCTAATGCTGAAATTAAATTCTTAGCAAGTCAGCAACCAGGCGTTGTCAACTACAAGAAACATGCAAAAGAAAGAAATGCTTATGCAGAGATGATGAGAGGTCTTGAAAAATTGAAAGAACTCAACTTTCCAGAAATTTATAATCATTCATTATCTCCAGAAGAAGAAAAGAAAAAATTTGAAGAAGAGATGGCAGCCGAGCAGAACTACATATCGCCTTATCAAAAATTAGATGAAATTGAAAAGCGATTTTACGAAAACCAATTTTTGTTTGGTAAAAAGTGATGCAAGGTGCAATGAGTATTGTTTCGAGTGATAAGAAAATTGCTATTGAGAATTTCTTCAATGTCGGAAGTCATCGAATTAAATTCACAGTTGAGGAGGTCGTAGATTGAAACGATTCATAGTAGTATGGATTCTGGCATCAGCTGGGCTAAATATCTGGCAGATGGGCAGGATTCGAGAGTTGGAAGAAAAGCGCCCGATGGTTGTCTATAAAGCTGATAATCAAGGCGCTGAGATATTTGGTAAGGTCGTCGAAAAAGGACGGCATGGCAAGCTATACACGCTTACCATTCGTGATTACGGCATTTTCGTAGTAACGAAAGATTTATATGACAAGGTGAAAGTTGGAGATGAGGTGAGGTTATGAACAACACAGAATTAGAAAACAAGGTTCAACAATGGTTTGTTGATAGAAATTTACATGAAGCAAATCCGGTCAAGCAGTTCTTGAAGCTCATGGAAGAGTCAGGAGAATTGTTTGAGGGTATCGCAAAGGATAAATCTGAACTGATTTACGATGCGCTTGGTGATATTCAGGTCGTATTGATTGGACTTGAGCAACAAATCAAGAATGGTGCTCAGATTTCAGCCAATCAACAGGAACTTGAATTGCTACTGATGGTTTCAAGTTTGGGCAATATCGCTCAGAAGCTATATGCTCATGTCTGCCACAATGAGAC